>WAOU01000072.1 GCA_015521095.1 Desulfurococcales archaeon | reverse complement strand
GTTTCGATGATTCAGGCGAAGCATCGTCAGGCATTGTTCATCGTTCCACCTGAATACGTGAATATATCGTGGAACTATATAATTCTACTATTCTTCCAGAAAATAAACTATAGGTATCAACGTAATTAATCCAGTATATACTACACCACTCCTGGTGCATAACACGTGCCAATAAAAGAAAGCCTGATCGACATCACTAAAAGCTATGACAAGATACTTGTCTTCGGCGCAGGAGGAGGCGGAGACGCGTTCGGCGCATTAATGGTATGGAAACGGCTAAAAGATCTCGGCGCCGAGCCAATGCTGGGAAGCGTCGTCTGGGAAAGATTTGTTATTGATCCCTTCCCTGGACCTATTCCTCTAGAGATAATGGTTAACGCTGATCCACTGGGCTGGAGTATAGGACTAGTAGGCCCAGACTCGTTTGCTAACAGGTATGGGTTCCAGGTTAAGCCCCAGATAGCAAGAGTAGCTAAGTATACAGATGGAAAAACAGTATTCCTAGACCTATCGAAGGGAGCTGAAGGCCTCCTAGAGGCTTTCCTAGTGGCAAAAGAAGAGTTAGGAGTCGACGCGATTATAGGAGTTGATACGGGAGGCGATATACTGGCAAAGGGATGTGAGAATAACCTTTGGAGCCCTCTAGCCGATGCGTTATCACTGTATGCGATGGCCGAGTCCGGTGTTGAGCCATATATAGTGGTATTGTCCCCGGGAGCCGATGGTGAATTATCCGAGGAGGAGGTCCTACATAGGATATCAGAGATTGCAAAGAATAATGGTCTCCTCGAGGTCTTTGGATTATCCAAAAAAGATTACAATCTGGCTAAAAAAGCCGAACAGGAAGTCGTGAGCGAGGCCAGTAAGATTCCTCTAAGGGCCTTCGAAGGAGAATACGGGACTGTCACGATTAGAGGAGGCACTAGAAGAGTCAAAATCTCGCCTGTACAGTCGTCTGCTTATCTCTTGGATGCCCACATGGTGTACAAGGAGAGTCCTCTGGCCAAGGCTGTAGCGGGGACACGTGGCGTTGGCCAGGCTAGCCAGGCATTAAACGAGTACTGTATAGTCACGGAACTAGACCTGGAGCAGGAGCTCTCTAGGCTAAAGGAGCATGGAAGCCAGCGGCAAGTAACGCTTATTGAGATTAGGAGGAGTATTATGAATAGGCTTATACGGAGAGGCTGTAGACCGTTAGAATGTGGTTCTCGAGGCTAGTCCCTTTCTACTAGTGCTTCATTGTACATTTTGCTGCGTGTGAGTTGGGCTAGGATGTCGTCCATGTAGTCTAGTCTCTCATGTAGGTATGTGAACATTTCTTCTAGCTGTCTTATCTTGCCTTCTACCTTCATGAGGCTCATCCTAGTGTTTTTCTCGATGCGGTCGAGTTTCTTGGCTAGTATGTCTATTTCTCTGGATTGAGTATTGCTTGTGGGGGCGAGGAACCCGTTGTTTAGCCCGACCCGGATATAGAGCTTTATAAGGTCTGTTACCTGTATTCCCAGCTCTGCCGCTTTTAGCTTTAGGTCTCTGTAAACTTTATCAGGCAGTGATAGGTGTACTGTTGGCAAATGTCTTCCCCTAGTAAGAGAAAGATCGGCATCCTTAATAACTATTACTCTTTCAGTCTTCTTCTTGTAAGAGAAATACAGAGTTTGAGAGACGGATTAATCTTATCTAGGCCGTGAAAAGATCGGTATTACCATGGCTCTAGTCGTACTAGTATAAAGAAAATACAGGTGGTAAGCATGCGCGTAGTAAGTTTCAAAGTGGACGAGGAACTGCTCGAGGTTTTAGAAGAGTATGCTCGAAGAAAGAACATAACAAAGAGCGAGATAATTAGAAGAGCACTCAGGAACTATATAATGAATACCAATGACAAGCCCTTCATAACCAGAAGAATAAAGATATACTCCTAGATATTTTCCCGACAGGAATAAGCGTAATAAGAGTATATTGTATTTTTTGTAGGCTCAATAGCACCCTTTGTGTTTTATATTGCTCGAGTTTGGCGGCTTTCTCGTATTCATCTCGGTAGACTGTCCACATTGTAATGTATTGAGAATACATATTTAAGAGAATTGAAATATTCTACAAAAGATAGTATGTATTCTCTGTAAATATTGAATAATGGAAATATTATAAATTCTTATATGAGAAAATATAACAAGGACGAGCGTCGGTGGTCCTAAATGTACGATTACATCATAGTAGGAGCAGGAATCATAGGATTATCAACTGCATACCATATTAAGAAACAGAAACCCGACGCATCAATCCTAATCATAGACAAAGCACCTGGCCCAGGAGCTGGAGACACCAGTAAAAGCGCAGCGGCCTTCCGAGTATTCTTCACCAACAGGGTAAATTTTGCCCTAGCTCATAGTAGCGTAGAATTCTACAAGCATATTCAGGAGCAAGAAGGATTCGACCTATCAATGAAATACGTCGGATACCTGTTCATGCCCGGCAAAGAGCTAATGGAGAACATGAAGGTAGGATTAAAAGAAGCCGACAAGAGAGGACTCCCATACAAGGTCCTCGACCCCGGAGACCTCGAGGAAAAGCTAGGAATACGCACTATAGTTGAGGGATTAGAAGAAGCCGAGATCATGGATGCAGAAAACATCGAGGCAGGAATACTAATAGAAAACGCCGGTATACTAATGCCAGACAGACTAGTCCAATACTACTATGAGAAGCTCAAGTCAATGAACGTGGAATTCGCCTTCGAGACACGGGTAACAGGATTCAAACTAGTTCCTAGAAACCCACTAGGAATAGAAGGCGAACCATTCCCATGGCAAGACACACGAGTAGACGCAGTGATAGTGAATGGAGGCAAAGAACTACAGGCTAAGAAAAAGATCATAGTAGCAGCAGGAGCATGGACCCCCTTCCTCCTCGAGCCAATAGGAGTAGACTCTTTCAGCAGGCCTAAAAAACGACAAATATTCGTCATAAAAGCAGATACCCCCGAGAAAAAGAAAACACTATACGCGAAAGGCCTAAACAGTGAAGGAATAAGCCCCATGCTCATACTGCCCAATGGAGCATACCTGAGACCAGCACCAGAAGAAGACGCGTTCTGGACAGGATTCAGCGACGAGCTAGGAAGACCCTTCATGCTCGAAGAAGATCCTGTCCCCGAGGAACGCTTCTACCTATACGGCATACACCCAATGATAAGCCTTTATCTCCCACAGTTCGAGGGCTCAAACCCGGTTAGCATGTGGGCAGGCCACTACGACATGAGCTTCGACGGTATGCCAGTAGTATTCGAAGCATATGAAAGCGACCTAATAGTCTCAGCGGGCACGAGTGGGTCAGGAATACTAAAGGGAGACGGAATAGGCGCAGTAACAGCGGCACTAGCTCTAGGAAAAGACGAGGCAGAACTATTCACGGGGGAGACGCTCAAAGTAAAGTGGCTTGGCCTAACCGAGAGACTCCTAGAAAAAGAATACATGATAATATAACCCTACAAAGATTTTCTAGCATACTATACTATCTGATCCCCCATCAATATTTAGAACTGTATACACTGTGTAATCAGGCATTGAAACAACAGTTTTCACCAAGGCAAGTATGTCATCGTATGAGGCTAACCTATTCAGAGGCGTCATTTTCTCTCGGATAATGATCCACATTTCATCGGGCTCTATTCTCTGAAGTCTCGATACAAGTCTTATTGTTTCTATGGCCCCAGGAGTCTTCATACTCCCGAAACGTGCCTCTATTATCATTAGCTTCGAGGGATACGAGTATGCGGTCCTCTTAAGTAATAGGCTGAGTCCTCGCCGCACGGCGTCTGCAACAGTTAATAACTCGTGTCCTGGACTAGTGATGGTAAAGCTATTGAACACTAATACACGTGTTCTCACGTTGTTAGATGAGATGAGATTTTGGAGAATTCTATGAGTCGAAGCGAGGTATAGCGAGGTAGCCTCGAGCCAGCAACTCCACGGCACATCGGGGATCTTAGAGGGCTCGCATAGCGGGTTTCCATAACTTATAAATAGATAATCAACCTTGCCCGTGTACTTATAGGTTTCCTCGAATAACCGATCTATATCTTCAGGGTTGCGGAGATCCCCAGGCACACCTATAACAGTGATCTCTCCTTTTCTACTTCTTAGTACTTCTATGGTTTTTACTAGTCTTTGTTTGTTTCTAGAGAAGAGTACCAGATTGAATCCTTCTTCTGCTAGGGCTTTGGCTGTATGGTATCCAAGTCCTTTTGATGCCCCTGTTACTATTGCCCATTGTGAGGAGCCTTGGGTCAATACTTGTGTCCCGTATTGGAAATAATTTGGTTGGGTTCGGTTATATTTGGGAGGGTTAGGGCCCTCTTCTGTGGGCCTTATTGGCCCTCCTCTTTTGGTTTTGCCACTACTATTTCTATTACACTTACTCTTCTTTTCTTGCCGTCGGGCGATTCTAGTACTTCGCTTCCTATCTTTATGTCTTTGATGATTAGGTTCTTGATGAACAAGTTCTTTAGGCTCTCAACAGTGTCTACTGCTGTGCAGATGTTGCGTCCTCTCGCTCTTACTATGATTTCCTCTGCGCCTTCTTGTTCTAGTAGTCTTAGTGCTGCGAGTACGTAGTTCATGACGGGTTTTTTGCCGATGAGTATTGCGTTTGTGCTCTGTGGTTCTACCATTTCTCTTTCCCTCTTGACTGTTTCTTTGTACTGTGTGCTATTCTGCCATTATGTCACGTATATAAGCGTTAGTCGGCTTTGGGCTTTAGAGATTTAATATCTAGGTGTTCAGCGAGCCATTCTAGGATGGCTTCTAGCCTGGCTATCTTGCGTTTAGGGCTTCCCGTCCTTGATAGGTCATGGTTTTCTTTGGGGAATAGTACTAGCTTGGTTTTTACACCGTTTACTTTTAGTGCCGTGTAGAGTTGGAGTGCTTGGTCTAGGGGACACCTGTAGTCTTCTAGGCTGTGTATGATTAGGGTTGGAGTCTTTATCTTGTCCGCGTGGAATAACGGGCTTATCCTAATGTATTCTTGGGGATCGCTCCATGGAGTCGAACCGGTTACATCGCGGGCAAAGTACCATCCTATATCGCTTGCACCATAGAAACTTGTCCAGTTACTACATCCTCTCTGGCTTATTG
>WAOU01000071.1 GCA_015521095.1 Desulfurococcales archaeon | reverse complement strand
TAATACTGTTTTTATCGGTTTTGTAGCCTTCCATCGCGTAGTAGCCTGCTATGGTGTATAGGTCGGCGAGAAGCTCATAGTCTAGTTCATTACTGTTTTCTATTATATTTTGAGCTAGTTCCATTACCTCGATTATTTTTTCTCTTAATCCTATCGCGTTTAGGAGTAGTTTGTTGATGCTTTCAATTGTGGCGGGATCTGCTGTGTCTAGGATTATTTTTGATAGGGTCTCTGATACTCCTAGTAGTTCTTCTAGGTTGTTTGCAGTTATAGATATTGCGTAGCGTAGCATTTCTTCCTGTTTCATAGTGTATCAACCTTCTGTTGCCTTATTTTGAGAAAGTTGTTTTATGGGGATATATTTTTGTAGATAATTATAAATTATAATTAATAAAAATTCTTTTTGTTATAAAGAAGAAATCTTTACAAGAGAAGACAGTGCTAGACGGAAAGCCGCACGCCAAGCTTCTCGGAGCCCTTATATGGTCGAACAGTGGCTATGCTGTTATCGCTTATTCCATGTTCTTCCATGAGATCGGGGTTTACATGGACTCTGTTTTCTTCAACTTCCTCATCTATTATGGCTTTGAACGCGAACCTATGTCTGCCTGCAACTGTTATCTCTAGCAGTTCAGTTATGCCAAGTTCCCTTGCTAATGAGGGGCTTATCTTTGCCTCTTCAGGCTCCAGACTATAGTCATACTTTAGCCTTATTCTTTTCTCAGTCACTTTTTTGGGCCTAGCCTTTATGGCTGAAGCTGGTGGGATGACTGCAAGCATGCGAGGTAGGTTAGGCTTCTCGAGCTTTGGGACCTCTTCCTGTTCTCCAGGCTGTTTTTTCTTTTCCATATCATGACACCCTATTCGGCTAGGAAGCCTATGCATTTATCGGTGTGCCGAGTTTATCTATTTCCTCGCCAGAGTATATGAACTTTCTAAGTATATCGACGATAGAGGCTATTGGTATTCTTACCTGGCGCCATGAGTCTCTGTCTCTAAGGGTCACTGTACTGTCTTCGAGGGTTTGATAATCTACTGTTATTGCGGCAGGAACACCGATTTCATCGTATCTTGCGTATCGTCTTCCAATACTACCACTATCATCATATAGTACGTAGAATCCTGCTCTTCTCAGATTATCGTATATTTCTAGGGCTGTTTTTCTTAAGTCGTCGTCTTTCTCGATAAGTGGTAAGACTACGGCTTGGACAGGAGCTATATCTCTTGGTAGTGATAATATTATTCTCCCTTCTTTTTCTCGGTATGCATGTTCGAATACTACATATGTTACTCTTTCTACTCCGAAGGAGGGTTCAATCACGTGAGGAATATACTTCTTGCCAGTGATCTTTTCTCGTGTCTTGTACTCTAGGATTGCATTGGGCGGTATTTCGTAGTCTCCTACCTTCAGAGGCTTCTTTTGTAGATAAGCATTCTTTAGCTCCTCTTCAGGAATATTGGCTAGTAACTCGAACACTTTCTTAGCCTCTGACCTGAAGGTTCTCCCGATATAAGATTTATCTACTACGTACCGAGTTTTCTCGACGATCTTTGGCTCATCGAATGGCTTGAAGACCGTCAGATCCTGTCCGCTGTATTGCATGTGCCTGCTAAGATCGTAGTCTCCTCTGTAACTGTGCCCAGAGACTTCAACCCAGCCCCATCGTGAGACTCTGACTAGCTGGTCGAAGGTTTGACTAGAGTAGTGTGCTCTTTCATGAGGGCCCTTCTCTTCGAAATATATCTCGTTCCTCGGGATACCCAGTGAAGCAATAAACTCGTTGCTAACAGCCATCCAATAGCCGAGGCATGGATGCAGTATGAGTTTTTCTTCTACTGCTTCTCTTACAGTTACTTCCTCGGGGTCGCGTTCTTCTACCTTATACTTGTACGGGAGTATCCTTATCTTGGTACTAGCATGTCTCTCGAAGAACGGACAGCTTTTCTCGTTGTCCTCTGGATCAATAAAGTACTCCATCTCCATTATGGTGAACTCTCGTAAACGCATCATAGCCTGGCGCGGGCTTATCTCGTTTCTTCCTACTCTGCCAACCTGCGCGATGCCCAGAGGCATGCGTGATCTCATAACTTCGTAGACGCGTTTGAACGCGACAAACATACCCTGTGCGAGCTCTGGTCTAAAGTAGCCTATGTTTCCCTCATAAGGACCAATGTGGGTCTTGAACAGTAGGTTGAATGTTTTCACTTCTCCGAGTTCTCCACCACATACGGGGCATTTGATATTGTTTTCTTTAATGATTCTAGTCATCTCCATTGGTGAGAGGCCTTCGACATCTATTCCGAGCTTATCCTTGATAAGATGATCTGCCCTGAATTTTCTGCCGCACCTTGTGCATTCGACTATTGGATCAGTGAAGTTTTCGACGTGGCCACTTGCCTCGTATACTTTTGAGGGCCCAATTATTGGGCTCTCGATCTCAATCACATAGTTGCTGTGATCTCGTACAAAGTATTGTCTCCACTTCTCTATTATCCTATTCTTGAGGAGTATTCCATATGGGCCCATATCGTAGAATCCTGCTACGCCACCGTATATTTCATAGCTAGGCCAGAAGAAGCCTCTTCTTTTAGCAAGCTCCAGTACTTTTTGGTACTTGTCTTCAGCCATCTCTATGCATCCTCTCAGACCTGCTAATTGATATGGAAACCACAGCACCCTTATCAATATTATATACTCTAATGAGGACCAAGACAACTAAGTTAATCTCGAAGACACTTTCCTAAGATTGGGGGAGACTAAGTGTCTTTAAGAGAGCTCTACACGATTCAAAACCCACTGGCTTTCAGCGGGACTCAAAGGCCATATAGTGAAGCAGAAGTCGTTATTGTAGGAGTTCCATTTGATTCGACAAGCTCTTTTAAGCCCGGATCTAGGTTCGGGCCTAGAAGTGTCAGGGAGGCATCGAACAATATAGAGTCCAACGGGATACTCGCAAATAGATCCTATATCGAGCAGGTCAAAATACATGATATGGGCGACATCTCAGTCGTCCCTGGAGATACGCTCGAAACATTGAATAGGTTAAGCAAGGTCTCTGAAGAAGTTATCCAGGACGGAAAACTACTCGTCGCTATAGGGGGAGAACACACTATTACCTACGGAACAGTCAAAGCTATGACAAATCTAGGAATAAAGCCTTGTATAATTGTCATAGACGCCCACTTCGATCTTAGAAAGGACTATCTCGGCTACCTGTATAGCCATGCATCAGTAATGCGCAGGATAATCGAGTCAAGTCTTTCAGACAAGATCGTCTATATCGGAGTAAGAGCATATGAAGAAGAGGAAATATTATATGCTGAAGCCCATAAGGACAGGATCCTCTATAAGACACCTATCGATGTTGAGCGAGAAGGATACAAGAATATAACTGTAGCAGCGAAGAGATTCTTATCGCAATGCCGCTATATCTATGTAAGCATCGACATAGACGGAATAGATCCTTCATACGCGCCCGGAACCGGGACACCGGAGCCCTTCGGATTATCCCCGCTAACAGTTGTAAAGATCCTAGGAGGTATCCTAGACAATAGACTAGTAGGAATCGACTTAGTCGAAGTGAATCCCCTCGTAGACTGTAATGATATCACTAGTGTTCTTGGTGCTAAGATATTACAGGAGGCTATTCTTCTCTACAAATTTAGTAGTAGAGTAAAGAAGCAGTCCCAGAGATAAAGACAGCTATATAGCATAGACTCTACGTGGAGCTATGACAGGACTCCTGATTTTTACAAGAATACGTCCTCCGCACCTAGTGCATAGAATATTGTCTTGTTGATCGAGCTCGCTTTTCTTCATTATATGACCACAATATAGACACATGTAGTATACTTCTCTAGGCTTGATCCCGTACGGTAGAACCTCTTCTTCGATACTCTCACTTTCTAGCATCTCATCAAACTCATCCCAACTACTCATACACTGGCACCTTTCTAAGAGATGACCCTTTAAGGGTTAATTATCCTTTAGATCCATGTTTAACCAAATAGAATGAAAACGAGGATTCAGAATGGGTACAGAGAACCTCCAGAAAATCGCGGTTATTGGTGCTGGATATTCAGGGCTTCTTACTTCAATGGTACTCGCACGACTTGGATATAGTGTCGATATATATGAGGAGCATGATAAGGTAGGGTTTCCAAAACACTGTACAGGCTTGGTCTCCCAGGAAGTAGTAGACTTTCTCGAGCCCATATCTCGGGACATTATAGAGAGCCAGTTTCATAAGATAAAGTTCATAGATGAAAAAACTAATAGATATTTGGAGATAAGACTGGCATCACCTGTATATCGTATTGATAGAGTCAAAACCGAAAAGCTCCTTCTTAATGAATCAGTGCGATATGGAGCGTCAATAAGGTACGGTCATAAGATTAAAGGAATCCGTGTTAAAGAAAACAAAGTATCGTTAGTGGCTAGCAACGGTGAACAAGCTGATTATGATATAGCCATAATTGCTGAGGGACTGGGAGGAGGACTTAGGAGAAGTCTTGGGATACTTCATACTCCTGTATGGTCCTATGGAATTAACCTCGACTATGATATAAACAGTGTAGCACCCGAGAAGAATATCATAGAGATACACGTGGATAGTAGCGTTCCCGGAACCCTTTACGGATGGCGTTTCACTGTTGCAGAGAGATACGTTGTAGTCGGTGGACTATCCTTTGATCCGATAGGATTACGACGTTTAATACGTAATCTCTCTCCAGCGGAAAAGAAGCGCCGAGAAATATATGGAGGGAGGGTTATTCACGGTCCGCCGCTACCATGCAGGAGACAGGGAGGAAGCATCTTTATTACAGGCGATGCGGCGGCAATGAATAAACCGTTGACTGGAGGCGGCCTCTATCCTGTAACGGTTATGGCTAGGATTTTACAAGATAGGATTAATCAGGGAGACGGCCTGCGAGAGGCATTACTACACTCGTATTGTGCAGTAGAGAATATGCTGAACAAGCAGTATAGGTTTGTTAGAGAACTGCTTGACTCGAAGATACTGTCGCTACTACTATCATATGGTTCTAGGCTTGGACTATCTGATATAGTGCTTGAATATGATAGACATGAGTCCTTGCCAAGTCGGGTTTTAAAGCAGAAGCCTCTACAATCGCTATTATTTGGAATACTGATATTGGTAACTAGGCCTAGACTGGCCTCTCACATGGTACGAGGAATGATGCATTGAGAAAAGCGGACATAGTTACGCTAGTAGGCGGATCCCTAACAGGATTAGCCCTAATAACAGGACTGTTGGACGAAATATGTCTAGCTGTGAAACTATTATTATTGGCATACCTTATGGATGTTATAGATGGATGGGTTGCACGCAAGTATGATGAACCGGATGAACGCGGACAAATGCTTGATAGGGTTTTGGATAGATTATCCCAGGTAGTGGTTCCATTCATCCTTTTCACAGCAACCTATGAGAAACACTTGGAGGGGTACAGTCTAGGCATAATGTACATATATGTATCAATAATGATCCCGGCAATATTCTATAGACTCGTATACAGGGCTAGGCGGAGTCTAGATTATTTCCCGGGAACTCCCTTGTTTGTTCACGCACTAATACTGCTAGGAGCGGTTATCTACGGCTCATATCATAGTTTTTATACATTCATTCTCCTGGGAGCCGCACTAGGAACAGCTCTAAATATACCATATTTCAGGAGGAGAACTGGTAGCGGACCTAGTCCAGCCGTTGCTGGCAGGGCTATAGGCATCTTACTATTAGTAGCTATACCCTGTGCTTCAACAATATGGCAGGGCATTGGCATAGTCCTACTGTCTATAGGGGTTCTATATGCAGCCGTTGGATGGATAATTTACCTTGTTCTAAGCTATGGTGAGGATACAAGATAAGTACCATGAGTTGCCGAAGAAACAGGTTTTAAGCATTAGAAGAGTAAAAATGCTTTGAATCCTTACTCTATTATCGTTATGTTTTCTTCAGGGAAGCCCATTTCAACCAGTAATTTCTTGACGCGGTGACGGTGATCTCCTTGGAGCTCTATTCGGCCGTTTTTGGCGGTTCCACCAGTGGCTAGTTTGCTTTTCAGCTTGCTAGCTAGTTTTTTGAGATCGAACTCTTTCTCGTTGATTCCTTCAATAATTGTTACTTCTCGTCCGAACTTTCTCTTCTCGACTCTTATCTTTATGATTTGCTCTTCTATAGAAAGCTGCTCGCAGATTTCGGGAGGGAGTCCTCCGCACATTGAGAGATCCGTCATGGCTTTGCTGACCACCTATAACGCGGCTTACTCTAGCGTATTATTCATTATTTCGCCTGGGGTAATAAACATTTACGTGTGCAAAAAGTCGAAAGCCATGACGTCATCATGGATAGTGATATTTAATTTTGAGAGATCCCGTCTAGAGATCATTGGAAGCGTGATCTGGGTGATGAATGAATGGCTTCATTCAATAAAGAAGAGTTCAAAGAATACATAGAGACTCCAAAGGGAAAAGCACTATTCTATAATATAAGGAAGATAGATGAGTTCGGCTATGGTAAACTCGACAGACTACCATACTCTATAAGAATCCTACTGGAAAACGTCATCAGAAACTATGACGGATACATAGTTAGGGACGAAGAGGTACTCAGCGTAGCAAAATGGGAGGAATATGCGGCCAAAAAAGACATTCCACTTCACCCAACAAGAATAATAATGCAAGACTTCACCGGCGTCCCGGCAGTAGTAGACCTAGCAGCAATGAGGGATGCATTAAAAGAATTCGGCTATGATCCAACCCTACTAAACCCCGTTATACCAGTGCACCTAATAATTGATCACAGCATCCAGGTAGACTACTTCGGCACCTCGTATAGCCTGGCCTGGAACATGAAAAAGGAATTCGAAAGAAACGCTGAGCGATACACTCTTCTAAAATGGGCCCAGAAAGCATTCAAGAACTTCCGCGTAGCACCTCCAGGCAAAGGAATAATTCACCAGGTAAACCTAGAATATCTAGCCAAAGTTGTATGGCTAAGGGAAAACGGCGATAAACTAACCGCGTATCCCGACAGCGTCCTCGGAACCGATAGCCATACCACCATGATAAACGGTCTCGGAGTCATGGGATGGGGAGTAGGAGGAATAGAGGCCGAAGCCACACTCCTAGGACAACCCTACTACATGCTACTACCCGAAGTAGTCGGAGTAAAACTAGTAGGAGAACTACCAGAGGGAGCAACCGCGACAGACCTAGTTCTCTACATAACAGAAAAGCTAAGAAAGGTAGGAGTCGTAGGGAAATTCGTTGAATACTTCGGCCCAGGAGTCAAGAACCTAGCAGTACCGGACAGGGCGACAATAGCAAACATGGCTCCAGAGTACGGATCAACGATGGGCTTCTTCCCGCCAGACGAACAAACCATGAAGTTCCTATTATTGACAGGCAGAGACCCCGCATATGTAAAGTTCGTCGAGGAATACCTAAAGAGGACAGGCATATGGTACGATATAGAGAACCCAGTACCAAACTATACAAAGATAATAGAAATAGACCTAAACGACGTAGAACCCAGCATAGCCGGACCAAGCCACCCAGAAGACAGAATACCACTAAAAGAAGCCAAAAAGAGAATCAAGGCAATCCTAGAAGAATACTGGAAGCAGAAAGGAAGAGGACCAGCAGCTGTACAGATAGAAATAGACGGAGAAAAAGTAGAATTAACAGACGGAAGCGTGGTTCTCGCCGGCATAACAAGCTGTACCAATACGAGCAACCCAAGCCTAATGATAGCTGCAGGTCTAGTTGCAAAGAAAGCAGTAGAGCTTGGCCTAAAGCCAAGGCCCTGGGTGAAGACCAGCAACGCGCCTGGAAGCAGAGTAGTCCCAGACTACTGGAACAAGCTAGGCCTAATGTCATACCTAGAAGCAGTAAGATACCATGTCACAGGCTTCGGCTGTACAGTATGTATCGGTAACAGTGGTCCCCTTCCAAAGATCATCGAAGACGCTATAAAGGAGAAGGATCTATGGGCGGCAACAGTACTAAGCGGTAACAGGAACTTCTCGGGCAGAATACATCCACTCGCACGCGGCAACTTCCTAGCAAGCCCACCACTGGTAATAGCATACGCCTTAGCTGGACGAATAGACATAGACTTCTACACAGAACCAATAGGATACGATCCCAACGGAAACCCAGTGTACCTGAAGGACATCTGGCCAAGCCAGAAAGAGATACAAGAAGCAGTAGAGAAGGCACTAGACCCCGAAGCATTCAAACAAAAGTATAGTAACATATGGGAAGGCGACGAGAACTGGAGATCACTCCCAGAAATAGACTCGCCAACATACCCCTGGGATCCAAAGAGCACGTACATAAAGAAGCCACCATTCTTCGAAGACATGCCTCTCGAGCCACCAGAACCACAAGACATTAAGGGAGCTAGAGTAATAGTATATGCTCCAGACAGAGTAACAACCGACCATATAAGCCCCGCAGGAAGAATACTTCCAGGAACGAAGGCAGCAGAGTACCTAGACGAACACGGAGTAAAACCATATCAATACAACACATGTGGCTCAAGAAGAGGAAACCACGAAGTAATGATGAGATGTACATTCGATAACCCAAGATTCAGAAACAAACTAGTACCAGACAGAGAGGGAGCATGGACGATATTCTGGCCAACAGGAGAAATAATGCGCATATTCGACGCAGCCAGGAAATACAAGGAAATGAACATCCCAGTAATAATACTAGGCGGTAAACAGTATGGTACCGGCAGTAGCAGAGACTGGGCAGCAAAGGGACCAGCTCTACTCGGAGTAAAAGCAGTCATAGCCGAAAGCTACGAAAGAATCCATAGAAGCAACCTAGTAGGAATGGGAGTTCTCCCACTAGAGTTCCTACCAGGCGAGAACGCCGAGAAACTAGGTCTCGACGGAAGCGAAGAATACGATATTATAGGTATAAGCGAAGGCCTCTATCCAGGAAAGATTCTAACAGTAAGAGCAAAGAAGTCAGACGGAAGAATAATAGAATTCAAGGTCAAAGCAAGGCTCGACACACCAATAGAAGTCGAATACTACAAACACGGAGGAATACTACAATACGTGCTAAGAAAGATAATCAAAGAACAGCAGAAACAGTAACTTAAACTCTTTCACTACATATTCCACGAATTTTTTCTGCAATCTTTAATGCCCATTTGGGAGCCTTACCACTCATAGATACAAGGCCTCTATTTTCAGTAAGAATGAACGTGTATCCGGCTATCCTCTTTTTCCGAATTCTTGCTACAATAATGTACCTGTTTAGGACGGCCCCAAAGTATCTGCTATCTATCCTAGCATAACAGTCAATCTTAACTCTGTATATTTCGGGCATTTTTGAAGCATAGTAAACAAGGCTTTTAGCAGTCTTAGACGAGATACCTAGCCACTCTGCGATATCCTTGGGTTCTCTTATTCCGTTAAGCTCGGAGACGACAATTGGAAGTAGCCACGGATATCTAAGCAGTAGTTCTTCGCTTGTCAAAACTACTAAACCCTCCAGACACGATATTCAATGTGGCGGCGATGAGATCCGCTGGGTTAGAATAGAGGGTTCCCGATGAGAGATTCACGGACCATTCGAGCCGCCACAATATCGGTATCATTATTTATTGGCTGTGGCAAGAGATTCTTTCAGCATGGTCACGGTTTTTTCCAGGTGCTTTATTCCTTCTTCGAGTAGTTTTCGGCCTTTCTCAGTTATACTATAGGTGTCGCCTTGCTTTTCGAGATAGCCTAATCTCTCTAAACGATATAAGACTGTATAGAGCGTGACTGTGGATGGCTTAAATCCAAACTTGTTCGCGATTATTTTCCTAACATTATAGCCGTACGTGGGTCCTTCTGATACGAGTGATGCCAGAATATAGAGCCATAGAGTTTCCACAGTGGTTTTCTTATGGAGTCTTGCTAGTGGAGGATTTTTCTCTAATTCCATATTGTTATGCACCATTTACAGAGACTTGTAGGGCTAAAGTTTTATATTTGTCACCTCAGAATATTCATGGATAGAGATATTTACGGGTGTGAATATTGGCGAAGATAAAAGCAGCAATAGTAGGAGTAGGCAACTGTGCATCAGCCCTCGTTCAGGGAGTATACTATTACAAGAACGCTACAGAAGACGAGTTTGTCCCCGGAGTAACAAGAGTCAAACTAGGAGGATACCACATCGGCGACATAGAATGGGTAGCTGCATTCGATGTTTCAAAGAATAAAATAGGAAAAGATCTAGCTCAGGCAATATTTGAGCCTCCAAACGTCACGCCGAGATTCGCAGATATACCAGAGAGGCTCGGCGTATATGTGAGTCCTGGACCAGTACTAGACGGTGTAGCTCCACACATGAAGGAGAGATTCAACCCCATAGAGAAAGAGGTATCTCTCGGAGAAGTCGTAGATGTACTGAAAGAATCGGGGGCTGAAATACTAATAAACTTCCTACCAGTGGGGAGCGAGAAAGCCACAAGGTTTTACGCAGAAGCCGCATTGGAGGCGGGAGTTGCATTTATTAATGGAATGCCAGTTTTCATAGCCAGCGACCAGAGCGAGGGATGGCCCAAGAAATTCGAGGAAAAGGGAATACCCGTAACTGGCGACGACATAAAAGGCCAGCTTGGAGCAACAGTATTCCACAGGACACTTGTTAGACTCATGCACATGCGTGGAGTAAAAGTCGAAGAGACATACCAGCTTAACATTGGAGGAAACACGGATTTCGAGAACATGCTAGTGGAAGAAAGACTCAAGAGTAAGAGGATCAGCAAAACCCAGGCGGTGACATCAATCCTCCCCTACGGAAACGAGCTCTACAAGAACGGAAAAGTCAGAATAGGCCCCAGCGACTTCGTCCCGTTCCTTGGCAACACAAAGGTAGCCTATATCTACCTGAAAGGTACAAGCTTCGGTGGCTTCCCAGTAACAATAGAGGCTAAGCTTACAGTCGACGATAAGAGCATGTTTGCTGGAGCAATGATAGACGCGATAAGGGGAACAAAAGTCGCTATCGACCGGGGCATCGGAGGGCCACTAGTAAGCGTATCTGCACCGTTCTTCAAGCACCCACCAGTGCAAGCTCCAAGCGACGAGATAGCGCTTCAATGGTTCGAGGAGTTCATCGAGGGTAAAAGAGAAAGGTAGCATAGGGGATTGTTTCCTGGGACAACTAACCATTTAATCTCGCTACCCACTATTCCTATTAATTAACTTTAGAAAAATTACTTTGAGAGAGCCTTTACTTTTTCAAGATATTCCTTGAGTGCCTTAATGTTCCACTCGTGCGCGGTTTTACGCCTTGTATCTACATAAAGGCCGAGCTTCCTAGCCTGCTTGACGGTTAATCCTACAGCCTCTATCTCCTTAATGCTAAATCCTCTTCCACGCCTGATACCTGGATCAACCGGACCCTTCTTTACGAGATGTGGCTTCTTAACAACAGCGTATGGAGGCTGTAGCTCCTTTCCTACCTCCATGACACTAACACCTCCTCTCCTTACTCATCTGGATTGACTAACCGATTAAATAATTATTATGCAGAATCAGAGTTCTCCGAGTAATAAACTGAGTATACAGGTCTTTGAACGTCTGCTAGCTCAAGGATCTCGCAGAGTTTGCACAAGCGGCGAGAGGGACTAGTAGGCTCACCACACTTCTTGCATCGTGAAAGGGCTTCAGGGGAGAGATTACGGGCTTCTTCTTCGAGTACTTCGTCTAGTAGTTCTAGTATGCGGAGGAGAGTTCCTGGCCTGCGGGACTCGATAACGTAAAGCATGTCTCTAACCCTGGCTCTCAGCGTTGGAGCGTAGCGTATGAACATACACTCTGTCTCTTGTAACGGGAACTTTTTCATATATGCGTAGGTAGCGCTTTCCCATTCGTATATTTTCCGCAGGGGCTTAACCCTGGGTACTATAAGTTTACTTGCAGGCGAGGCGGCTGGATGAAGTCGTAGTAATCCTATTCTATCACCTCTAAGTAGATTAACAACGGCTGTCTGCACCTCGTCGTCTAGATTATGTGCTGTAACAGTCTTGTCTGCTCCATACATTCTAGCATAGAAATTGAGTATACGTCGCCGCGATATACCACAGTAAGTACACGGAGATATACGTTTACCTTTTCTCCAAGCCCTCATAACAAGTTCCGCTAAGCTATGTCCAGTATATTCTCTGATACTAGTAACGATAACATCGACTCCATACTCTCGAGCAACAACTCTTAGTCTTCTTATGTCCTCTTCTCTATTATATCGCGGTATACCCTCGATAATAGACACCGCCAAGATCCTAGAAACTGGATGGATACGGGCTAGGATATCTAATAGCACGTAACTGTCCTTGCCACCGCTTAACCCCAGTAGAAGCCTGTCTTTAGGACTAAACATTTTCCAACGTTTAATCTCAGCTATAGTCCTAGCAGTAACGTCTTCGATAAAGCACTGTTTACAGAGAGCTCTACCGCTATGTTGCTGGACCACTACCGCGTCTCTAATCCCGCACACACTACACTTTACCATGTCCATCACTATCCTTCGTTACCTATTATTTACCGGGTCGCTATTACTCTCCGCATTGCAAATAGCTTGTTTGAAGGAGTTTAATACACTGTCCATAACAAAGAATCAAGTTAGGGAGAATAAAGAGATGGATTGCGATTGTGACATAATAGTCCTAGACTTCGACGGAGTATTAGTAGAGCCGTTAAGCATCTATGAATGGACTCCAGAAAATGTCCATGTAAGAAATCTAGGACGATTACTCCTACGAAGTATTCCACAACACACGAAGATATACCTGGTTTCCGGTAGATCGGCTAGATGGCTCGACCTTATAAAAGATACTTTGACCGCTATGGGAGTATCACTATCACGAATAGAATTCTGTCTTAATCGTGAAAGAAGCGAAATTGACCACAAGTTATTCTGTGCAGAACGTATACTAGAGAAGGAAGGTTGCATATATGAGTGGCACGACGACAACCCGTATGTCCTAGAGAGTCTAAAGAGATACGTGTGCGGTGCTCTGGTTCTTCATCAAGGAGGAAGATGCTGGGTTATAAAAGGATCTAGCAGGCTAGGACAACTCTGCAGTGAACGATGAATACGTCTCAGAATCCTGAGTGTAGCTCCCCACAGTATAGCCCCACTATCTAAAACATAACCCTCAATAGCTAGACGTCTGTTTGGGTGGAAGAAGATTCTCGAAGGACGATCAAGAATTGAAAGATTCTCCCAGAAAACTTCATCTACCTCCTCACTGTTAGGACGATAACAGAACGGTCCAGAAACCACCCCTACTATGGGAAGTATCCTTACCTTACCAATACGAGTAACCTCTACAGGAAGGAAACCCT
This sequence comes from Desulfurococcales archaeon, assembly GCA_015521095.1. The sequence goes on along the minus strand of WAOU01000071.1, from coordinate 10,731 downwards.
TGATACTAATACTACCTTTATGTATCCATGCCTCCTCCCAAGCTTCCCTTAGAGCTGCTTCAACGGGGCCCTCATGATCTTCTATATGGCCTCCCGGGAGAGCCGCATCACACGACCAATAGGTTTTTCGCCTGCATGATTTCCTTACTAAGAGAACCCTAGGCGGGGTTCCCCAGAGAACAACGAGTACGCTCGCATCGACGTCCTCCAATCCATCAATGTTTTCTCTTACTGGACAGGCGTCAAGGCCCAATTATGTTCCCCATCACTAGATTACATATCGTTGGGACTACGCCTAGAGCAGGGCTCATGCGCCTCACATGCGGGCCTTGTCATCACCAGCCACGGAACAATGAAGTTCCGCGGCCTCGAGACCCGGGTTCCCTGCTTAAGGGTATGGTCATCGGCGCACACATCATTACTAAAACGGTGCTGTGAGAGGCTAAAAATTGAAGGGAACGATAACCCTTTATTACTCCTTTCCCTTAATAGAAGCATTATGGAGGAAGCCCTGGGCCCGTAGCTCAGCCAGGCAGAGCGGCGGAGGCCCTGGAAGCCTCCAGGGTCTGTCGAAGCTCCAGACCCGTAGGTCGGGGGTTCGAATCCCCCCGGGCCCACCACAAAGGTGTAGGCATCGGGGAGGGCTCCTCACTACTATATCCTTGTAAGAAATCCACTGTGGAAAACCTCTATGATCCACGGGAACGTTCAATGTTATGTTCTTGAAATGAGAGTATTAGCTAATTCTTATTAGAGATGTAATAAAATAGATAGTTTCAACGGTGTTTGAAGTGGCAAGAACGCCGTACATAACTAAGATACTAGAGGTCAAAGACAAAGATACGATAATCGTCATGGGGATAGGCAAGCCAAAAACAATACAATTGCCCGAAGAAGTCGTAGAATGGGTCTCAGAGAGCAAGGTAGCTATAAGGATACTCGACGAACTCATAGGACACTACAAGTTTAGGACAAGACTAGCACATCCCGGAGCCATAAGAAGCCTCATTCTACTACTATACTCGAGAGCACACGGAGTAGCTCCCTACAAGACAGCCAGGAAATACGGAGTAGCCCCGGAGCAATTATACAGGATAGAGCGTGGATTGAAAAAAGACGGACTCTACGAATTCGTAATAAACCTATTATCACTGGAAGAATACGGAAAACCCTAATAAACCCATAAGAACATAGAATGGTATCCGGGCCGGGGAGGATGCCGGGGTAGCTCAGCTAGGTAGAGCGCCGGGCTGTTAACCCGGTGGTCGGGGGTTCAAGTCCCCTCCCCGGCGCCACGTAACTAGACTATTGCTAAATGTCTTCTCACCTGCATGATATTCAATCGTATTCTACTATTGAGAATTCAAGCATACGGATAGAGTCTTCCAGGAATGAATATATTTTTATTGTTTCCGTAGATCATGATTTGCTGGTGGAGGAGGGAGTATCAAGATGCCACTTAGACCAGCAAGATGCTATACACATTTCAGCGGACCGCCCTATACAAGAAAAGAATATATCCACGGAGTCCCACAGCCAAAGATCACCAAGTTCGAGATGGGCAACAGAGACATGATGGAGAACGCGGAAGTGAAGGGAGAACTTATCGCAATAGAAGCAGGACAAATACGCCATAACGCTCTTGAGGCTGCGAGAATCGCGGTAAACAAGTTCCTCGCGACAACAGTAGGTGACGCCAATTTCTACTTCAGAATAAGGGTATATCCCCACCACGTACTTAGAGAAAACAAGATGATGGCGTTCGCTGGAGCAGACCGACTTCAGGACGGTATGAGACAAGCATTCGGTAAGCCGATCGGAACCGCAGCAAGAGTGTACCCAGGACACGTTATACTAGAGGTATGGGGCAGAAAGAAAGACATTGAAGCAATAAAAGAAGCACTACGCCGCGGCGGAGACAAGATGCCCATACCAACAAGAATTGTTATCAAACCATTACAATAAATCTCATAGTAAACCGTTTTTGGATCCATTCCCTCATTTGATTCCTTATAATACTGTAAAACCGGAGACATCTCTCATAGCGATTTTCATCAAGACAAATACGGAGGCCCGATTCAGTATTACGTGTTAGGCTTAGACTATACGTACACTACGATAATATTACAGGAGATGCCCAGTACTAGACACCTGGTAGAAACGGTGCACTACAGTGGCCAGGGAAAAGACAGCCACCCCACATAAAAAGAAAGTTATGCTAGGAATCCTAATAATAGGAATACTTGCAGCCTCTCTCATGTTATACCTAACCCACAACAGTGAAACACAAACAAACAATGAAGCAGAGAACACGACGTTCACGCCACCGCCGCCATGCAAAGCAGGATGGTCACAACGGAATCTTATAGTGCTTGACGATCTAGGAGATGTCTTTATCGTGGTTCCAGCTGGCAACGGAAGTGTAAAGATAACAGAGACACTCATATATGTACTAGAACAAGATTACCCAGAACTAAACTATAGCGATATCGGGGTCTTAGAACAAGTACTCTCTTCTAACGACAGCATTTCTGTATTAGAGAACAATCCATTTGCAACTAATACAACTGTATCGCCAAGCGAAGGATACAAGATATTTCTACCTAACTCGACAGGAGAAGAATGCGCGCTCGCAGCTTCCAGAACACTGTACAAGGACGCATCAAACATATACCTCGAGTATTTGGGCTATACGGTAGTGCCCTATGACGATTCCTCCTGGCTATATTATAATGAAAGCCTGCCCTCGTGGCGAGTATACGTAAATGGAGAAGTAGTATCTGTGATATGGATAGATCCAGATCTGGGAATACTTGTGGCTGAAATGCAGTCTAACGCTATGTATCTCTGGGCTAAAGTCATAGTGGGTGAGGAACGATAACATGCAATGATATCCCATACAATATAGAGCTGCCAAAAGACCTCTGCGCTAATGATATGCCGGAGAAAATCGTACTCCAGTTGCCAGAAGGCATGAAGCCCCTCAGCATAAAAATAGCAGACTGTATCAGGCAAAAATGTCCGGGAGCCAAAATCTATATTCACGGAGATCCCAGCTATGGCGCCTGCGACCTATCATATCCTGAACTCGAATACTATTTGACGCCTGACCTAATCATACATGTAGGACATACGCCTTATCCACCAGAACTCGCCAGCAAGAAATCTACGCCACAGGGAAAAACACGAGTCATTTATATCACGGCAGAAAGCCGTCTAGACGTAAATGAGAATCTTTTAGAGGATCTGGTGCGTTTCATCGAAAAATATGATTCCAGCAATATAGGGGTAGTCGGCACAATACAACATTATCGATTAATCCCGAAGATAGTTCGCTGGCTCAATAAACATGGATATAACGCATCTACATCTCCTGCGAGAACTCCCTATTTTGTAGAGGGCCAAGTCCTAGGATGCGAGTACGGTAGCGCTCTCATGCTCAAATCGGATCTCTATGTTTATGTGGGGGGAGGCCTCTTCCACCCTCTAGGACTATATCTTGCCACGATGAAACCAGTCATAAAACTCGATCCCTACCATCAAAAAGTAGAAGACCTAACACCTTACGGTGAAAAAACGTACAAAAAGAGAATGTACAAGATCATGCAGGCGATGAACGCAAAGCACTGGGGACTAGTACTAGGGTTAAAAACGGGGCAATATAGGCCATGGCTGGAAAAACAATTATCAAGCCTCCTCATCTCCAAAGGGGTCAAATACGATGTCTTCTTATTCGAGAAGCTCACAATAGAATCATTACGCTCCCTACCACAAGAAATAGATGCATACGTGGTAACAAGCTGTCCCAGACTCCCGATAGATGACCTCGCGGACTTCGAGAAACCAGTACTGACTCCAGGAGAAGCCGTTATGGCCCTAACCGGCAAACTAGAACGATACAGGTTTCCATGGTGAGCTAGTAAATTGGCTCATAAAGTGAAGAGTAAAAATGAACTCTCAATAATCTTAGAGAAGGAGGTTCCAGAGATACCTGAACCAAGCTTTAAGTTAGAGCAGTATACGACTCCAGGCGACTTAGCGTCACTAATAGCATGGGATCTACAATACAGAGTAAACCTAGTAGATGCGAGGATACTAGACCTAGGAGCCGGTACATGCAGGCTATCAACCGCAGTAGCTTTACTAGGAGCCAGTTACGTTATAGTAGCGGAATATGACCCGAAACTGCTCGAGATATGTAGAGAAGCGCTCTCACGTCTTGGATTAATAGATAGAGTTCAACTTGTAAGAGCCTGGATCCGCAAAGATCTCGGCCTCTTTAAAGCAATAGACGTTGTTATCTCCAATCCTCCCTTTGGTATTGCGAGAAGAGGCGCCGACCGAGAGTTTCTCGAATATTCATTTAATATTGGGCCTCGCATTCTCTATTTCATTCTAAAATCAGGAAACCTAGAGTTTCACAAGAGGATAGCGGAAAACCATGGATATAGTACTTTTCTATTAGCACGGTATAGGTTTCCTATAAAAGCATCCATGATGAAACATCGTAGTAGGATAAGGAGGGTTGACGTAGATGTCATCGTCTTCGTTAAAGAAACAAGAGAATAAGGAGGTAACGCCAGGAGACATATTGGCGATCATAGAAGAATATGATGCGGGAGAGGGAACATACGTCGATCTAGAAAATGGAGTAGTACGTGCAGCAGTTGCAGGAATAGTATACTATGATGATAAAGCTAAGATCGTATATGTAAAACCAAAGAAAGACCCACTCGTTCCCCGAGCCGGATCAAGCGTTATTGGAGTGGTTACCCAAGTAAAACATGACGTCGTCATACTAGACCTTGTAGGAGAAGTAGACCTACATCCAGTTCCTAGGTTTAAAGGCGAGTTTTCCGGAAGATTCTCCGGAGCTATAAATGTCGCCAACATAGCCGACGAGTATGTAAAGGATATCTTCGATTACTATAAGCTAGGCGACATAGTCCTAGCAAGAGTACTAAACAACAGTAATCCATATCATCTCACAACTGTTCCGCCCCAGTACGGAGTAATATATGCTACCTGTAGCAAGTGCGGGGGCCTACTACACCCAATAAACAACAGGAGCATGAAATGCACCAAGTGCGGACGCATAGAGAAGAGAAAAGTATCCGCATTAGCTTCATCAAAGATACTCTCCATAAAAATAAAGAAAGGATTAGTCGTATCTCTCAGTTAGCGAGAATTATAATTTAACGAGGCTGAGTAAATGTCGAAGAAACACAAGAAAACAACAATATACATCAAGTTGCCTCCCCTGGCACGATCAGAATTCGAGAAGTTCATGGAAAGACTAGGTAAATTAATCCAAGGAGAGACAATGGTAGCGTCAATAGAAGGTAATGTGCTACGGATTAATCTCTACGGAAGCAAGCTAGCCGCTGAGAGGACAATAAAGGAGATACGGAAACTCGTGAAGGAGTACTCTATAGGATCCCGGACTCTCAAGAGATACTCTCTCAAAGCCTTATCAAGAGAGGCCAAAACAGCTATTCCCGGCGATGTTCTAGAAGAGATACTGAAGTATAAGGGATATGAAGCCGAATATCGAGGAGAATACATTGAAACCAGTGCCTCTCCCTCGATAGTATATGAGGCCGCCATACTGTTAGGTGAAGCCATCAGAGCAACAACCATGCTTCATGCCACAAGAACAGCCAAGAAGCTAGTACTCGCCCTACTTGTGATTGATAACAATCTAAAACCATTCGAAATAATAAACAGTGGAGAAGCACTGGGTTTAATTGAAATAGATCAGGAAGGGAAAGTCCATCTGACCACAGACTGGAGAAAAGCGCTTAAAACCATGATTGACAACATTCAAGTCAAGGGAGGAGAATAAACATGGAAGAAATGAACCTAATAATACGGAGAATAGAGCCGCAGACCTACGAGCTAGAGATACAGGGAGAAGATGACTCCATAGGAAACCTCCTAGCAACGTACTTAGAAAATCTCGACGAAGTACAATTATCATACTATAGCAGGCCACACGTATTAGAAGACAAGATCGTGGTCTACGTCAAGCTGAAGAAAGACATAGATATAAAAAAGGTAATTGAAAAAGCTATTGGACAGATCCTAGAGGATATCGAAGACCTCAAGCAAAAGTATCTTAAAGCCCTCGAGAAGATAGGCGTGTCGCTAGAACAATGAAGGAAGAAACACGGATTTTTGTAAGCAAATGCAATCCTGATATCTGTATAGGCGTTATAGTCAGAGGTATTGGAGTAGACGGGGTGGTTTCCGGCAAAAATTGTAGGGAAACATGCATTCAATTATCAAAAAAGGGTTATCTCGGCGAGCTCCGCTACTTTATTGGAGACTGTCCATGTGGACTATCAGAATCCCCTATCAGCACCCCCTATATTGAAAACCTTCTCCGAGTCCTGGACAAAGATGTGGGCTTATGGTATAAGATTACGGTTGAATTGCTGAAAAACAGGGACAACGAATAAAAACCGATCGTGGAAATCGGTATTCCTGGGTCACCGTGGAAATACATGTATTGGCGGAAGAGGTTCCATATGCACGACTGATTCTTAGACATCTACGAGATAAGAACACGGGAGTATCCGATTTTAGAAGATGGATGGAGAAAGCAGGGATTCTCCTAGGAGTATTCATTTCTAGAAGTCTCTCATGGAGAAGAATAGAGGTTGAAACACCACTAGGGTCGGCGGTCGAACTGGATCTAGAGACACAGCCGCTTGTAGTAAGTATACTTGGCGCCGGGGTATATTTGGCCAACGGAATAATGAAGCTGTATCCCGAAGCACCACTCGGACTTGTCTCTGCCAAAAGAATAGAAGAAGGCTCCGAGGTAAGGATAGAGGTCTACTACTCTAGATTACCAACTGAGTGGAGAGGCGAGTCGATAATTGTTGATCCAATGCTCGCGACAGGATCGACGGTATCTCGGGTTATTGACGAATTAAAGAAGCGTGGATCAAGTAAGATAATAGTAGGAGCCGTCATCTCATCGATACAGGGAATATCGTATCTTTCATCTAAACATCCCGATGTGGAGATCTACACACTAGGTCTTGACAAAGAATTAGACTCGAGGAACTTTATCGTTCCAGGACTAGGAGATGCGGGAGATAGAAGCCTCGGCGTTGTTTTCTAATTATCTAGAGTAATTTCCTATACAATAATAATCCGAGTAAGAGGACTCCTATTCCTAGTCCTGCTATGAGCCCAGTCTTCATAGTGCTATTATCACTCTCCGGATTATCATACTGTATGCTGGCACTATACGTATTGGTTAGGTCTGAGGTAGTGTTCGTCGTAGTTTTCTCGGCTGGAGATTCATTTGATTCCCCGGAGTTATTGCAGTAATAGACTCCACTGTATTTTCCATTCAGATATATTATAACGGTCTTGGGCTGAACTGTTAGATTAATCGATATGCCTTTCCGGGTTATTACTTGGATAACGGGTTGTTTAGGAGGTTCTAGTGTAATGTCCAGCCTCAAAGTATTATTATCGATGTAAGTATGGTTGTATGTGATATTGTATCCAGGTGTTGGCAGAACGATCAACACGTTCAAGTATGGTGAACCTTGGACGTTTACGCAAGTGACCGATTCTATTTTAGGCAATGTACCGTCACCTAGGACTTGGATACTATTAGCTACTACCATAACTAAAAACACTAGTATTATTAGTCGATACCGATACCCAAGCATTATTCAAGCACCGATCCAAGCTTTCTATAAATTACTCTAGCACTTTATAGGATTCTCTCTTTCTTCGCTTGTGGGTTTAGCTGGTATAACACATATGAACCACATACCTTTCTCGCTCCAATACTCGTGTTCTACATTCGGCGGAATATAGATAGCTGTGCCTTCGCTGACATCATAGTATTTTTCGCCTATCCTGACCCTGCCCGAGCCTTTTACAATAAAAATCTCGTGCTCCCATGGATGGAAGTGGCCTTTTATATGGGAATTCTCGCCCATCCTGAACAGTCTCATATAAAAGTTTCTCGCTCCATCTTGTTCGGCGATTAGCCAGCGTATAGTAGTATTGACAGCCATATTCGGAGGTATAACTTTTTCCTCGACCTGTGTATAGTGGGCTACTTTTTCTCCACAATGAGAACCCTGATTGCTCATGATAACGCACCCAACTATTGTATGAATTAGGAAGCCCAGGAAATATAACATATCCTAAATATGTTTAGCAGAAATAATAATGAACACAACCAAAGCGAATAACCCAAGGTCTCGGCCTTTAACTGATTATGCCCGAATAACTTTCCAAGGATACTTTAGCTGATCCTAGTAACACGGCTTCTGGCATACACATCGATAATATGTGCATCTTTCTTCTGGCATAATCTATTCTCTCAATAACTGCTAAGGCTTCTTTACCATTGCAGAGCGCGGCCGCGATGAGTCCTCTCTCCCAACCCTCATGAAGGATCTTTATGCCGGGAAGCCTAGTTTGTATCCTGTGCTTCGTGACTACTACCAGTCCATTAGGTCCTCTTTCAGCATAAACAACATGTTTCACAGGAAGTAGCGAGTAGTCTTCCCTGCTCAAAGAAGACTCGAAGAGTAATGGACCTCCATATACGGGTATGGTGTCTAGATTTACAGAATAACGTTTTGCACCGAGCAATCGTCTAGTTATGAGCCGGTCACGATGAGTTCTTCTCTCCTCGCGCGTCTTCTTAGTTGATGATGCAAGACATGGTGATCTGATAATGTTAGTATCAGTGAGCCGTGATTTAACGTACTCGAAGACCTTGTCATGGAGTCCCATTAAAATAATGTTATCAGCCTTAATAGCCGCGGCAATAGCCGTTTTCGAATCTATTCCTTGCCAAATCGATATCCATCCATCAGTATCGATTACCATATGTCTATTATTAGTCAAGAGCTTCGAGGCACATCCGAAATGTTTACTCAGGGCGTGTAATGGAGAAAACGCGCCGACAAAACAGTTCTCTGTGTTTCCTGTAATGGATCCTGGTATTATGGGGCCCTCAGAGGCTTCAAGCTTGGTCACGAATCCTGGAGCGTAGAGCTCGTTTTGGCCGATATCTATAGTTGCTAGGATTATTGGTTTTCCTTCGCCGAGACTTATATTAGATATAAACGAGAATAAGGTGCTCTTCCCACAGTCGGTAGGTCCAATAATAAGTGTCTTGTCATAGTCGGCGCTCTGAACAGCGAGAGAATAATACGAATTATATACCTCGGTGTTGATCCGTGAAAGTGGTTTTGTTGCTTCTATCACAGAGCTTGATACAGCATATATAAGCACGCTTCTACCTGTAGGCACAGTTAGTTGTCTGCCTTGTTCTTCGATAACATAACCGTTTACCGCAATTTCTCCATTGATAAGTCGAATACTTGAAGGTCCCGTTAAGAGCCAAGCTGTTTCTCTAGGTAACTCATGTCTAAGACCGCTGATGTCTACATTCATTTTTCTCAGTATCCCCATGGAATGAAATATTGTCTTGGAAATCTAAAATCGTATCCATTGCGTAGTATACGTTCCTATAACTGGTATCTTTGATTGGAGGAGTTATTTTGGAGAAGGGCCTGGCGCCGCGGCCGGGATTTGAACCCGGGTCACGGGCTCCCTGTAGGCCCTCCTCCGCCCCCAGGAACATCAATTGTTTGGAGTACGGATCTTAAAAAGTTTTCTATGAGATTTCTTATACTAACATTATTTATTCTAATTTGACATATACCGTACTGTGAACTCTGTCGTCTTCTTATTTTCTTCACTTTTCTATTATAACTATATATTTTTATGTTATTTTCAGATATATTTAAGTAATTTTTACAAAAAATTAGTATCTCTTCTTCGTCAAGCATTGCGATACTTTTATTATAAGAGACGTATATTTTTACTTTATCTTTAGGTATTTTCATATAATTAATAAGAAAATTATATACTATTTTTATAATTTTAGGGACTGTGTTTGTAAATGTTACTCTGCCACCATTTCTGTGTTCTTTTTTACCAAACCCACCTTCCGCCATCAAGAGGCCTGTTATAAAACATACGTAACATCGAGTCATTTTAATGGTCATGTTTCTACCTAGTTAAAACTGTTAGCGTAATACTATATGTAGTCCACGTTACACCATACTAGACTTTTCTGGATGCACCGATAATTATGGGGGCGGAGGTTGGGCCTTTGACAGGCCCGCATACTAGGCCAGGCTATACTACCGCGGCACGGGCCATGATTTTCTAGACACGGGATGGATTATAAAGATTATCCTGTGTCTAGTGCTTCTCAAGTATGAAGATAGTCGCCCAGAGATCTCCATGTCTTACTTTTCTGGCACTTGTTATTTTGAATCCTGCCTCTCTAGCATATTTTGCGAAGTAGTGTGAGTCGGCAGTAATTATACCAGCTTTTCCGTCGGGAGCCATTATTCTGTAGAGGCTGGGCAGGAAATCTCTATAGAGTCTTCTGACGCTAGTAGGATCTCCCATGCGTATCCCGTATGGGGGATTACTTACAACGAAATCTACGCTATTTTCAGGAATTATTTCTTCGAGTCTTCTTGCATCGTGCACATAGAAGTGTATCCTGTTATAGACTCTTGCAGCTAATGCGTTTATTCTTGCTCCCCGTATGTGCTTTGATAACTTGTCTACACAGAGAATCTTTGAATTCTCGAATAAGAGAGCTGCCTCTATAGCAACAGTACCTCCTCCGCACATTGGGTCCATAACGACACTGTTATCATG
>WAOU01000070.1 GCA_015521095.1 Desulfurococcales archaeon | reverse complement strand
TAACGTTATTATTCATTGATATTTAGTCTCTTGTCTATAAACAATATAAAGATCGAGCCTAGGCGTTTTGATCGACGTATAGTGGAAAGACAAGGAGGCCTCTAAGACAGGGAAAACGTTGTTAGACTACGTGTCCCGACACTAATAGTACTGCTTAGAATTCTCCGTATAGTATTCTTAGCTCTTCGAACGACAGAGGCTCTCCTCTCTCCATCTTCTTCTTTATTTCCTCTCTCCTCTTCTCGAGTTCTTCGAGCCGTATACCCTTCTGCTTGGCCAGCTTTATCTCCTTCAGCTTCACCATAGTGTCCTTGTATTCTTGGTAGAGCGTGTCCAGCTGTTTGGATAATTCGTCAATCAGTTCGCTACGCTCATTTATTTGCTCTGTTAATTCCTCGAGTTTCTTAGATAACTCATCATACTGTGGCGATAGCTCCTGTATCTCTTTCTTTATCTCGCCTATCTGGTTCCTTATCTCATTCATGTTGTCAATTATTTCTTTGAGTCTTAGTCTCAGAGCCTTTACCTCTGCCTCCAGCTCCATGAGTGACAGTACTTGTTCTCTAGCTTTTCTAACCTTTTCGATTAGCTCCTCTAAACGAGATATTCTTTCAATAAGTCTACGTTCCTCGTCTGGTGGGAGAACCCGTGTCATCTGATACCATTCTAGCTCTTCTAGTTTTCTCCGCAATTTTTTCAAGCTAATCTTTGCTAGGTCGCCTTCCTTTCTTGCTATTTGCCGTAGTTCTCTCAATTGTCCTGTTTTCTGTGAGAGTTCTTCCCTGACCTTGTCCCTTTCTTCTCTTAACGTTGATAGTTTCTCTAGTAGTTCTCGCCTTTTCGCCCGTATTTCTCTTAGTCTGGCTGCAATCGTTCGTCGCTGTTCTATTAGTTTGCGTCTTTGATCCCTAAGCTTTTTTACTTCGTCTATAAGTTGTCTTCTCTGTGTCTTTACTTCCATTATTTTTCCTCTAAGCTCATCCGCTTTCTGTAGTAGCTGTTTCTCTGTTTGCTCCATGCTTGCATCTTGCAACCCATTTATCACCTATGTACAGGGTTGTTCTCCTCTTTCGGTTCTCTGCAGAGCAACTGCTTTACGCGCTTCATTCCAACTAATGGTCTGCGCCCCGGCACTGTATCGTATTATCTGGGGTTATTTAAGCAGATTCCCTTAGGTTCAGCGATACACGGCATAGTCTTCGCCACCAGATAAGACTTGTTGAATCCTCCCATAGAGCTTGTCGATACTTTCTATATCGTATGCTGAGACTGGTAGTAGGTCTCCGATAAAGCCCGCATCATAGAGTACCCTCACAATACCCTGTGCCATATACTTAGTGCTCTCAGGAGTCTCAGTATTCTTTGCTATGAGTGATTCAAGGAATCCTTCCTCAGTTAAGCGTTCCAGAACTTCACTTACGATCTCGGGCAAGAGTATGTCGGATTTACTTACTACATTTATCTGGGGATACATGAATCTAAAAGCAACGCTTGAAGCCAGCGATAATGCTGAAACTATTGATAGCGGGTCCTCGAAGAACAATGCGTCAATTAGAAAAACTGTTGTTGCGGGATTATCCTCTATGATAGCCTTAATCAGCATTGGGCCACCTATTCTATAAGCAAATACTTCCATTTGGCCTGGTGTGTCGATGATAACGTAATCTGCCTTAAATGAGTAGATCTCTTCTCGTATCTCGGTTACGTGAAGGACAAGTGAATCTACTGAAGCTATGAGCGAGGCATTAGGGCCTAGGCCGGTCGAGAGAATCTCGTCGTAGGATACGTAATTTCTCGCATCAACATTTGGCTCATAGGGAGTCTTCTTTACTGCTGGATCCAAGTTAACTATAATGGAGGATGCGCCAAATGACTCTATACGCTCTTTTAATAACGAGGCCAGGACTGATTTTCCAGCACCCGCTGTTCCTAATAATACTATGAACTTCTCCATTACATCGCACCAGAAGCCACATGGATAATTATGAGTTCAAATAGTCTTTGTTGAAAAGTAATGAGTTAGGCCGGGAGTGACCCGCCCCGTGCACATATAGCCCCGATTACGCGGGGTCCGGGCTTCGCACGGGACCGGGGTTCACTCAAGTAAATAAATGAGCCCAAGTAGGGTTAATAAAAGGGTTCACGACCTCAAATCTAAAGGCTCAATAAGGGGCGAGAATTCCTCATCGCCCCGAGCTACAAAGAGTTCTTCTCCGGGATACGGGCTCGGGGCTGGAACGCTCATTCATCGCCATTAATTGGATTCATGTGGATATGGAAATAATGTTTTTCGACTCTTATTTAACATATTCCTCCTGTACGCTTTTCATCTCTTTGAGTGTCTTCCAGAGTGTTGGAGGTATCCACAGGATCCATGCAGGGACTTTCTTTATGAATTCATAGGCCTCTTCCCAACTTCTTAGACCAAGATGGCGTGTAAGGTCCTCAAGCGTCATATCGGTTCTGACATATTTGTGTAGTATTGCTAGTATCTCCTCGTTTAGCTCTATTTCCTTTTCTCCGACTTTTATCACGAACTTTGCAGCTTCACTCATATTCTTGCACCTTGAACCATTGAGTACGGCGACTCTTTAAAAAGTTTGAGAGGAGACTGGTGGGGCCGCCGGGATTTGAACCCGGGACCACCAGCGATCCGGGCGTGCCCCTTTTCTTTTATTCGGGGCTGGGGATCGCTCCCCAGGCTGGCATCCTAGCCAGGCTAGACGACGGCCCCTTCCACATGATCTTGTTCTTTGTATCGGGTTATTAAAGGTCTTTTGTCTAGAGCAAGTTTCTTTTCCCACCGTCATACCACTTCGTATATATAGGTAGATGTTACTTGTATTATTTTCCTGTTTTCCGTAATACTATTGTATTGAGAATAGAAACTTTTAATCCTAGACTCCATATAAGCATCTAGTATTACCATCAGTTTCCATTGGAAAAGAAATGACAAACAATCTTTATTCCGAAAACCCCTAATAGGGTAATACCGGCTCCTGCGTTGTGGTGATAGTTTTGCCAAGCAAACAAGTAAAAAAAGGACAAATATTCATCGTGTGTCCACACTGTGGACACATCTATGGAAGCTATGTTCTAGGAGACAAATATAACAAAGATAAGTTTAGCGGTGCTCCCTCGCCAATACGAGCATTTGCAAAGTTTGACATACGTGTATCCTCGTCAAATACCACGATCTACTGCGAAAGGTGCGGGCACCCGATAAGAATAACTCCTAGAAAAGTCGTAGTTATGAAGATGAAAACCTTTGACGAGAACTTCATCTACGATAGAGTAGACGGCAGAATAATGAGAATCAAGCAGCCATCGCTATTAGAGAACCTAGTCGGCGAAAAGGATCTGACGAAAGACATCACCCTTGCTACAGATATAATATAACCTAAGGGTTTTTCCTCGAAGCCCATGGATCCCTGAATCCATATAAGCCTATATTCCTATCCTTAATCATCCTATGGACCCAACTACGCTCGTCAGTATAATTGAGCTAATTTCATTGTATATTTCCTTGCTACATCTTTCCTTACGGTATCGAGACAGTAACTTTACAAGTTCCTCAGTGTTTTTTGTCCTAAAACCTATAAGGTTCCTAATAATCCATGAAGCAACCTTGTTCAATGAACCACATGTTCCTAGAATAGCACTATCATAGTCGAGTATCAAGGCCTTGAAAGAGAAGTCCTTGAAGTACACGTGATAGTGAGGTCGGGTTAGCTCGCGATGAAGTATACCAATCGAATCCAGTATCCACGATGCTTCTAATAGCTCACGTAGATGTTTTGCTGTGAACATGCCTTTTTCAAAGTAGTGTATGAGTGGCTCGCCTTCAACATATTCCATTACTATAAAATCCTTCTCATACACGTATGGTCTCGGTGCTACTCCGGCGATTGATGCTTTTTCCTGTAGATGCGCTTCTTCTATAAGTGAAGGCTTCTTCGAGTCCGTTCTCCGGATCTTGAGCGCAACTATTTCGTTATCTAGTAATGCTTTAACAACTACTGATAGATGTCCTTTGCCCAGGATACGCAGTGGCTCGCCTCCATGTAGTGCCGGGAGGATCGACCGTCCACCTGGACAAATATACTGTACACCATGCGCTTCTAGTGCTGAAAGCCTTCTCCTTACACAGTCGGGCTCGATTCTAGGATAGCATATTGTTATCAGGGCCCGAGAGTCTCCAATGTATACTTTATCCATACAGGGGTCGGATCGCATTCTTCTCCCCTAATATCGCCGCATCCCATACATGTAACTTCGCAACGCGCGTCACGGATCTCGTTTCTGATAATATTAATTATCTGATCTGGTGAAACCGGGGTTTTTCTTTGTCTAATTCCCAGGATCCTGTCTTTTGAAAAAACTATAATGCTATTCTCCTTCGAGCGTTTCTCAAAGAACCTTATTAGACTTTCCGTCTTCACCCATGCTGTGGGACCTCTCATTATCTCGTGTTCTTTTGGCTCACATCTATCGAGTAGGAACGATAGTTCCAGTGTTTTGGCCTCGTCTGTCCCGATAAATATACTATATACTTGTACGTCATTCTTTAACAGTACATCAGCAGCTATCCGGCCTATCTTTACTAGCTTCGACCATATGATTTCCGGTGGGGTTTCTGTGAGATCTGCAACACAAGTCGTTCTTAAGAGATAGGTTCCGGGAATTGTCTTCGAGCCGAGAAGATGGGCGAGTTTAGATCCACATACATGGAAAAATGAAGTGTTTGGCCGGGATAGATATAGCTTCGAAGCAATCACGAATTTCGAGAGGCTTTCTATGGAGACTGAGGCTGCGGCGTTCCTAGTAGGATCTACAGGATCCACCACGATCAATACCGAGTCCTTATATTTTTCTCTTAGGAAGCGTGGATCTGCGTTGCCTATGGGATCAATATATGTCCCGGGTTTCCAGCTAGATGCTGCTTCGAGAACGTTTCTAAAACTGCCATAGTGATATACAAGGACTTCGGTGAGATAACCTGAGAATCCTCGTATGTGTGATTCAGCTCCATACACTCCTATACCTTTAAGGAAAGACTTGAGGAGGCGTACTTCGTCTTGCTGTTTTCTGGTTAGATTCTTTTTCATGAATCTCGTGTGGAGAGGGGTTCTCTCGACGCCTACGTCTCCCTGTATCTTTTCTATGTCTACTACGGGGACAATGTCGGCTTCGAGTCCTGCTACTTGGACTGTGATATATGGGTGTTGACTGTACTTTACCGTGTATGGCATATTTGTTTTCATACATGATTTTAATAGATCCTCAGCTTTTTTCTCGATCCATTCCTTCGTTTTATCTTCGAATATTACGAAGACATCTATTTCCCACTTATCATTTAGGATTGTGCCTTTTGCCAAGCTTCCTTCTAGCTCTATGCGTGCTTTGATGCCTTTTTTCTCTAGACATTGTTGGAGGATTCTTCTGATCCAGTTAAAGAATGATGCTAGGATTAATATCTGGCGTGATGAAGGCTTGACTAGGCTTAGCACAGTAGATTCTACTTCTTCGAAATCGCCTTTGATAAGACACTTATCCATATCGATAACACGCCCATTAGCGCTTATTCGAGCTCTACCTCGGCTAGAGTCTCGTATATCGGGCCTCTCCTAGTTAACGTGCTCTTTTTCAATCTAACATATTTGACTATCATTTCTCCAACGAGATAGTCCTGGTATTCGTTTAGGATCCGTTGCAGCTGTGGGAGATTACGTGAGCCCTTTATCCGTGCCAAGGTGACATGAGGGTGAAAACTCTGCCTTTCAGGACGTATACCGATCGCGCGCAAATGTCTTTCTAACTCGTCTCGTATATCTTTTAGTGCTTCTCCTCCCTCCGTTACTCCTACCCATACTACTCTCGGCCTTATAGGGGATGGGAATGCACCAAGACCCGAGAACACTATCTTAAACTTTGATCGTTTCAATGATAATAGTGCTTCACGTACTCTTTCAACAACATCTGGGGGCGACTCACCTATGAATCGTAGAGTTATGTGAAAGTTCTGGGTTTCAACAGGTTTCATTGGGACGCCTGTTGATAGGATGAGATCTTTGAGCCTCTCTAGCCGTGAAACGAGTAGGGGATCCTCTACATCTACTGCTATGAATATTCTTAGGAGTTCTCTAGCCAAGGCTTCCATTCACCGTTTTTCTAAAGGCCTATTCCTTTCTATAAAGGGTGTTAGGGATCACCTTATAGCCTTCCACTTGTTCATAAAGTAGGCCTGGGAGAAGCTTAATGGTGCTAATGATATCTGTGACCGGTATGCCGGGCTCCGGAAAAAGCATTGTGGCAAAAAGGATATCCGAGAAAATAGGATGGCCGATCTATTCCATGGGCGATATAGTACGCGAAGAAGTAAGACGAAGAGGGCTCGAACTTACTGCCGAAAACATCGAGTACGTCGCTAAGAAGCTACGAGAGGAACTGGGATTAGCCGCTGTGGGGATACTACTTAGGAAGAAGATAGAGTCTCAGAGAGAAAAGCTGGAAGGCGTAGTGGTTGATGGTATGCGTAGCGTGTATGAGGCAAGGGAACTAGCCAATATTGGAGAACTATGTATCATAGCTGTTCACGCTTCTCCAATGACAAGGTACAGGAGAATGATAGAGAGAGGCAGGCGCGGGGATATTAGGGGCTGGGAAGACTTTGTTCTGAGAGATAGGTATAATTTGAGCTTTGGAATAGGAGAGTTAATAGCTTTGGCAGACTTCATGATTGTTAATGAGGGAGATCTCGAGGATCTCTACAAGAACGTGGACAATATAATCGAGGTGCTTTCAAATGACGGTTACACGCGTTGTAGTGGAGGCAGATATTAGGCCTACAGAGGATCAAGATAAAGTCAAACAAGCTATACTTAACTTCTTCGATCCCGATACGATCGTCATTGAGGGGAGCGAGGCCCATAAAAGAATGATAGCTACTGCCTATAGTTTGAAGAGCCTAGAGAAATTCAGATACTTGTTGAGGACAGAGAGAATCCTTGATGCTGCTAGAAAAGTTATGCGGAAGGGAATTCAGGATAATAAGATAGTTTTCTATATTCATAAACAAGCAATGTTCAACGGCAGGATAAGTCTTGTGTCTGGAGACCATGAGTCTCCTCTGGGGGCAATAATGGTAATTATAGAGCATCCTGATCCACGTAAGGTCATTGACTGGCTGGCCCCACCTACTGTTCGAGGAAGACCTTTGTTTGAGATAGATCGACCTCCCGAATAGGGGGCTCGAACAGTAATCTCATCTTGTCTCTTGCCAGTATTGTCTTGGGAAATATCCTTCTGGCTTCCTCGAGGAGTCTACGGGCCTCGAATCCACGGTACCTAGAGCTTATATGGGTTAGAACGAGCACATCCACGTTGGCTTCTATCGCTGCTTTGGCCGAGTCGGTAGACGTGCTGTGGCCTCGATCGTGTGCTTCCTTACTATATTCGCTTGTAAACGTTGAATCATGTATGAGCAAGGATGCTTCTTTTGAGGCCTCTACTATTGTAGGACAGGGTTTTGTGTCGCCAGTATACGATATTTTGAACTGGGTGTATCCGTGCTTGGTTTGTATTGTTTTAATGAGTCTTTTCCAGTCTAGTGGAGAGATGTTCTCTATGTGTCCAGCTATTCTCGGTCTCATGAGCCACTTTAACACGAAACCATAAGAATCCTTTGTATGACATGTCTTATACCATGAGAGTACTAGTTTATCGCCACTCTTACTGTCTAGGATTGTTTCTCCAAAAATTGCCCCGTTACTTATAGTTAGGTATAGGACCTCATATCCCAGTAATTGTTTTTCAGCTTCTAGAACTTCTCGGACAAAGAATACAGAGTCCTCTGAGCCGACAATTGTTATAGGTCTCCTTCGTCCCTGAAGGCTCATAGATTGAAGCAATCCTGCAACGCCGTTTATATGGTCTCCATGCGAGTGAGTTAACATTATGTAATCGATATCATTGATAGACATGCCTATTTCCATTATTCGCCTTTGCACGCCTTCACCCGCGTCTAAAAGAAACATTCTTCCGTGCCAGTCACGGATTAGGATTGATGACGTGTATCTTTCTAGTGTTGGCACCGCCGCTCCGGTTCCAAGGAATACTACTTCGATTCGCCGCGGCATTATTCTAGTCGCCTCGTCCTGGGAGCCTAGCGACCACAATCTCCCTGACTAAGGTAGAGTGTACATGCATATGATGTCTTTCTACGACTATTAGTCCCATGTCTTCGGCTATATTTGAGGGTTTGAACTGTAATGGACCTGCATAGACAATGTATGTTCTTGGCTTTGCAATTCTCTCGGCTTCCTTTAGGAAGAGCTCTATAATTTCCCTGTATCCTTTTCTCTTCGTGGTGGTTGATCTACCATAGGGGGGATCAGTCGATATAGCGTCGATAGAATGGTCCTTAAAGGGCTGGGCAGACGCATTATGGGCTACTACTAGAGCCCTATCAGCAAGACCATAGTGGTCTAAATTGAGTCTGCTGCCTTCCACCATATCGCGTAGTATATCTCCGCACAAACATTTCGACGCTCCTATAAAGCAAGCTTCTAGTGGAAACCCTCCGGTTCCACAAAATGGGTCCAGGAACGTGCCGCCTCTTTTCAGCCTAGACAAGTTTATCATAGCTCTTGTTAGCTGGGGACTGAGTGGTCCGGGCTTAAAGAAGGGTCTTTTTCCGGGCTTCCGATAATAGAGAGACCTAGTGTCCAGCTCGGCTATTGGTATGCCGATAACCGTTATACCTTCTGTAACAAATACTCTCACTCTTCTATTTTTGGTCGAACGCGTAGATTCTCTTCCTTGCATTTCTTTTATCACGCGCTCATCGACGTGTTCTCCGTATCTCTTGTATCTCCGGAATAAGATTTTGGAAACACCGTTCATGTCTTTGATTGCTTCTACAATTGCTTCAGTATCTGCTGAGGTAATGGTTAGGAATCTACCTATCTCTTTTACCCAGCCTGCCCTCTCAACGACTATCTTTGGCTCCTCCAGTTTGGCTTCAAAAATGACTATTCCCTCGAACGAGCGAACTATGCTATACGAGTTCGCTTCGACTTCTAGTATAGCTTCTAGCTCGCTTCGAGGAATAGTAGGGTGCTCTCCTGATAATATCGCGTAGTAGCAATGGGTCTTGCATTTAATCATTTTAGTTCTACCAATACCTGCTCCCATTATATATCATTCTAGTAATCTTTTCCTAGCTCCTTAGAGATTTCCTCTGCTAGAAGAGGAGCTATATCAATGTACTCGACTAGCCCTGCGTCCTTCGGCGGAAGACTATTGGTAGCATACACCCTGCTTACACCTGCTTTTTCCAGTTTCTCCAAAGCGTTACCTGCTAGAAGGGCGTGCGCCACCATGACATATACCTCTACTGCTCCCTGGTCTAGGAGGAGCCTTGTAGCCTTACTCACTGTTCCCCCTGTACTTATAATGTCATCGACAATCACTACTTTCTTCTCCTTTACTTTAAGATGTTTGGGCTCTACGATTATCTCTCCCGTAACTCGGTCCCTCCTCTTTATGAGGTAATCGTACTGTGCACCTATCTTCTTGGCAAGTCTCTCTACTCTCCTAAGAGCTCCGACATCTGGTGCAAGAAGAACATAGTCTCCGTTTATCCCTATTTTCTCAATCATGTATTCATATGGATATACTGACGCCGCTTTTCCGGGGAACGCTGATAATGCCTCCTCTTTATGTATCTCCACAGTATACAGTTCTCTATACCCACTATAGTACAATGCTCTCAATACAACAGCTATACTGATGGGTTCTCCGTGGAGAAACCTCTTATCTTGACGCGCATAAGCCATATATGGTGCTACTAGAATTATTCGTCTAGCCCCTAAACCTTTCGCCGCGTCTGCTAGGAACATTGCCTCGACAAGGGCACTATTCTGAGGTTTGCTCATAGTTTGGACTATTACAGCTGAGTCGAGGCCTTCTTTTTCAATTCTTACATATGATTCTCCGTCTGGAAATACTTTATATTTGGCATGTATAGCCTCCATGCCTAGAACCTTTGCCAGACTCTCAGCGAATTCCTTGGAACCAGGGCTTGTCCCGGCGATAATCGTCATTTCTTCATCCCCCATATTAGCTATATTCTCTTATACTACTATTAGTGATTAGCTTATGGAAAGATTACATGGGGATAGAATTGACGAAATTAACGATCGCCGGAATAGGCGTCTCCACTGTAGAGTCTATACCTGTCTTCCATTATTATCCTGGAGGATCGGCTCTAAGAGTAATCACTTATAGCCATAACTATGTTCCTTTCGACTGTGATGACCTATTCAGCATCTGCGTATATGGAAAGGGCCCCGACGTGTTTGAACCAGTCAACATAGATCTAGAACATGTCCTGGCTCTTTCAAAAAACTTTCACATCGACATTATATTATTCGAGGGGCTGAACCCCCTAGAGAGTCTTCAGAGAGAAGTCATAGAGATGATCCATGACCAAGGATTTAAACTAGGAGTACGTATAATTGGGGGATCAACAGTGAATCCTCTACCCGATCTTGACCTCCTCGTTATAGACGACATCCATATGTTCTCCGAAGATCCCGGATTGATTATCGACACAATGAACCTATTAGAGAGAATTAGGGAGAACTCGAATCCATGGATAGAGGTTAACACCTATATGAAGAAACCATCGTTCTCGCCTATAGCTCCTCTTATAAGACTCACGGGAGAGAAGGGAATACCTATTCATATTCACATAGCATATCATGAAGGAGGAGGCCCAATAAGCGATCTCTACTCTAGAGCTAAGAGTCTTAATCCATTCACCTATATTCATAACCCTCTATATCCTTATCTTGACACCCATTGTCCGTTCTGTAACGCTCCAATCGCTATAAGAGAGGACGGGATGCTGTTGAGCCTTGAGGCACCTGAAAACAAGTGCTGGAAATGTGGGAAACCACTTCCTCTAAGAGGAAAAGTGAGAAAGAAGACCCCTCGCAACCTACTGATAGTTACGGGGACCGAGAAATGGCTGAGTATAAGAGAAATAAAGGCTCTAAACACGTTCTTTCGAGGCACGTTAGACTAGCCAGGCTGTGGGAACCGTTACCTGATAAGCCTAGATGGGTGAAATGCAATCTTTGCGAGAAAAGATGCATTATAGCTCCTGGTAAGTATGGTGCTTGTGGTGTTCGGAAGAATATCGATGGAAAACTATATACACTCGTATATGGCTTACTCACAGCCATTAATGTTGATCCAATTGAAAAGAAGCCTCTCTTCCATTATCGTCCTGGATCCAGCGTTTTAAGCATCTCAACTGTCGGATGCAATTTCTACTGTAAATTCTGCCAGAACTGGACAATCAGCCAGAGCAGACTTGAGAAAGGGCTCTATGGAGCATATAGGTCTCCTGAAGAAGTAGTTGAAGCTGCACTTGCCAGCGGTGCTGATGGAGTAGCCTACACCTATAACGAGCCGACGATATTCTTCGAATTTGTCCTTGACACAGCTAAATTAGCTAAGCAACACGGACTCTACAATATGCTCGTAACTAACGGTTATATGACGTCAGAAGCTGTTCAGGAACTCGGACCATTCATTGATGCGGTAACGGTTGATTTTAAGGGTGGGGGAAACAAGGAGTTTTATAGAAAATATATCGGCGTATATGATCCAGACAAGATCTTCGATACGATTCTTGCAATGAGAGATCAAGGATGGTGGATTGAGATCACAAATCTTGTTGTGCCGAGAGTTGGAGATAAGGAAGAGGACATACGCCGCCTTGCATCGTGGATAAGAGACAACCTCGGCCCAGAGACACCATTCCATCTCCTAAGGTTTTATCCACATTATAAGATGAGAGATCTGCCGCCGACCCCAGTAAAAACGCTAGAGAGACTAGCGGAAATAGCTAGGAGCGAGGGATTGCTCCATGTATTTATAGGAAACGTGCCGGGACACCCACTTGAGCATACTTATTGTCCCAAGTGTGGATACAGAGTTATCGAGAGGTATAGTGTATACCTTCTATCGATTAACCTAAACCCGGATAATACCTGTCCGAAATGCGGATACAAGCTCAAAATAGTAAGATAACTTACTCCCGGTTTTCCTCACTATCGTTGATCGGAGTTATAATTATTAATACAATATTTTTACCCTATAAATATCCCTTTTCTCACCATACACATTAACTAATGTTTATAAACCCCTGTTGATCTAGACCACGATAGGCACAAACAAACAAGTCACGAAGAACAATGGAGGGATACCATATTGAAATTCTGTCCGAAATGTGGAGGACCAATGGTCCCCGTGAAAAAAGGAGAAAATGAAATAATACTAAAATGCCAGAGATGCGGATACGAGATGCCAGCACCAAAAGAAATAATCGAAAGATACCGTGCAGTCCACAAAACAAGAAAAGAAGAAAAGATCATCTCGACAAAAGTAATTGCTAAAGTAGAAAAAAGTGCTGTCTCTAAAGAGGACATAGAACAGGCAAAAGAAGAATACTATGAGCTAGTTCTAGACCAGATCGGAGAATACGGGGACTAGCGCTTCGCGAATATTTTCTATTTGTCCTAATAATGTTATAGTTGCACTATGTTTTGCTGAACATAAATAATATCGTGAAGAATCCATTAAATCAAGATGCTGGAAAAGAATAGTCTATATGCCTTTTACCGGTAGAAGTCCCCCAATTGATTCCAGTTCCTTAGCCGCCTCCTCTAGATCCTTGTGCGTATCAATACTCCTCCAATAATAGGGGGGCGTGTCATACTTTACAGTTCCAAGCATCCTGTTCTCGGCTAGTTCAGGGAATGTAGTCTTCTCAATGTCTCCTTTCTCTGGTAAGTAATCGACGATGTTTGGTCTGAAAGCATATACGCCCGCGTTTATCCAATACTCGCGTAGTATTGGTTTCTCTTTAAATCCTCGTATAAGCATCTTTTCTTCATCTATGTCAAGGATTCCATAGGGGCTACGTAGAGGCACAGATCCAATCACTGCCACAAGATCTTTTTCAGAATCTAGCTTCTCTATAAGTCTGTTAGGGTCTATGTTCGTGAGGATATCGCCATTTATCACTATTATTGTCTCATCTTTTCTAAGCATATGTGCCGCGTTTCTAAGAGCCCCTCCCGTTCCAAGCGGATCATCTTCTATAACATACGAGACTGAGAGGCCAAACTTCGATCCGCTACCTATGGTCTCAATGATCTTCTCTTTTAGGTATCCAGCGAGTATAACTACCTCGTTTATTCCATAGTATTTGAGCCACTCTAGCTGATAGAACATTACTGGTTTACCAGCGACTTTAACCAGTGGCTTTGGCACTTCTAGTGTCAAGGGCCGCAGTCTCTTGCCGTACCCACCTGCTAGAATCATTGCGATCGTCATCTACGACGCACCCCATGAAACCATTATATGGTAACTAGTATTAAATAATTGAGACCATTAACCGAATAATCCACGCTCAACTATACGTGTCTCTCATTAATACAATAGAATTGTGTGCCTGGTGCCGCCGCGGGGATTCGAACCCCGGACCGCCCGGTCTTCAGCCGGGCGCTCTCCCGCTGAGCTACGGCGGCACACGCCCATAAATGATGTTTACCGGCATGTAGTTTTATTCCTTTTTCCCGTTTTATAGTCTATGGTCGATGCTATTGGGCGATGAAGAAGGGATTCGAATAGTTATGGTTGCTATAGGCTCCACTGATCTCGATCTAGCGATTAGTGTCAGCGAGATGCTTGAGAAAAAGTGTTATGGGCGTGTTGAGGCATTTGTTCCCGTTTGGAAGGAACATGTATCGTTGTCGGGCTTTGACATCGAAAAAGGAATGTATAATGCTATGCAGGTCGCCGATCAGATCTACGAGAAGTATAGAATGCTTGTTGAAGACTATGATGTCGTGGTTGCCGGCTTATTTGAGGCTAGGGGGTTCCTCGATAATAACGGGTCCGCTGTACTGTATATTGATAAGGATCGTCGAATTATACTTGTGTTTACAGGAGGGCTAGAAAACAGTGATGATTACATAGTCGAAGAAAAGGTGCTTCAATCGGTTTTAGATGGATTATCTAGGCTAGGTATGAAGTTGGGTTGCTGAGTGTTCCCGGTAACATGGAAGAGAACACCTGTTCTTGAGAGAATTGACAATAATTTATTCTATTGACTCGATTATTCAAGTGTTATCCTAGATATCTACGACGAATTGTAGTCTCCAGCATTTATCTTTTCTTTCTATTTCCATTTGGGCATATGTCATAGCTTTTACTATGGTTCTTTCTTCGTGTTTTTCGGGGTTGAACTGTTCGCCCCACGCGCTACTCATGATCCTATATTTTCCGTTTACTTCTTCTATTCTACATACTGTAAATCGGGAGAATACTAGTCCTTCCGAATCAGTGTATATTAGAAGTTCTTCTATCCATCTGTAGAGTAGGTTCTCGAGATCGTCGCCCTCTATATCTATATCGACCCGTGTTACTGGATCTACTTTGCTTGTGTCTGTTATCACTTCGTACACGGCTATTCCTGCCTGCTCAAAAGCTTCTTCAAGAGTCCTTCCAACCGATTCTATCAAGACGTCTGCTGTGTGCTCTTTGTGCTTGTATCCTATGCATTTGCTATATGTGTTCTTCTCCATTCAGCACACCCCCAATATAATAAGGATACCTTAGAGAAAATGAAATTCGTGGTGTAGACACATTTGGCTGATAAGCAGAAACAAGCTAAAGACAAGTCTATTTGCCTCGATGGACCAACTGTATACCGTCTGCTAGAGAGTAAAGTAAGTATAGATAGGAAGGATTTCGTCGTTCACGTGCCTGAGGCGGAGAAGGATCCTTTCCTAGCTCTTGTAGCAATTATACTGAGCCAGAATACAAATGATAAAAATAGTATTCGGGCTCTACGGAGCCTCCTCTCTATTGGATCTACTCCAGAAGACTTTCTCCGTGTTGGCGCTGAAAGGATAATGGACTCTATCCGGATATCGGGCGGATATAGGAGAAAAACTGAGACTATTCTTAGGTTGTCGAAGTTTTTGATAGAGAAGGGAGGAACACGATACCTTGTTGAAACAGACCCTGAGCTACTGCGGGAGGAGCTATCTAAGATAAAAGGAATAGGGCCTAAGACAGTGGATGTATTTTTATCGTTTTATCGAGGAGTCCGCGTGTTTCCTGTAGATACTCATGCCCGGAGGATTGCATGGAGATGGGGTCTAGTTAGCAAGCCTTCCGTATCATATAAACTTGTGTCTTCTAGACTAGCGGATTTTTTCGGTGATACTGTTGATTACGAGAAAGCACACAAGTTAATTATATCGTTTGGCAGATCGATTTGTAGAGCCCGGAATCCAAGGTGCGAGATATGTCCATTGAAGAAATGTTGCCCAAGTGCCCAAAGCTAGTGATGGTAGCTAAGGAAGGAAGAGAATACTGGGCTCTTGAAGAACTGTACGATGTATTGGCTGGTATTGATAAATATGAAGTTAGTAAAGTTGCTAGTGGAGTATTCGCGGTTTATTCCGATTCTACGATTGAGAGGTTGCTCGACCTTGTTAGAAGCTACGAGTATTCGTTTATTAGGTATCTTTTCTTTTTTGATGAATGTGTTTCATGTGCTGAATTAGAGGACAAGCTGAGGAGTTACATAGAGAGGCGTTGTGGTGACCCGTTAAGGGTAAGGTTTCGCCTCAAGCTGAGAAGTAGTTGTCGGGGGACTATAGGTAGAAGCAAGGTTGAAGAGATCATCAGGAATTCTGGATGTATAGTCTCGCGTAAGGGTTCATATATGCTTGTTATTGAATCTATGTCCTTGAATACTGTTGGACTTGTTCTTGGCTGTGTTCGATCTTGTAATTATGGTTGTCAACTTGTGTTACCTTTGTCTGTGTGTAAGGAGTGATTTTGTTTGTGTGTATATTTTTATGGTATTACGAATATATCCACTAAATAGCTGAAAAAATATCCATAGCTAGACGGAAGTGAAGAACATGCCAACTATCATAAAGAACCCAATGGTATTCGACGAAACATACATACCCCCACAACTCCATGTACGAGACAAGGAAGCAGAATTCCTACTCAAACGCTATATGATGAAACTATCAACAAGCACAAGCTCCTCAGACATAACACTAATCTATGGTTCTATAGGACGAGTAGGAATAGGAAAAACCACACTAGCAAAATACGTAGGCAATAAACTAAAAGAATTCGCATACACGCGTGGAATCAACTTCGCAGTAGCCTACGTTAACCTCTACACTGTTCCCTCCATACTAGAAATACTCACAGTGCTAGCCTCACAAGTAGCCCCAAAACTATCTGTAAGAGGATCCTCCCCGCTCGAAGCACTAAAAGCAATAGTAGACACACTCTATAGACGCGACCTCTACCTACTAGTCATACTAGACGAGTTCCAACAACTCATAAAATCCCCAAGAGTAGACGAGGAACAACTCTATATCCTCCTACGAATACACGAGCAAGTCCCCTCACCAGATAATACAAGCAGAATAAACTATCTACTAGTAGCACAAGACTTCACCGTTCTAAGCTATCTAAAAGAAAAACTACCACAAGTAGAATCACAGATAGGACTAAGACTACACTTGAAACCTTATACCACCGAGGAACTCTACACGATACTAGAGCAACGAGCACAGCAAGGCTTATACCCTGGAGTATGGGATCCAGACCTTCTATGGACAATAGCAGAGTTCTACGGAGTAGACGGCAATGGACGGCCTGAGGGAAGCGCCAGAAAAGCGATAATAGCATTAAGAATCGCGGCCGAAACAGCTGAAGCTATGGGAGAACACCGGATAACAGAAGAGCACGTCAGGTTTGCACTGTCCCAAGACGCAGTTGCAAACATAAACGAGGCACAGCTAAGGTCGCTCCAGAAACACGAACTCCTACTATTATTAGCTGTAGCAATGCTCAGCAGAGACAAGAAGTCCTACGCGACCACGGGAGAGGTCCGAGAAAAATACGAGTACCTCGCACGAATCTATGGCGAGAACCCTAGAGGACACACACAATTCAACCTATATATGAGGAAACTAGATGCTATAGGACTAATAGAAGCTAAGCCAAGCGGTAAAGGTATGCGGGGAAGAACAACACTCCTCAGACTAGCCCCCGAGATACCCGCCCAGCACCTAGTAGAATTACTAGAAAAAATCCTTATGAGCTAGGAGGATCCGTAAATTGGATCTCGAGAAGCTCTGTAGCCCCGGCAGGATAAGAATACTAAGATACCTACTCGAAGAAGGACAAGCCAACGTAACAAGAATAGTTCGAGAAACAGGCCTTCACCACAAACAGGTACAGCACCACATGAAGGTTCTAGAGGAGCTAGGCATAGTTGAAGAAAGAAAATACGGGAGACTGAGAGTCTATGTAGCGAACCTTACAGATCCCCGCGTCGCTGCCCTTAGAGATATCCTGCGAGAACTAGAAAGTCTATGAACGTAAGACCTATTTCCCGAACAATAACCCTAGAGGAGTATCTTGGTGACTACCTTAATGGCTTCTGGCAATGTCAAAATGATAGATATAACGGAGAAGAAACCTGTATATCGTGAAGCTATAGCAGAAGGACGCATAATACTCAAACCCTCTACCGTCAAACTTGTCATGGAGGGAAAGATCGAGAAAGGAGACGTCGAGTCTGTAGCCTCTGTCGCCGCTATACTAGCCGTCAAGAAGACTCCAGAACTAATACCGTTGTGTCACCCCATACCTATTCATGGTGTAAGAGTAGAATTCTTCTATAACGATGATTCCATAGTAGTGAGGGTTAGGGTAAAGACAAAGGCGGAGACAGGGGTTGAAATGGAGGCGCTAGCAGGTGTATCCGCCGCTCTCCTAGCGATATGGGACATGGTTAAGAAATATGAGAAGGATGAGGCGGGACAGTATCCTGTAACGAGGATTACTGATATACGCGTTGTTAGTAAGATAAAGGGTTCTAGTTAGCCGAAGAACATGTCTAGTGTCTTTCCTTTTCTCTCCTGTTTCTTTTTCTTTGGGGCTCGTTTCTGTTCACGTGGAGCTTCTCGTACTTCTTCGCGTTCTGGTTCCCGCGGGATACGCCTTGTCCGCTTTATTTTCTCTGCGAACTCTATGATTTCTTCGGCTTTATTGCCTGCTAGGTATTTTACTTCTTCCTTTGTTAGCTCGTATCCTAGTACGAGGCGTGCAGGATAGGTTAGATCTTTACTATACCTGAATATTGTTTGTAGTATTGGAAGTATATCGTTCTTCACGGTCGATTTTGAGACTAGCAGGCGGCTTGCTAGTTTCTGAGCTAGTGATTCTCTGATTTGCCGTACTTCCCTCAGTGAGGCCATGAGTTTTATCCGCTCGGGATAAGAGTATCTTAGCTTCAGAATGCTTCCTTCTCTCTGAGCATACGTTATCCCTGGACCGATCAGGTCGAAGACGTAGCTTAGTAGGCTCCAGTATCCCTTGAACTTGGCCCTTGATAGGAATAGAGATGCTCGTGATAGAGCATCATATGCCCTGTATAGGTCTCCGGGCTCCTCATATTTGCGTGGAATATTATCATTTATCCAAGCCATAAGCGTCTCATAGTCCTCCTCGCTATTCGTTACTGCACGCTTCGCCATCCATGCTGCTTTCGCATAGAATACTTGGTTAAGCGTCCTCCAAATATCGCTCTTTTTCTCTCGTCCCCTAAGTATGGCTTTCGCGAGAGCTAGGGTTACTTTCCCGTATCCCTCGGCGATAGCTTCTAGATCATTTATCGCTGCTCGTAGGTCTCCCTGGCTTAGCTGTGCTATTAATCGTAGGGCTTCTCTTTCGCACTCTAAGCGTTCTTTCTCGCAGATCCTTTGTAGGACGCCCATTACCTGGGTCATGCTTAGTTGTTTGAATTGTACTAGGAGCACTTTGTCTCGTAGTGGTCGTAGCTGGTCTTTCCATGGATCGTTGGCCGTCATTATTATCGGGTTATTGGTTTCCGGGATTATTTTTAGCAGTTCTTGTAGTCCTCCTGCGTCTTCTCTTGTCGCTACGCCGTCTATCTCGTCTAGGAGTATTATTATTCCTTTACCGAAGAGTGCCTTCTTGAATGCGGCGACTCCTACTGTTCTTCTAATGGCGTATGCACTTCTGTAGTCGCTGGCGTTGAGTTCTAGTAGTTCGAAGTTATATTCTCTTGCTAGTGCCTCTACTAGGCTGGTTTTTCCTACTCCAGGCGGGCCATATAGTAGTGCTGCTCTCTTGGCCGGTTTCTTTCCTGACGCCCATGCAGAGAGCCAGGTTGTGAGTAGTCTCTTGGCTTCTTCTTGGTTTACTACTTCTTCTACTGTCCTCGGCCTGTATTTTATTATCCAGGGTATTTTCTTGTGGGGTTTAGTCAACCTGATACACCTAGCTTTCTTCCTACTAGCGACATCCAGGCTAGTAGGGCGCTTAGCTGGATGTCGTCGTCGCTGCCTTCGACGAGTCTAAAGTGTATTTCTCCTATGTAG
>WAOU01000069.1 GCA_015521095.1 Desulfurococcales archaeon | reverse complement strand
GCTACAGGTGAAGACTAGGGTTGTCTGGGGAACAGGTCGAGGAGACGAGAGGAGAAGTCTTTAAGTGCCAGCGTTGCGGTGCTCCACTAGATATAAGTCCTGAGACAATAGTTGCTATATGTCCATACTGTGGATATCCGAACTGGATGAGTCAGGCATTCATACATCCTATAGTAGTGGTACCTGGGAAGACTAGGGGCCTCGATAGAATCTTCTACGAGTGGCTCTCTATAGACGACGAGATGAAGCACTTGAAAGACAGGGTGGTCCTCAAGAACATAGAGATGATCTATGTACCAGTATACTATGTCTCAGTGTCTGCAAGTAGCCATTATCGTGGAAGAGCCACTGTTACACTCACAAGAACACGGGTGATAAAGACAGACAAGGGAACACGTACCGAGGTTGAAACCAGATACGTTACCGTTCATGTTTCAGGAGACTATCAAGCTTCCTATACTATACCATTGGTTGCGCGCAGAGCCTCTGACCGAAGAATCATAGATCCGCTAATCGGATACTACTATGATTTCCTCAGGAAAAGGGAGAGTCTCCAGGTCCCAATAGATAAAGTAGATTGGAAAGAGATCAAGGGCCAGGTCCTAGCCCCCGAGATAGGTCCTAGGGACGCAGAAGACTATGCTAGGGATCAGGCATGTGAAAAGATGCATAAGGAAGTCGAGAATCGCATGAATAATGAGGCTAGGGAG
The DNA here is from genome assembly GCA_015521095.1 of Desulfurococcales archaeon. The sequence goes on along the minus strand of WAOU01000069.1, from coordinate 2,603 downwards.
AGAGCTGCATTAATGAGCCCCGGATGGATACCGACCTTTGTCTCCTGGCATTATAAGATCATTCCATGCAGGTCAAGGATAGACAATATAACACCTATAATACTCCTCCCAATGATCCATGCATACTATACCTATCAGAGAAGACTTTATCGTGCAGCCTTCGCAGGCTGGGACGGGAGAAAAATCTACAGTGAAGAACCAGTAACGCAGGGTGCCAGGATCATCAGCTACATCGGCGCTCTCCTTGCTAGTGGCATACTAGGAGGAGCCGGATTAGCAGGTATCTATCTTGGCGGGGAAGCAGCTATAGCCGGTGGAATAGGGCTTGTCGCAGGCCTTGCTGGATCCTATTTCCTGACCAGGGAAGCCTTGAAGGACGTCGAGGTAGAGGAGCTCGAATAAGGAAACTTCCAGGGGATGAGGCCGTGAAAAGGATAAGGTGCAGTTATTGTGGTGCGGAATTCGAGGTCCCTGAGACAGTGAGCGTGGCCGTCTGCCCGTATTGTGGTTCAACCATATGGGTGCAGTCCGGTGAGATTTTCAAGGAACACTACATCTATGATCTCAGGATAGAATACAATAAGGCCTACAATAACGCTATAGGAATCGCCCAGAGACAATTTGCCGCGCCAGAAGACCTGGCAATGAGTGCTACGCCCAGCGAGGGAATGCTCCACTTTGTACCGTTATACCTATACCAGGTTAAGATAAGAGCGGAATGCCCAGAAAACCCTCATGCGGGCATAGAGGAACGCTGGAAGACCGTGCTTGCAATGTCTACTCCTATAAAAGGACTAACACCAGAATATAGGTTCCCTACCCGGGGTAGAAGATTCTTCGAGCCCAGAATACTAAAGCGGGGCAAGTATCATCAGCCCGATAGGGATCCACGTGAGCTATTGGAGCTTGTTGTGAGTAGTAGCAGGATCCGGGCAATGCGAGAAGCATATAATGAATGCGATAATCCAACGTTACATGATGAAAGCAAGTGGCTCGGCATAATACACTATCCGTTCTGGCAGGTAGGATATACCTATCAAGGCAAGGAATATTATGGGCTCGTAGACGCCTCTGACGGCACAGTCGTATACCTAGAATACCCTATCGGATCAAAGAGAAGACAAATACTAGTAGGAGGAGCAATCGGACTAGTATTGGCCGGAGCACTCCTAGGAGCAGGCGTTGGCTCCCTCCTGGGAGCAGCGAAATTAGGCCTTGAGGGAGGAGTCCTAGCTTCCCTTGGCGGAGTGTTTAACATGTTGAGAATGGGGACTGCTAGGATAGGTAGATATAGGCTAAAGTAGGTTTGGGCGACTCTGACAATGGATGTTTCCTATGGGAGCCTAACCTCTATATGAGTAGAGTATTAGGATAAACATGGTAGGCGGAGGCGTTTAGGATATGCCGATAGGAGCAAGGGAAAAGGCGGAGGCACTGTCTATTGCATTAGTATTGTTTATTACCGCAGTATATCTCCTTGCGAGAGGACTAACCCTGTCCCAGCTGGTCGGGTTATTAATTATGGCTCCTAGCATTGTAATGCTGGGCTACTATACTATCAGCAGGGAACGAGACAAATACTATAACATAGGCTTATACACGGTACTGTTTCTAGCTGGAACATACATTTATGGACTAACAACATTTAGGCTAGTTGCTGGATTGATCCTCGTGGTAATCGGAGTGCTCATAATAGTATCCTATCTAAGAAAATAATAAGGAATACCACTATGGTTAATCGTTCTTATCCTAATTGTTGTTTTCTCCAGGTATTGTCTCGGATCCATGGAGGAATCTGCGTCTCTCAGCTATGATTCTCCCGAGTGCGTCGAGGCTTTGTTGAATGGTGTAGAGGTATCGTGGATCGAATCCTCTGCTAGACCTTATCTGGCTCAGGATGATTTTACTCGTCTCCGATACGACGTTAGAGTATCCTATAAGCTGGTTATCTATTTCGAGGAGCTTTCCTAGTTCTTCTTCCTTTACCTTGATCCTATCAAAGCTCGGAGAATATCCTGCCTCCAGATGCTCTATTTGACCAGCTACATCATATATCCGCTGGGTCAACCAGTTCAGTATCTGTACCGGATTGCCTGGCTGCTGTAGCATCATCTGTGCCTGTACGCCGAGGAGCTGTACGAGCTCGCTACTGGCCTGTCTCAAGGTATTAGACGCCTCTCTGAGTAGATCTGCAACGTATCTCCTTAGGAGCCGGTCATCCTCCCTGAGCAGTTCTCGTTTCTTATATCCTCTATAACCGGGTACGAGCATCATAGCTTTCTCTATCCATCCTAGTCTGGCACTCAACGACTATCTCCTCATATATTATAATGTGTCAAGATAATTGTTTAAGCTTATGTATCCTGCTCCTCCAGAATCATATAGTCGGGTTCCAAGGCATGGTCTGCAATAACATTATTCCTTTCAAGGAGAAGACCCCGATCCTAGGTAAAAATGTTTTTGTGGATCCTAGTGCGAGGATAATGGGCGCTGTCAGCCTCGGCGACAATGTTGCTGTACTCTATGGTTCGATTATCAGGGGAGACGATGATACTGTGACTATTGGGCCGGGAACGGTTATATTAGAACTAAGCCTCATAGAG
>WAOU01000068.1 GCA_015521095.1 Desulfurococcales archaeon | reverse complement strand
TCCCGTTCTGGTAGAGTAGTAGGGTGGCGTATCCGTAGAGCTGTGTCGCCACAAGGTCGGCGTCGGTGTCTGTTGGGGCACTGTAGAGTGGTGCTCCGGAGGCTCCTACTATGACGTAGAGAGTGTTGTTTACTTTCTTCTCGGCGTATCCGTGCCAGTGGCCTTGGAGTACTAGTGTGACATTGTACTTGTTGATCAGGTTTAAGAGTATATCTTGTTTTTCTAGGCCATCAGTCAGGTAGTCTATGTTGTGGCCAACCCATGGATATATCGGATAGTGGAGTACAAGGATCCTATTGGGATAAACCGCTTGTTGGAAGAGCATGTGTAGGGTCTCATTGAAGACCGTCACGTTATATGATAATGGGTTCACGAATATTATGCTCCAGTTAGGTATCCTGTTAACAACATAATTGTCGGGGCCCACCATGCTGTGCCAAGTATTCATGCTACCGGGCCATTTCAAGTCATGGTTCCCAGGAACAAGCCAGACGTTAGATAAGTTAGCTAGTAGGCGGTAGAGCTCATGGTACTGTGTCGTCCGTCCTTCGCCTACGTGGTCTCCAGTACCTATTACTGCGATGGGATTAATAGTGTACATGTCGTCGACAATCTTGTAGAAGGCCTCCGGATACTCGACATAGTGCGTCCAGCTCGGCCTATTATCTCCAAACACCACCAATGGATAATACTCTAGGCCCCCAGGTATGGGCTTATAGGTAACGTTATAGAGGTCCACCGGCTCACTAGTCTCACTAATAGATCCGGTCCCAAGCGCCAATGGTATCAGCAATAAGGCGATTCCCAGCACCAGCAATACTCTGCGTGACACTGCTCCTATACCTAGCAGGGATATGCACACAGTCCCCGTATATAAAACTCAAGCAACGTGGCCCGCGTAGCCGTAGGAGGCCATAGCTTAATTTTCTCCCGATAGCCATGATATGAACGGTGCATTAAGAGATTGGTGCTCGACGGAGTAAGAAAAGCAGTCGCCAAGTTCCTCAAAGGAGGAGGAACATACCAGAAGGCAGTTGAGGAATTCATCAAGGATCTCCAACGAGAACTCATAAAGGCAGACGTAAACGTGAGGTTAGTCTTCCAGCTAACCAAGAGGATAAAGGAGAGAGCACTAAAAGAACAGCCTCCTCCAGGAGCCAGCCGTAGAGAATGGATGATAAAGATAGTATATGAAGAGCTCTCAGAACTATTCGGAGGAGACAAGGTACCCGACGTCGAGCCCAAGAGGACGCCATGGGTAATCCTTCTCATGGGAGTACAGGGAAGCGGAAAAACAACAACCGCCGGGAAACTAGCAAGATTCTATATCAAGAAAGGCTACAAGGTAGGACTAGTAGCAGCAGACACTCACAGGCCAGGAGCCTACGAGCAGTTAAAGATGCTCGCCGAGAAAGCAGGAGCCCTATTCTATGGAGAGCCCGGCGAGAAAGACGCGGTAAAAATTGCGAAGAACGGTGTACGCGTCCTCAAGGAGAGAGGAGCCGAGATAATAATCGTGGACACAGCAGGCCGACACGGCTACGGGGAAGAACAAAGCCTCCTAGAAGAAATGAAGCAGATAAGCAAAGAGATAGATCCCGACGAGGTCATCCTCGTAATAGACGCGGCAATAGGCCAGAAAGCATACGATCTCGCAAAAAGATTCCACGAGGCGAGCCCCGTCGGTTCACTCATAGTCACGAAGCTAGACGGAACAGCCAGGGGAGGAGGCGCACTCTCAGCAGTGGCTGCTACGGGTGCTCAGATAAAATTCATCGGTACAGGCGAGAAGCTAGACGAGCTAGAGGTATTCAGGCCACGGCGCTTCGTTGCAAGAATCCTAGGCATGGGCGACCTAGAGACTCTACTCGAAAAACTGCAAGGACTAGAAGAAGCAAAACAGCTCGAAGAGGCAGCCGAGGACATCCTCAAGGGCAAGATAAATATGAGGATCATATATCGCCAGCTGAAAAGCATGAGGAAAATGGGCCCCCTAAGCAAGATACTCCAAATGATACCGGGCCTGGGCCTCGCAGCCCAGCTAGGCGATGAAGCAGCTAGGCTTGGAGAGGAGAAAATAGATCGTTGGCTCGCAATTATTGAGAGCATGACCTATGAAGAGCTAGACAAGCCAGAGATAATCAATCGTCGAAGAATGAGGAGGATAGCCCTCGGTAGCGGTACCTC
>WAOU01000067.1 GCA_015521095.1 Desulfurococcales archaeon | reverse complement strand
TTATCACGAATTACGTAAAATATTGGTGTCCTCCAAAAGGCATAGTATCTATACTTGAGCAGAGAAATAGGCCCGAACTAGTAGTCCTATTACGACTGAAAGGATGTGATTTAGGAGAGAAAAACAAGCTTGTAGACGATGTGATCAGACTCCTAGGGCTAAGGAATCCACTAGCCGATAAAGTAATTGCATACTGCGGTAAGAAACGAATAATCATAAGAATAGACGATGAAAACTATGATACAAGCACGCTTCCAGAACCCTACAGGTCCTACGCAGAGATACAGTTCACACCTCTCAAACACGCAGAATATGGGCCAAGAACCCTGATCTCATGGGGATGTCCAGGACTAGATCTAAGAGAACTAGCATTACAGGTCCTCCCAGAAGCATATCCAAGCATCTCTAGCCTAAACTACCATCTAGGCATAGAAACCGACGGAAAAAGCATCACCGACAATATCGAGAAAATAGCAAAGAAGCTAAAATACCTCATAGAAACCTACCAGCTCCATGACACAATTACATCATATAATTTAAGCTTCCTAGCAGGAATAAGTCCTGAAACAATACAATGCGATAACAACGCAATACTAGTAACTGATAAGCCAAGGTATGCATGCAAATATTATTCACCATATATTATAATAAATAACAATAGTCGAAAAGGACCAGCAAGGTCCTACATAGAATCCCTAAGAAGGCGACAAGGAAACCCGATAATAGCCGCTGTATCACTCCTAATCGCCGGCAAGAAAGAAATAGCGGACGAGCTACTAAAGACCGTTAAAATAGCAAACAGAAGGCTACTGGACAAGAACATACAGATAGAGCCATGGTACCTTGAATGCGTAACTATCAGAGGACGGAAAGACGTAATCTATAACTGTCTATTGTCCGAGCAAGACTGCCAAAACTGGACAGGACCAGGACCATACGAAGACCAGTTGAAAACCTGGGGCATAACCCTCGAAGAACAAGAATGCAGTAGGAAGAGAACCAAGAAGAGTATAATTATGCGTAGAGCGCCAAAAATAAAGCTACTAAACGGCACCGAACACGCGATCAACATACCAAGAGCGGCATCATTAATATCCAAATTCCTCGAATACAATGCAAAAGAAGGAAAAGATACCATACCATTAATCATTACCCCTGATGATTCATCACTACATGTTCTAGAACACATCCTCAGTGAAAGATTAAGAGTCAAGAGCATATCATTGCATAATGTTTCTATCGACGAAGTTGAAGAGGAAGACGTCGACGCCATAATTGTAAGTTGGGACGTCTATGTACTATACCCAGAAGTATTTGCCCGGCATAGTCCAAAGGTAGCCGTATACCCTGAGAGATACCCGGCACCAAGATATCTAAGTGATCTCCTATCAAGGGGACTCTACAAAGAGTATCTAGATGCATCAACTGCAAGGATAACGTCGATCCTAGGCTCGATGAACGCGATAGGAGTAACGACAACGCTAAGACCAAACAACACAAAGATCGAATTCGTAGGCCCCGAACCAGAAGAACCAGAACAAACCTCCCTACATGATCCACACGATATTGTTGAAGAAATGGTAGAAGTAGCAGAAAGACTCATGAAAAAATACTGGAACCCCCTATATAGTCTAAAACCCTACCAATACACAGGTATCAAAGCAATACTGCTCTCATCCCTATCCAAAAGACCGTTACCCGTATCCATAATATTGCCGACAGGAGCAGGCAAATCAGCAATATTCCAGCTCTCGGGAGCTATCCTTTCCAGGATCGAGCCAGGCTACGTCCTAGTAGTCTCTCCTCTAAGAGCATTAATGAGAGACCAAATAGAGGGTCTCCAAGAAAAAGGATTCACAGCCGTAAAAATTGATTCATCCACAAGACCAGATGATAAAAAAGCAATCCTAGAGATCATGGAGCGTGGACTAGTAGACTTTGTATACGTAACACCAGAAAGATTCTACGACCAATCCTTCGTCGAGGTCTTCGCCAAAAGACTTCCCAGCCTAATAGTACTAGACGAAGCACATACAATAAGCAAATGGGGTACGAGCTTCAGGCCCTCTTACCTACACGCAGCTAGAACAATATCAGAAATCTATAAGGTAGCAAACTGGCCACCGATAACACTCTTCACTGCAAGCGCAAGCAGCGAATTACTCCGGTCGATTCTAAACGAGCTCGGGTTCCAAGAGGAACCTTTATCGATAAGGATTAGCCTTGACGAAAAGTCCCCGCTAAAAGAATTGAGTGTGGACAAGCCACTTATCCTAAGAGCACCTAGTATAAGGCCTAACCTGGTATTCCAAGTGAAAGAATACACAAGTAAAGAAAGGCATAAGGACATAGCTCGCACAATAAGCTCGTTGTCCGAGTGGGCCTCTTCGGTAAGTGATCCGTGGCTAGGCATAGTGTTTACATCTTACGTAAAGAGCGAGAAGAGTGAATGGGCAAACGTAGAAGTTCTAGCAGAGGCAATAGAAAAACTTACAGGGATAAAATCCATCGGCTACCACGGACAACTATCAAGCAGGGAAAGGAGAGAAGCTGAGAACTTAGTTTACAGAGCATCAAAAACAGGCCATGGTCCCAGGATAATAGTGGCGACAAAAGCCTTCGGCATGGGAATGGACATTCCAAACATTAGATGGATACTACACGTCACTCCAAGTGACGGAGTAGAGGATTACTATCAGGAAGTGGGCAGAGCAGGAAGAGATGGCCTACCCTCAAGGGTAGTATCCCTATACCACGAAGAAGACTATAACCAGAAAAGAAGACTAATCCAAGCACAAAGACTCAGACTATCCAATATAGTCACCCTCTATAACACTATACAGGAAATAATGGAGAGAACCCGTACACTTCAAGGAGGAGGTCTTCCACTAGTAGTACTCCCTAACAATTTACTGGGAGGTATAAGGACAAGCAAATCCCTCGACCTTTTACAATCCATAGGAAAACTCGACTACTGGCAGATAAATGACAAAATAGTAGCCTATCAAGTTCCCAAAGGAGAAGACCCAGCAGATTACTTTTCATGGTACATGTACATAGCGCCTGATACAATCCTAGCATCGGATAAGGAGAGAATATCGGGCTGGAAAAGGATAAAGCCAACATTCTATAGTTGTGGAGAGTCCGTGGACAGCCAAGGATATACAATATTCCCCATAACTGTGAAAGCTGGAAGCAGAATATTCAGAATAGGAAACTGTAAAGACTGGACTAGATACGAGCCTGCGCAGACCGAGACGATATCACTTGTACAATTGTCTCTAAACTCATTCCATCAAAAATTAACGGTTTTTGAACCTGAGGACTTTATCCAGTTATCCAGATTATCAATACATGAGATCGAGAGCTTCGAGAATTATTGGGACATGATGAAAGAAGCTGTGACTCTCAAAGATCCAGAGAAACAGGATTCCTTGATCAAAGAAAAAATAGACGAATATCTTTCTTCAATGACCGTATACAGGAACTATACTATTCCAGGAAAGTTACTGTTCTCAAAAACATACTGCTCAACTCTGAAAGAATGCCTTAATCACGCAGCAGAAAGAATTAGTGAAGCAGAAAGAATTATGGGCAGTTCCATGCTCGTTACTGTAGCGGTGCAGAATGAAGATGTATTCGATGAGCTAAGCGACATCTACCTAAGACGTTTTAAGAAACAATTAAGTGAGGAGCATCGGAGAGCATATAGGCGGGTTCTGGGTGCGAGTAGACGTGGGCTCCACAAACTTCTCGACTACGGATACATTGTAATGGTTGCCAAGGACACTTCAAGGATCGAGAACTTTCTCGATAGAATAAAGGGGTATCCCTATATGTCCATTTACTTGTATCTTAAAGAATAGTTGATTTATCAGGAAACAATCCTAGGCAGATTAGAATATTCCATGTCATCGACAATTCTTCTCTAGCTCTTTCATAAACTGTTTAGTTGAGGTGTTAAGGATATTGCATATTTGCTCTGCTTCTTCACTATATCCTTTGTTACGCAATAATACAGCTCCTTCTACGATGAGATAATATAGCATTTTCATCTTTGCTTCGCTCTTCTCTAATAGTATTTCTGCTAGCTTCTTCCATCCCTTATCTGTCAGGGAATAAACGATTCTTTTTCCTCCCCTGACTCGGCCCGTGGAAACTTCCCTGATCTCTATATAGCCTTCCTCTTGCATCTGTTCTAGCAAGGGGTATAGTGTTCCGGCTGCAGGCCTCCATTTTCCATCGGTTATCTCTTCTACCCTCCTCATGATATGGTATCCATGAGTAGGGCCTTCCGCGAGTATTCTCAGGACTAGGTTTCTTAGGCTTTCCCGGTACAGAGAGCTTCCGTTTCTTGACTGTGGACTCATAGCTGTCAGCCTCCTTGCATTATTTGTGTCCCGGTTGTACCACTTATTCTCCAATTTGTGTCTAATCAAATATATAGTTGAAATTTCTTGGATATAAAAGTTGATTCTAGGAAGGATAGGGGCTCGGTTCTGGTGTCAGTCGTCATCAGGTCTATCTCTGTAATACCAGCCGTCTTCATCGCCCAGGAAAAGGATATAAGGTGGTTGGAAAAGATATAGTTGTTTACGGCTAGCCTCTTATTATGAATTTTACTCCTTCAGTCGTTAGAGGCTCGAAGGAGATTCCCCCTCCAGAATAGAACTTGCTGAACCACTCGTAGAAGTGAAGCCTGAGGCTGTGTGCGAACGCTATTATCGCCTCTAGGCCGGCGACGAGTAGGTTTCCGATAATGTATACTATTATTCCCATGACTAGTCCAAATATGCCTCCCTCGGCGAGTATGTGGTAGAGTTTTGTGAAGCCAAGCATTAGGCCTGCGTGGGCTAGTCCTAGTCCTAGAATTCTGAGGAAGCTGGGGACGTTTCCGAGTATCATTGCTATCATCTCGTATGCCTCCATGAACGAGGATCCCAGTCCGTGGAGTGGGTTCTCTCCTTCGAGTGCTAGTATAATTGGTTCGCCTAGCATTTTCCATGCTAGGCCTATTACTGCGCCGTAGAATACTATTGCTTGTAGAACACCTGCTGATCCTAGCGTGAATATTGCTTCTTTGATTATGCCTCCTGCCTCGGCTGCGTCAGGGACTACTAGGAAGGGTAGGGTTACGGATGTGAAGAATATGAAAGCTGGCAGCTTTGATGCTAGTAGTGCCTCGTAGTCTCGTTTAATGTATGAATCGACTACTCCTAGCAGTGTGCCGAATGATAGCATGAAGGCGCCTATCCAGAGGCTGATACTCGCTATCCTGAAGAAGATTTCTTTTGCAACCTCATTTCCGAGATTCTCTTCTGCCGCGAAGGTTGGTTGCGCTAATGGCGGCGTCTCGAAGCCTAGATGGTGCCAGAAGTCGTATAGTCCGATTTTTGCCGAGACTACTGGGCCGAAGAACTCTCCTGCGAGTATACCTGTTATTACGCTGACAGCTCCTAGCGTTGTAAGTATGAATCTCCAGGGACTTCCTTTCTTTGTCATGAGAAGAGCGAACAGTATTACTAGCAGTCCGTGTCCCGCGTCTGGGAACATTAGTCCGAAGATTATTGGGAGTGTAACTGCTAGGAATACAGTAGGCACGATCTCATCAGGTTCAGGCTCACCATACATTCTCACTATCTCGTGGAACGGTTTTAGGAACCAGGGAAGCTCCACTTTTGTGGGGACCTTTTTCTTCGCCTTATGTATCTTCACTTTACTTAGGAGATATGCACCGCTCGTCGCCTCATCGAGTGCTTTGACGAGCTTCCTTCGTTCTCCAGTGTCAACATATCCTCTAAAGAACGCTGTAGTCCTAGTATTGACAGTGTTGGAGAGGAGTTTCGCCACGTAGCGGAGGGCTGACACATACGTATAGTATTGGACTAATTCATTTTTCTTCTCCATTAGCCTTGAAACTATCTTGTCGTGTGAATCCATGAGCTCCTTTAGGAGCCTACTTATCTCACTATAAGCTTGTTTTGGAGAGCTCGGAAGATCCTCTGGTATCGTTATAGGTGTAAATCTCTGCCGGATCTGTTGCATGAAGACACGTACTTTTTTGGGATGTCCTGCGACAGCTATTAGGATGCCTTGGTCTCCGGCAGGTTCTAGGGCTACTATGACTCCATGTTTCTCTGCTAGCTTTCCTAGATACCCTGATGCACTTTCAACACTTGTCTCATTGTAGAATCCAACAGTATACCCGATGAATGACGTGTGAGTTGCACTCCTAATGTCTGCGTCGAGATGGCTTATCGGTTCCAGCACAGCCTTAAGCGCCTGCAACTCGGAGATCTTAGACTCTATCTCCTGAAGCCTTGAGACTCCTCTGTCAAAAGCCTCCTCTAGCTCGGAGTGGAGACTTACGATCTTCTCATATGCCTCTTCCCATCCGCCAGCCTCTAGTGAGAGGCCACTGATCGTCTCAGGCTCTAGGCCCAAAACCCTGAAATAATTCTCCAACTTGTTGGCTTTCTCCGAGATCTTCACATATAAGGTACGGTAGGCCTTGTTTACTTCACCACCCTTTACTCTGGGAGGAGTATCTACGTGGAGCACGCCTACCTCTGCAAGCTTCGCCACGGTCTTGTCATACAGGTGTCTCGGAACGGCAACTACTACTTCCTCGACTCTCCTCGGCAATAGCACTAATCGTCACCCTTTATTCAGAGTAGCAGTATGTGTAGTTTCTCCCTTCTCCCGGGCTCAATACAATATTTCTACCATATAATAAACATATCAACGAGGAGAGTTTGTAGAGACCAATTACTCAAACTAGACATTTATCGAGATTCCCTGCCAGCTCCATTACATGGATCCATACAATAGTTGACAGCGCGCGAATACGCGTGGGGAAGCAATGTCATAACCAGTTCCTTGTGGTCAACCATGTCTTTGATAAGCTCTTGTTCCAAAACATGTAATACATTCCAGATTCTAATCATTGGACCGTTCGATGACAAGTTCCGGGGATTATACTTTGCGGGTGTAACCTCTCCCCTGGCAACTCTGTCCAGTCTAGGTACAATTACTTGGTCTAGCAGAGAGGTATCTGCTTCTATAAGCAATGTTGCGTGGAACAAGTATCTGTCTTTGAGTATTAGGGCGCTACTTCCCGAAACCTTGTATTTTCCAACAACAATATCATTCTGATTCTCTATATGAGAATCGTATCCGAGTATCGAGAGTAGTCTGCGTATAATTCCCAGACCGTCCTCATAAACCTTGTCTACGGGATATCGATGACCAGTATATGCTAGTAATGAAATATTGAGATTACCTGGATCATGGTATACTGCTCCTCCACCGCTCTTCCTACGACATATGGGAATACTATGAATACATGCATTTCTACAATTTACTTCCTCGCAAAGTGAGAGCCTTCTACCAATGACAATACTACTAGTACTTCTCCATATAAGAAGGAACCTTCTAAGATACTCGTCCAACTGATATAATATGAGTTCTTCCAGTGCTAAGCCCACGCCCGGGGGCAAAGGCTCCCACACTATACTGTAAGCGCCCAGAACTTCTCTCCCTGTATAACCCATCTCGGATCCCTATAATTATCAGATAACCTAGTTGACGCATGGACTAGTTCAACTAGGTTATTCGAGTAGGATGCCTCTAGACCTAGCAGGCTCGATACCTCGGCTACGATCCTATCTATTAAATTAGATAAGTCTATGTCTCCGAGGCTTGTAAGTCCTATTATCTTGTTCCTTAGAGCTTCTTCGTCCTTAGAACCAGCCTGGTATATTGATGTCCATTCTCGGTAATCATAATCTAGTAAAATGACACCGTGTTGGAGGAGGCCACGTTTTTCCCTGTATTGTGCGGCTCCAGATATTTTCTTTCCTTCAACATAGACGTCGGCTGATCCATTTCCTAAAAGACATATATAGGGTCTGTTAGTGTTTTTGCTTGTTATTCCCGGTGCATGAGCGTTAAAGCCGAGACAGGTTAGAGCGCGGGCTATTGCCTTCGCAAGTTCATGCGCTGATGAAGCTATACCATGCTTCTTGTAGAAGGTGTGTGTACTGGGGATTGTTATTGAGTAGGTTAATTCTTTTCTAGGTACATGTAGTAGGCTGCTTCCACCCGTTATTCGCCTTGTTACAGCCACCTGTCTGTCCTTCCAAGGAGGGATGGATAGATACGGCTGTCTTCTGCCGAGAGTAACAGTTTTCTGGCTCCACATGTAGAACCTGAGGACGGCTACGTTCTCTTTTATCGTGTAGTAGAGCATTGCTTCATCGAATGCCATGTTATAGAATGGGTCTAGGGGGCCGTCTATTCTTACTATAAGTTCACGGGCCATCTCTAGGCCTCCTCCTTGCTATGACTGCCCTGTAGGCTTCGTAGGCTTTGTGCGAAGTTCTTGCCAATGGGTGCGAGTGGACGTAGCTGAATCCTAGCTCATAAGCTATTCGTTCGAGTTCCTTGAATTCTTTCATCGTGTATATTTTTCTTACTGGCACCTGTCTAGGCGTGGGTCGAAGATACTGTGATATAACAACTGTATCAACGCCTGCTTCTCTCAGATCTCTTAGTGCTTGTATAATCTCTTCTTTTTCTTCTCCAAGCCCTACCAGGATGCTCGACTTCGTTATAATCGATGGATTTAACTCTTTCGCGTAGCTTAATACGCTTAAGCTCTGCCTGTAGCCTGCTCTTGGGTCTCGTATTAGGGGTGATAGTCGCTCCACGGTCTCTATGTTGTGTGCGAATACGTCTAGCCCACTATCTATTACGATCCTGATATGGTTCTTTACTCCATTGAAGTCCGGCGTGAGGGTTTCAACTATTGTCCCTGGTGACAGCTTCTTGATTAGACGGATTGTCTTGGCGTAGTGGCTTGCACCCCCGTCCGGGAGGTCGTCTCTAGTAACACTTGTTAATACAACGTATCTAAGGCCAAGGTCCTTTACTGCTAATGCTATTCTATATGGTTCGCTAGGATCAGGTGATGAGGGTTTCCCTCTCTTGACAGAGCAGAACCGGCAACCACGTGTACATATATCTCCTAGGATCATGAACGTTGTATGTCCCTCTCCCCAGCACTCGGAGAGATTGGGGCAGAGAGCCTCTTCGCACACAGTATGAAGTCTGTGTTTCCTAAGCGTGCTTGCTATAATGCCCATATTCGGTGTGGGCTTTATCCGTATCTTTGGCTTCAATCCCTGTTCTACCCCTAACCAGCCAGCATTAGGTATCCTGTTACTCTGGCTCCAATGTAACTAGCTTAGATCCAGGGATTACCTTGTCGTTTTTCTTCACGTGCACTTCGATAACTGTACCTGTTATAGGAGATTCTATAGATAGAATGGCCTTCTCAACCTCGATATCTACTAGGATATCGCCTTCCTTCACGATGTCCCCTGTGTTAACATATACGTCTACAACTATTCCTACAGCGTCCTCTTTTCGAGTACCCCAGAGCTCTTCTGGGATCTTAACCACATAATGACTATTCATATAGTTCACGCCCATGTAACGAAAGTTACCTGGCCGGACAATTAAATGATTCCAGGAAAAAGAACGATTCTAGTTTAAAAAGATATGTTGCCTAAACTCGGCCCTTCAGGTGTTTATTTGAATGGGCCTAGGAACAGTAGGTACCCGTATCTAGCGTATATTTTCTCCTTCTCTCTCCCCGGCCTATTATTTTGTAGTGTTGAGGAGCTATGAATGATAGGATTGCCTATCGACATCTCTAGTAGCTCCTCAGCTATGGACGGAGGTAAGGCCGCCGGCTGTACTGCTGGGCTTGTTCCACGCCTTATAGCCTTTCTTATTACTACAGGTATGCTCATCCTATATCACCACCTGCCATGAGTCAAGCGATGGTTTTAAACCCCTCTAAGCGTTTTAGTAGTTCTCTATGGTGGGACGCATTATAGTGGGATCATGGATCTCATTACAATCGTTTAAATACACTAGTGAACATCATGATTACAATATAATGGGAACCCTGCATAGAAGAAGCACGCCCCAGAACCAAGGGGTGATAAGTAAATGGCCGAAGTAAGAATCTCCTCAGACGTACTAAGCGCAGCGGCACACAGCCACATCAGAGGCCTAGGACTAGATAAAGATGGAAAAGCAAAGAAGATAGGAGGCGGCCTCGTCGGCCAAGAAGAGGCTAGAGAAGCTGCCGGAATAGTTGTTAAAATGATAAGGTACGGTAGGCTAGCCGGTAAAGGTATACTACTAGCAGGTCCTCCGGGAACAGGTAAAACCGCTATCGCAATAGCTATTGCTAGAGAACTAGGCGAAGACACCCCCTTCGTTGCTCTAAACGCGAGCGAGGTCTACAGTCTTGAAAAGAAGAAGACGGAGGTGCTAATGCAGGCGCTTCGTAGAGCGATAGGTGTAAGAGTCAGGGAGACGAGACGAGTTCTCGAAGGAGTAGTGACTGAGATCAAGTATCTTAGGAAGAGAAGTGTATGGTCTCCTTATCCACAAATAGCAGGTGTTAAGCTGACCCTAGAGACAAAGGATGACTCGATGAGTTTCAGCGCTCCTCCAGAAGTAGCTGTCCAACTACTCCGCCTAGGAGTAAAGAAAGGTGACGTGATAATTATCGATGCAGAGACCCTTGATGTAAGAAAAGTTGGAAGAGCCAAGGGAAGAGGCACCAAGTTATATGATATAGATGTCACCGAGGAAGTAGAGATCCCCTCCGGAAGTGTTGAGAAGACAAAGGACGTACTTAGAACCTTTACCCTACATGATATAGATCTAAGCATAGCGGCACAAAGAGCTGTATTCACCGGTCTCTTGGCATTGTTTGGAGGAGAAAAGGAAATAAGTGACGAAGTTAGGAGGAAAACAGACGAGATTGTAAAGAACTGGATAGAAGAAAAGAAAGCCGAACTAGTTCCCGGAGTATTATTCATAGACGACGCACATCTACTGGATTTAGAAGTCTATAGCTTTATAACAAAGGCAATGGAAAGCGATTTCGCCCCAATAATTATCCTAGCAACAAATAGGGGAATGACGAAGATCCGAGGAACAGATATAGAATCACCCCACGGAATGCCCAGAGACCTATTAGACAGACTCCTAATTATACCCACGAGACCCTATACGACAGACGAAATACGCGAAATAATAAGGATAAGAAGCGAAGAACAAGAGATTCCTCTCAGTCAGGACGCCCTAGAAGAACTAACAAATCTAGGATCGACGCACAGTCTACGATACGCCTTACAGCTCCTCGAGCCATCAAGAATAATCGCAGAGTCCCAGGGAAGAATCAAAGTAGAGAAGCAAGACGTGGAGGCCGCCTCAAAGCTCTTCGCCGACATAAAGACCAGTGTAAAGTTACTAGAGAAATACAGAGACCTAATGTTATACTAGCTGACTTCTCCAATAATCTTTTTTGCAGTATTATAGTATATGGGGAGGAAACGGACACCTCCCCAACCCTTACCAGACAACAATAATTCCTTAATACGCTGGAACCCTCCTGGATCAACGCTAGCGTATCCCTCAATGGCTGTTCTTACAAGATTCTTGTCGGCTCCAAAAACTATAGAGTAGACTACGAAGACCACTAGATCCCAAGCCCCCGCCTCCAACGAGTATCTACGCGCCTGCTCCGCATCAATTAGAGCAATATCTTCCTCTCTATAGATGAAGTTCCCAGGATTAGGATCTCCCAGAGCATATCCAGCTGAGTGGATCTCTGCCAGTGATCTACCCGCCTCCTCCCATTGTTTGCTGTATCGAGAAGATAGTACAGGGACTCCTTCGAGATATTCTCTTATCATAATCCTGTTAGAATGAGACGCGGATACGAGCAATATACGGGGAGTATGTATCGTGTCTCTCAACCGTCTCAACCAATAGTACTCGTTGGAAAGTCTTGCCCTAGAAGAAACAAGGTATCTAACAGGCGCAGGGCTAGCTATATATGCTGGGATCCATTTTACCTGCATCTTCTCGTATATCTTGGCTATAACTGTCTTCTTATCATTACTCCTCGTACACTTGAGACTACTTGCTAGGAAGGTTGCTTGCTCACATCTCCAGGTTCCGCCTAGATGTTCTGATAATAGATCTTCGGGTTGGTAAGCTAACAATGATAAGCGTCCTTCTGGCAAAGAGATCAGATCTCCCGGATCAATTATATTGGATTTACATTCACCGTCTAGCGGAAACCAGAGTAGCCTCCCAGGAATCCTAATACTTGTACTCGACAAAAACTCTTTGAGACGATTGGAAAGCTTCTTATACAGCTCTTCTAGCACGGCGAGATTTATATTGCCGTCTCCCAGTACTCCGAGGATACCTGCTAGTTTACTATACTCTTTTCTCAGCCCGGATGGGTCGTCCTCATAGTAGTTCTCGATAACATTACAGTAATGATTTTTGCCTAGTAGGATGCTTCTGGATAGTGGAATATAATATGGATCGATCTGGGCTAGCATCGTTATTTTGCCGATTCTAGTGTAAAGGTCATGGAGTTGCTCCAGGATTATCCTTTTTCTATAGGTCTCTGCTAAAGACAGGATTTTCTCTTTACAGTCTCCCTCTATATTGAAGGGTCCTAGAAAGATTCCGGCTAGTTTCTCGCCAAGTATACCATATTCTACGTCAAGAGATAACATGTAAAATGGAGTTTTTGGAGGCTTGGAGATCAGGTTAAGTATGCAGTTAGAACAGATCTCGATCTCATATGTGGGAGACCTGATTAATGCCCTGCACATCTCCTGCTCCTCAACGAAGCATCTTCTCCTCTATTATCATTGTAACCTGGGTTATCCTAGGATCATCGCCTAGTTTCTCGTGTACCTGTTGTAGCAACGTTTCTCTGAGCTTCCTACTACATTCTAGATTGTTCAAAGAGATAAATGGGGCCTCGAGATAAAATCCACCCATAGTACTAGGGCTTACATAGAGGTACAAAGCTAAGTCATTCTCCATGTCGACGCCTGTAACTATCTGGCCAGGCTTCATGTATCTCAGCTTGACGAGCTTCTCTCTTCCTAATGTTTCTAGGAGTCCTTTCCTGCAAACAATTATGTAGCCGCATCCCTCTAGCCTAGACTCAGTACACTCAGATATGGGTGTATCCAAGTTTTCTTACCCCTATCATAATCAATGCTCGAGCAACTAAATTATACTATTACTATATTCGAAAGGGAAATAACGTCTCAAGATATAACTATATGAAGACTGTTAATGCAAGGAAGAATAAGCTGTGAAAGGCCTCATGGAAGCCATAGGCTCGAGGACTCATACGTGGGAAGACCCCTGTTGCGAATAGCATAAGCCTGAAAATGAGGTCAGCCACGAGCAATAATGCCAGGTTCCTATATCCTATGAAGAAGGAGTATGCAAAGAATAAAACTAGTACAGTGTTGGACAACACGAAGTACATGACAGCTTTTCTCGACCTGTTTGTTACACGATATCCTGCGTGGCTAACAGTCATAAACGTATAAACTATCGGTAGCAGTCCGTATACAATGCTAGGAGCATCAGATGCAACAACATATAGTCCTCCATGCGCAGCAACGAGGGTCCCCCCTATAACTATAACATCTAGTTCTCTAAGCCGTAGCGTGATAATAGCCAGCGTAGAGGCAATAGCCAAGAATACTATACCTGGTGTACCTGCACTAAGTGAAAGATATATGAATACGAGTCCAGGAGGAATCATAAGGACAAGTCTTTTTAGCGAAGTCTCCCGCCAAGCGACACCACTTAACACTAGCACCAATATTGAACCGATAACCGCGAGTATGAGATCGAATCTGTCAATCCCCCTGGAAACACTATATAGAAGTCCATATACTAGGCTAGCAAACCATACTCCTGCAATCCCGCCCTCTCTAGGGATTAATCCACGTGTTCTCCTGCTGTACGCTTCCCAGCTCTTGTCCAATCCCGTAACACGCTCCATGCCTTGGCGTATAATTTTATACTAATCATCGTACTCTAAACTGTCTCTATTCAGGTTATGTCCCTCCGAAGTACAGTGTCCGTGATCCCTTCCAAATGGTCTGCTCGAAGAGCTTTTCTATATAGTTATATACATGTAATAACGCGAACCTACAGTTAGGTATTTGTTGTAGATCTTGTCCTGTGATTATTTTTACAGGAAATATAATTATCTAAATAAAAGCCTCGTCACTAGACTAATCATATAACGATACTATGAGGTGTGGAATACTATGGAGTACACGATCCTAGGCTCAACAGACCTTAAAGTCTCAAGAATAGGTTTAGGAGCATGGCAATTCAGCAATACATGGGGCGTAACAGACTACGAAAAGGCTAAAGAAATCCTAGCGAAGGCATTCGAGTTAGGCATAAACCTTGTAGACACAGCAATGATCTATGGTAGGGGAATGAGCGAGCAGTTTATCGGAAAGGCCCTAAAGGACCTGGGAGTGAAGAGAGACGACGTAGTCATTTCGACTAAGATTCCCGGAGAGTTCCTAGCATATGACGACGTCTTCAAAGCCGTAGACAGAAGCCTCAAACGACTACAAACAGACTATATCGACTTACTCCAGGTACACTGGCCACCGTGCTGGCACAATCATCCAACCTGCGAATACATGAAGGCCCTAGAGAGACTAGTAGTTCTAGGAAAAGTAGACTATATCGGCCTAAGCGACTTCCCAGTAGAACTCGCAGAAGCCGCGAGGTACTGTCTATCCAGGATAGATATCGAAGTCCTACAAATCAGGTATAATCTAGTCGAGAGACAAGCCGAAAAAGAGCTCATACCGTATGCAGAGGAGAACGGTATGAGCATCCTTGCATGGAGCCCACTAGCAAAGGGAGCAGTGCTAGGCAAATACAGTCTTGAAGACATAGAGAAGTTCCAAGATGTAAGAAGCAACGATCCCCTATTCAAGAAAGAAAACTATGAACAAATACTAGAGCTAGCAAATCTTGTAAAACAAATGGCAGAGAAGTACGAGAAGACTCCAGCACAGATAGCACTAAACTGGCTAATAGGCTATAGCGACGTGATAATACCAATCCCCGGAGCAAAGAACCCACAACAGGTAGAAGACAACGCTGGTGCAGTAGGCTGGAGACTAAACTACGACGACTGGAGGCTACTCGACGAGGCAAGCAAAAAACTAAGAATAACATACGTCACCTGGTAGATTAAAACTCCAGGCAGTCATCCAATCAAAAAGGAATGACACAGGAATGTCCCAGTATCTTCCTATTTATTTTCTCCCATTATTTCAGCATTCGAAAGATATTATTGATATAAGCTCTTCCTCGATGAACTATGTACGGTGAATTATACTGGGTAAGCCTACGATCAAATCTATGATAAGAAGAGCAATGTGGGAGTTGAAAGACAAGTTCATCGTATGTTATGTTCACAGGAATGATAAGGGAGAAGTAGTAAAATGCGTTCCAGGCCACAGAATAGTATATAGCGATAGCTGGGCCATATACCTAGACGATGATACCACACTACCATACCATAGAGTAATCGAGATCAGGGATACCAGTGGACGAGTCTTATGGAGTCGTAGAGGAGGAGAATGGAACAAGAAGTAAGTCTACCTCTTAGCGAGATACCTATGTACTCCCTCGACAATATCTAAGACAGCTCTAGGACCCCTCCTCAGCAAGACAGTCAAGACCTCGATAAGATTAGCACCATTCTCAAGCAACTCTATAGCATCGTCTGCAGAGAATACACCTCCAGACGCTACTATAATCTTATCCTCTCCCAATAATTCCCTTAGAGCCACCACCATTTTCTTGGTTCCATGGAATATAGGTCTCCCGCTGAGACCAGCCTGGAAGCCTCGAATCCAGATTTTACTCGTGTTACCAGCTACAATACCCTGCAAACCATACTTCTTGACAAGATCGACGTAGTTTGCTAGCAAGTCTCGATTAGTAGTATGGGGGATTTTTAGGAGGTACCGTTCGTTAGGTGGAAGATCTATTAGTATTTTCTCGGCATATTCGGGCTTCTCGAAGGTACCGTGCTCTTCTGTGTTCGGACAACTAATATTTACCTCTACGAACAAGAATTCTTCGCCGAGCTGTTCCGCAAGTTCTTTGTAGTCGTTTCTCCTTAGGCCAGCTATATTAGCCACAAGCCGAGTATACCTTGGCCTATAACGGCTTATGTTCTCTAGGACTTTTTCGAATCCATCACTAGGCAATCCTAGTCTGTTAACGGCGGATAAGGGAGTGGGTCTTAGTAGAAGCTTGGTTTCAGCCCCTCTATATCTATAGGGTAAAATACTGCCCACAACTGTGAATCCGAGGCATAAAGCGTCTCCCAGCCAAGTCAGGTTACCGTTCTTATTCAATCCAGCAGCGAGACCGATGGGATTAGTCAAAGTATTGTTAAGAATCCTTATCTCGAGGCTTTCGGGACACTTGGATGCTAGGATCCGTGATAATGGCTTTTGTAGCCTGCCCGGAGACGAATGGACGATCCTATAGGATACTTTGGGTGGTAACATAGAGAGGGGCTTCCAGAGATATTCGAGGAGTCCCGTACCCATAACTTTATCCTCCAGCCGTAAAAGGGTAACGGCGGAGAATTATATTGTATTTATACGTGAAGAGAACCGGCGTATATTTTAATATAAGCCTAATATTTATTATAAGATATAGGTGGGCATATTCACCCACATGAAGTCATAATGGGTGACTCGACATGTCCAGAAAAGCTCTTTCTAAAATGGCAGCGGCGATTGCTCTAGTCGTGATTATAGTTGTCGCTGCGGCAGCATGGTACTTTGCCGGTAAGGGTACAACTACCGAGGAGCAGCCGGAACAGGTAGTAGTGATAGGTGTAACAGATAAAGTAACCGATCTAGACCCCGCCAATGCATATGACTTCTTCACATGGGAGGTTCTGAGCAACATAATGGCGGGGCTCGTCAAGTATGACCCTGACACAGGCAAGATAGTCGGCGATCTCGCCACAGACTGGGAAGTACAGGACAATGGATCAGTATGGATATTCCACCTTAGACAAGACGCTAAGTTCGCGGACGGAACTCCATGTACAGCACATGACGTTGTAAGAAGCATAGAGAGAGTAATGAATATCCAGGGAGATCCATCCTGGCTAGTAAC
>WAOU01000066.1 GCA_015521095.1 Desulfurococcales archaeon | reverse complement strand
TGCTATATAGTGCTCCTATGCTTGCAATAGACGCTCCCCAAACGCTATAATAATAGGATCCCAGTATCCAATGAGGAGCTAGTATGAAGCTTAACCCTATAGCAGAAGCAAGCATTATAGTACCTCTGGGAGCCCCCGTGGCCCAAAACGGCTTGGCCTCTGCCTCGGCCTCCTTGATGCTAGGATATAACAAGTAGGCTCCAAACAAGAGTATCAGTGCTATACCTGCAGGTATAGCTGTTACCAGGAAGCCCCATCTTATACCATGTATAGTCGCGGCCCATGCCACAAGTAGAGGGCCAGCCACAGCCCCTATCTGGTCTAAGACCTCGTGTATCCCATATACCTTTCCAACACCTATGCCTTCTGCAACTTCTCCAAGGACTATGTCGCGGGCAGGAGCCCTCAGGCCCTTGCCTATTCTCTCGAGAACAAGAAGGATGAATGCTGTATCCCAGTAGCCTGCGACCGCGAGCAAGGGTATAGCAATGAGATTAATGAAGTAGCCGATGAATACTAGTGACCAATAGAACAAGCTACTGCGATACCTAGACAATAAGCTTCCCGAGACTCCTCTGACCAGGTATCCTAGGAAGTCTCCGAGACTGACGCCTCCAGCGACTAGAGCCGTGCCGCCCAATAGTTCTAGGTAGGGTCCAGATATGCTTCTGCCTCCTTCATAGGTCATATCAGCGAATAACGATACGAATGATAATAGGAGGAAGACAAGTAGTGGTCTTCTGAGCTTCAATTTCTTGAGCACCGGGTTATGCCTCTGTATGGTCTTTGTATTATTAGGCTATAGTATACGGGTACAAGTATTGTTTCACAATGATGAAAATTAATGCTTTGGTATCAGGAATTTTTGCTTATTGTAAGTTCTCCTTTTGCCATTTTGATTAGATCTGTTATATCTAGTACTTGTAGCCATGTTTCTCGAGGTAATATTGTTTTGTCCGGTAGTATGAGGAGTTTTGTTTCTGCCGGTAGTTTGGCGAGTTTTTCTTCTGTTTTTCGAAGTTTTTGCCTGGTTATGTCTGATGTCCATTTGACTTCTGCAATCAGTTTGAGTTGTTTGAACTTTGTGAGTGCTATATCTGTCTCTGGTTGTAGTATCTTGACGGGTCTCAGACCTAAGGTTTCAGTGAATAATTTTTCTATGAATGTCTCTATTAGATGTGGGACGATTTGTTTTATGACGCTTGTCTTGAATTGTGGTGGTAAGGGGGTGTCGCTTATAGAGTAGCGCGCTTCAAGGTAATAGAGAGTATATGTTAGGGGAGATTTATGCCTGTAGATGCTGCGTTTTGTCCTCAATATTGGTATTTTTTCGAGGAGGCCTATCTTAGTCATTATAGCTAGGTATTTGGTTATCATTCCTGTTTCGGGTTTTTTGATTAGTCCTTTTGAGTAGAGCCAGTTGGTTATCTCTGTTAGTCGTGTTTTTCCTGCGGCGATTGCTTCTAGTATTCCTAGGTATCTGTTTGTGATTGTGAGGTCTTCTTCCATTAGTATGTCTCCTACGAGGCCCTTCACCATCTCGGGACCGCTGGTGGCTATGTCATGCATGGTCCATCCTATGAGGATTGGTTCCTGGTAGTATACGAGGAGCTCTATTGTTTCCTTATTCAACTTTTTCCATTTATGAGATAGTAGGTCTTTTGGGGATATTAGGTCCACCTTGTATTGTTTGAATAGTCCTTGTAGTGGAGCGTCCTTGCCTGTAACGTGTTTTTTGTAGTAGTGCAGTGTTGATGTTATGAGTACTAGTTGGTCGGTACAGGTTCCTGCATGAATTGCATCGAATAGTTTGGGATTGGCTCGGTGGAACTCGTCTAGTATGATGTGTTCTTCTACGCGGCAGAGTCGGATAAAAGAACTTGTGTCTAGTTCTATGTCATCTTCTGGATTGTATATTGTTCCTCCTTTTCTAACAATGTAGTAGTTGTATTTTGGTAGTGTTTGTCTTGCTGTAAATGTTTTTCCTGTTTTTCTTCTCCCGTATAGGAGTCTCCTTCCATTTGTTCTGAGGAAGTTTTCTAGTTCTGGTCTTCTGATTATGATACTCATAGTATCATACCTATAGTATCATATTTCTGGTATCATTTATATCCATTATTACTTGACAGAAACAACGGAATTAAGAGGTTTTAGTTTATAGTCTGCAATGCCACATCGTTATACAATGGCGTGTTCTACTGGGTGATCCCGGGTGCGTGATCGCATTAGAAGTGCTGTATTGTATGGTTGGAGACAGCCTTTCCGGATCGAGGAGTTTGAGGTCGAGGTCCCCGAAGGCTGGGTTCCTGTCGAGGTTAAAGCTGTAGGTGTATGCGGACGAGACCTTGTAGTGTGGAAGGGAGGATTCCCTAATCTCAAGCCTCCACTTGTGCTGGGCCATGAGGTATTCGGATACTATGAGGGTAAACCTGTAACGGTTTATCCTGCAGTGCCGAACCCAGTATGTAAGGATTGTCCTCCTGTCATTCTTGGAGAGAATGTTCCCGGCGGATATGCTGAGCGAGTGTATGTTCCACGAGATAACATTATTCAGTTGCCAGACGATGATTTCGAGAAATATGCGGCTGCGACATGTGGAGTCGCTACAATGATGCATGCGGCGAGCGTTGCAGGAGTTAAGCCGGGCGAGAGGGTTCTCGTGACTGGTGCTAGTGGCGGTGTTGGAATACATGGAGCACAGTATCTCCAGCTCCTGGGAGCGAAGGTTCTCGCGTATACGAGGAGCGAGGAGAAGGCTCGTGTGTTAGAGGATCTCGGGATAGAGGTTGTTAGGAGCCTAGACTTCTATCGTGAAAAAGGAAGAGTGGACGTTGTAATGGAGATAGTCGGGGCTCCTACGCTAAACGAGAGCATGAGGAGCCTTAGGTTCCGGGGTAGGCTTGTCCTGATTGGTAATATTACTGGAGAGCCACTTGTGATAAAAAGGCCTGCATTGTTTGTGATGAGAGAATTATTGTTTAGTGGAACCGCTGCGTTTACCTATGACGAGTGGCTTGCCGCTATCAAGGTTATAGGTAAGGGTGCTATCAGGCCGTTCTATAAGGCGTTTAGGCTGGAGGAGATTAATGAGGCTTATAGGGAGGCTATGGAGGGTAGCAGGGTCGGCCGTGTCATTCTGCGTGTAGGGTAGTGTTGGGGTGTGGTTTGTGGAGGACTGTGTTAACCGGGGGGTTAACGCCCTCGTTACTGGGGCTAGTAAAGGAATAGGACAAGCAATCGCCATAAGGCTAGCCAAGTCCTGTGCGAG
Organism: Desulfurococcales archaeon; assembly: GCA_015521095.1. The sequence goes on along the minus strand of WAOU01000066.1, from coordinate 586 downwards.
GGTAGCCGTAAACTATAGGCGCGACCAGGAGGGTGCTAAGGAAACCCTCAGAAAGATCGAGGAGCTTGGCGGAGAAGGAATACTAGTACAGGGAGATGTCTCGGATCCGGCACAAGTATCTGGGATGGTTGAAGAAGTACATAAGGGCCTCGGCAAGATACAGATACTTGTAAGCAACGCTGGCGTGGGATACGCTGTTCCCTTCAAGGATCTCAGCGTTGAGCTATTTGATAAACAGATAGCTGTTAATCTCCGCGGAGCATTCCTTGTCTCACGCGTGTTCCTTGATGATATGATGAGCAGTGGATGGGGACGGATAGTATTCGTCTCAAGCATTGCCGGCATAACGGGAGCGGAATATCTGTCTGCCTATAGTGCTGCTAAGGCTGGCCTTATAGGGCTCGCTAAGAGTATGGCTTTAGAGCTTGGAGAGTATAATATTACTGTTAATGTTGTAGCTCCTGGTTTTGTTGGTACAAGGCTCGGCTACTCGTATTTCAAGTATCTTGGGGAGAAGCTTGGTGTTGATCTCCTGGATCTTTATCTGAGGGATCGTACACTGTTTGGTAGGCTTAGTACTGTTGAT
>WAOU01000065.1 GCA_015521095.1 Desulfurococcales archaeon | reverse complement strand
CTAGGAGACCCGGAATAAGGCCTACTCCGAATAGAAAGGATACAACCATAGCTGCTGTCAATGGAGGGATAAGTGCGGGTACTGCGATTCCTACGCCTGGAATAACTCTACTAAACCAAAAGGTGACTATACTGGTAATTAGTACAGCGACGAGATAAGGGACTATTATGCTTGGACCAAGCAGATCAATCGCTAGCTTCAAGAAGATGAACGAGACAATAACTGGAATAGCGGCTCCTCCTAGGTTAACGGCTATGATGAGTTTCCGCCTCTGTTTCACAAGGGCAGGGATTGGTACAGGTATACCATATAGCGATACATATTCAACCGCTAATACTAGCTCCTCTGAGGATTCCAGCTCTTTCACTATAACATTAACATAGCTGAGAATAGGGCTTAAAGCAATAAGGAGCGAAGCGACAATCACATAGTAATCATAGGGATGCGGTAGTCTGTTAGCCGTGAATCCCACAATGTATGCTAGAACTAGGGCAATAAGGAAACCCATGGGAACATACAGTAATGATAGGAGTGGATGTGTAGGAGGATGTATTATTAATCTCGGAATATTTCTAGAGGGTTCCAATCATTCCTGCACCAGGTTCATCATTGTCGAGCAGGACATATAAGATACACTGTGGTTCGAGCCGAACGGGTCCTTGTACCGAGGGATAACTATTATAGATCAGACAAGGTTACAATTACATGGTATAATAAGAGTCTCAAAGAATGGTGGATAAAATGTCGGAAGAGCCAGAAACACTTTGTGAAGAGGTCATGAGCACTCCTCCAATAAAAGCAATGCCTATGCAGACAGTGCTAGAAGGAGCAAAGATAATGGCCGAGAACAATATTGGAAGCCTAATAATAGTTGACGAACAGGACAGCCTCCTAGGAATAGTAACGAAAACCGACATAATAGTGAACGTAGTGGCAAAGGGCCTAGACGCTTCAAAAGTCAAACTTGCCGACATAATGTCAAAGAATCCTTACTATGTATTCAGGAATACCACGCTTAGAGAAGCAGCAGAGATGATGGGCTCCTATAACATAGGCCACCTACCAGTACTAGACCCCGAAACCTATAAGGTCGTGGGAATAATATCCAAGAGAGACATAATAAGACTAGCTCCACACTACATTGATCTAGTATATTATGTAGGCAAAGCCAACCAGTTCTAGACGCTCTTCAATAATTATATTTATCCCGAGCCGAGATTTTCCACGAAAATTACTAAATCAGTAGATAATAGTAGGCTAGAGCTCATATATTATTAGGATTCTAAATTATATTAGTTATGAGCCAATACGTTTTATTCGCGTATAATCAATAATAGGAAATGGTGAACGGAAGTGTTCGAGAATATAGCGCTCAAGAGCGTGGACGAGATTAAAGGAAACACAGCACCAGTACTAGACAAAGACTATTCACTAGCAGAAGTACTAGACGAAATAGACAAGTTCAAGACAGACAGAGCAATCCTGACAGAAAAAGGCAAGCTCAGAGGCATTCTTACACTTAGAGACGTTATATTCAAACTTGGAACAACTAGAACTAAACAAGCAACTCCCTCGGGCATGCACGCTTCAAGCTTCATGACTGAACCCGTAAAATACGTTGACCAGGAATCCCCTCTACTTCAAGCCCTACGCTTCATGGACGAAGCCGATATAACAAGTGTACCCGTTACAGATAAAGAAGGCAAGCCGACAGGCATAGTGTCACGCTGGGAACTAGCATCCCTACTATCGGAAAGCGTCGATGCCGCAGACATTAGAGCAAGAGAAATAATGAAGACATTCCCCGTAAGCGTAGATCTCCAGGCAAGAATACTACATGTAAGACAGCTCCTACTCCAACATAATCTTAGCACAGTTCCAGTAATGGAAGACGGCGAGTTCCTCGGGGTCATAGGCGTCGACGAGATAGCACTAGTGTTCCTGAAATACTATGAGCTGAGCAGAGGAGAGCCAAAGAGAATAACACCGCTCAAGTACGTTATTGTAGGAGACGCTATAAGACTCAGGCCGCCCACAGTTGATCCCGACGCATCTGTTGCAGAAGCCGCGTCTAAAATGGTAAGTCACCGATACAGGGTAGTGGTCGTCGTCGACAATGGTAAACCAGTAGGATACATAAGCGGGCTAGAGCTAGCCCGACTAATACTAAAGGGAGCATAGCCGGGGTTAGTATCATAGTGTTTTCCCGGCCTCTATAATCTTTATCGCTTCACGGTAAACATAATATTTTATTCAAGATATCGTTCGCCGTATCTAGATAGGATAAAAGTTTGCGACAACCAAGTGGCCGGGCCTGGACGTTGAAATGAAAAATCGAGGAGGATACTGATAAGGATGGACAAGGATAATAGAAAAGACAGGCAGAGTAGATATAGAATCACACAGCCGAGATTCATAGCAGATACAATGCTAGGCGAGGTAGCCCGATGGCTTCGAATACTGGGATACGATACTCTATATTCTAAGACATACTCCGATAGACAAATAGTCAATATAGCTGAGAAAACGGGAAGGATAATACTTACACGTGACAGAGGACTTTTCATTCGAGCTAGAAAGAAAGGATTAAGAGCAGTATACATTTCTTCTCACGATATAGCTGAAAGACTAGCAGAACTCGTTGTAGCATTAGGACTACGCCTAGTAGCTGATCCCTCTAAGAGCAGATGCTCCGAGTGCAATAGCCCATTGATAAAGGTGAGGGACAAGGAAAAAGTAAAGGATCGGGTGCCTCCAAAAGCTCTCGAAGCCTACGACGTTTTCTATATTTGTCCTAGATGCGGCAGGGTATATTGGGAAGGAGGCCACTGGAAGAACATCAGACGCATAATTAGCGAAGCATTGGAATTGGCAGAGGTAATGAAGTATGCAAGGAAACGCCCGACCCGTAGACCCAGAAGAGGTCACAGATAAAGAGGGAGAGTATCTAGTTAGGTTAGCTCGAAGAAGCATAGAGTATTATTTCACGTATAGAAGACGTATGCCCACTCCTCAAGATGTCTCCGCCAAACTATACAGGCCGGGCATGGCGTTCGTAACTATAGAAACCTACTATGGAGATGAGAAAAGAGAACTAAGAGGATGCATTGGTTCTACAGCGCCGGTAAAGAGCCTAATAGATACTGTGATTGAAGTGGCTCTGGAGAGCGCATTTTCTGATCCACGTTTTCCCCCTATGGAAGAACACGAGCTGGACCAGGTCACTTTTGAGGTATCCGTTCTCTCAGAGTTCGAGTATTTAGGCGATACTCCGGAGGAACGTATATCCAACGTTAAGATAGGCAGAGACGGTCTAATAGTTGACGCTGGAGTTGCTAAAGGACTTCTACTTCCAGTAGTTCCAGTCGAATATGTGTGGGATAAACAAACATTCCTGTCACAGACCTGTATTAAGGCGGGCCTCTGGCCTGACTGCTGGCTCAAGCCCGAGATAAAGGTCTATAGGTTTAGGGCTAGAGTCTGGCGGGAAAAATATCCGCGTGGGCCCATCGAGCCCAGAGATATGACAAAAGAATACGTTAAAAAACTGGAAAGTGCAGGTATAAATGTGGAAGAGTTCGAATAAATACCAGGAATCCGGTGAACAGGGAATGGTAGTATCAAAGTTCAAGGAATATATCACGGCATGGAGGAGGATACTGATCCTCGCCAGAAGACCTGATGAAGAGGAATTCAACCTATTAACAAAGCTTAACTTTATAGGATTCACACTTGTGGGTGGAATAGCATACATAATACACCTCGTATACGTTCTTCTCACAACATAACGGTGGTTTCCTATGAGCGAGGAACAGCACCAATACAATATAAAGACGAGATTCTACGCAATCCCAGTCACCGGTAGCACTGAGCTCAAAGTAGCAATGGTATTCGCGGAAAGAACCCAAGTAATGGGCCTAGACGTGAGAAGCATAGTGGTACCAGCTGGCATGAAAGGCTATGTAATAGTCGAACTAGGCAACCCCGGAGATCTATACGATCTTATACGAGGAGTAAGGAATGTCAAACGGAGGAGACCACTACTAATGAAGCCAGAGGAAGTAGTGAAGCTCGCAAGACCAGTAGTAGAGATACCGGAGCTCAAGCGCAACCAAATAGTAGAGATTATAGGGGGCCCGTTCAAGGGAATGCGCGGTAGAGTAGTCGAAGTATATGAGTCAAGGGGAGAAGTCGATTTAGTCCTACTCGAGTCAGAGTTCCATATGGTAATAACCGTGCCTATCGAACAAGTAAAACTAGCAGAATCAGAGTGATACTATAGACTTTATTTTTATAGAGTCTCCAAGCCTCTTCCTCCACTCTGTTCCATGAACAACTATAGATGCGACGCCAACAAGTTTTGCATCTATCCTAGAGATCAATTTCTTCAATACGTACAATGTGAGACCTGTATGCACAATATCATCTACTATCAAGACTCTGTCTCGGCTCGATAAGCTCCTGCGCCTAATATAGAATATTCTCCTAACATTCGGGGGCAGAATTAAGTGCTCTTCATAATAGTCCTCAAGGGGATTATCTTTCCTCCTCCTTGCAACGATTATTTTTACTGGGAACTCTTCGGCTATGAATGATGCTAATGATATACCGCTTGTCTCAGGTACGAGTACAGCCGTGGGCTTATCATCTTTGAAATGTGAAGCTAGCTTAAAAGCTACTACTCTGAGAAACGAAGGATCAGATAATAGTCCTGTTAAATCGATGTATCCGTGGTGTTTTTCAATTTCCCTGAGTATTATTTTATCGAGAGGCATTAGCTTCTCTAACACGCTGATTATCTTGAGTGACTGTTCATAGCTTGGAACAACTAATCCACTAACATACCTTGCCAGAAGGCTGGGATCTATATCGAGGTGTTCCGATAGATAATTGTACTTTGCATATTTCTTTGCGTATCTAAGCATAGCAACCGCATGTAGACGTATACGTAGCCTGTCCTGTTGAGTGAGTCTCTTCATAGCTTTCCTTCCTCAAACTTGATAACTATTATGACGCGGGCTCCGTGTCTCTCCAGACTCGATAGAGTATTAAAATCCTTAAAGCATCAGTGGAAGGTTGGGGAGGTAATAGAGATGCCTCAAGAAAAGGTAGTAAAGGTCCAGATAGAAGGCGGAAAGGCTAGACCAGGGCCACCACTAGGCCCTATGCTCTCACAACTAGGCCTAAACGTGAAACAAGTGATAGACGAAATAAACGAGAAAACAAAACAATTCGAGGGAATGACTATACCCGTAAACATAATCATCGATACAAAAACCAAGAAATACAGGATAGAGGTAGGAATCCCGACAACCACAGCACTACTACTCAAAGCAGTAGGAGCAAAGGAGCCACCAGGAGACCCAATGCACAATAAGATAGGCGATCTCCCGCTCGAAAAAATAATAGAGATAACACTACAAAAGAAGCCACAACTACTATCAAAGACTCTCAAGGCAGCAGTTAAAACAATACTCGGCAGCGCCAGGTCGATAGGTATAACGGTTAACGGCAAGGATCCAAAAATAGTCACCCAGGAGATAGAGGAGGGAGTATACGACGCCCTCCTAGCAAAATACGAGGAAGAATGGGAAAAAGAGGATTAAGTTTTTTTAGCCGTGAAATGTTGATTGATGAATCGACTCCCCAGAAGAAGTGTATAAAGGCGCTTCTTCTGGGGAGCAGGGCCTATAGGCCCGACAGGAGGTGTGAATAGGAGTTGCCAGTAGACAAGAACGAGATAGTAGAAGCAGTTAGATTCGCTCTAAAAATCGCGAAAAAGAGGAAGTTCAAGGAAACAGTCGATCTAATAGTAGTCCTAAAGGATGTAGACCTCAAAAGTCCCTCCTCGCGTCTAAGAGAAATAGTAGTTCTCCCAAAGAAGCCCAACAAGATCGCTAAAGTATGCGTAGTTGCGGAAGGAGACATGGAGCTAAGGGCAAAGAACATCGAAGGAGTAGAAGTATTCAACAGGCAGCAGATACAGGAACTCAGAGGAAACAGGAAAGCCGCCAAGAAGATTGCGAAACGATGTTACTGGGTCCTGGTCCAGGCACCCCTAATGGGTGTAGTGGGAGGAATACTTGGACCTGCTCTTGGACCCAGAGGCAAGGCACCTACACCGATACCACCCAACGCGAACATAGAAGACATAGTAGAGAGGTTCAGGAGAAGTGTTAATGTAAGAATAAGAAACCAGCCACAGGTCATGGTAAAAGTGGGAGACGAGGATATGGCTCCAGAAGACATAGCTGAGAACATTATAGCAGTAATCAATGCTATTGAGAACAAGCTAGGCCAGGGCAAGATAGCAAAGATCTACGTCAAGAAAACAATGGGACCACCAGTACAGGTACTGTTCTAGTAAGGAGGTGAGCTATGATGTCTATGGAGACGCTTCATGCGAGAAAGGAGAGGGAGATTCCGGCCTGGAAAAAGAAAGTAGTAGCAGAGCTAGAAGAGTTATTCAAGAAGTATCCTGTGGTGGGAATTGCTGATCTAACAGGGATGCCGACCAAACAGCTACAGCTGATACGCAAGAAGTTCAGGAAACAAATAGTCTTCAAGGTAGCCAAGAAGAACCTGATACTACTTGCCGCTGAACGAGCAGGACTACCTAGAGAGAAACTAGAAGAAATAATCAAGGGTAGTCCAATGGTTCTCTTCACAGACATGAACCCGTTCAAGATGGCTAGACTCATAGAGTCAGAAAAAGTACCGATACCGGCGAAGCCAGGCCAAGTAGCAGACAAAGAAATAGTGATACCGGAGGGAGACACAGGAATCACGCCTGGCCCGATGCTAAGCGTGTTCGGAAAGCTAAGGATCCCGTACGAGATAAGGAAAGGAACAGTATACGTAAAGAAGGACACAGTAGTAGCAAAACCGGGCGACGTGATCTCAAGCGATCTAGCAGGACTCCTACAACAGCTTGGAATAATGCCCTTCGAGATCGGAATCAGTCTGATAGCGGCTATAGACAATGGCGTAATAATTCCAAGAGAAGAACTCATAGTCGACCTAGAACAAGTCAAACAGGATATCGCACTTGCCGCACTAGAAGCGATCGGCCTAGCAACAGAGATAGTATTCATGCCAGTCCCAGAAGCAGTCGAAGCAGCCCTTGCAAACGCTGAGAGAATAATCGCAGCAGTAGTAGGCGAAACAGGATTCCTAACACCAGACGTTGCAGAATACGCTCTGAGAAGAGCGGTAAGCGAGGAACTAGCAATAATAATGGCACTAGGCGATAAAGCAAAAGAACTAGGAATAGAAGAGGTACCAGTAGCTGCTCCTGCTGCGGCTCCTGCTGCTGAGGCTGCGGAGTCTGAGGCTGCTGAGGAGAAGAAAGAGGAAGAAGAGGAGAAGGAGGCCGACGTCGACATCGGAGAAGGCCTCTCAGGCCTCTTCGGCTTCT
>WAOU01000064.1 GCA_015521095.1 Desulfurococcales archaeon | reverse complement strand
GTTGCAAATGGTATTGCTCGTCCGTGGAGTGTGTGGATTCCGTTTGCGTATACGAAGTGTGGTGTTTTACCGCTGCATCCTATGCCGGAGACTAGTGCTACTTGCCATGGTTTTAGTTCGAGCTCTTTTAGGCTTCTTTGTACGGCTGTGAGTATTCCGTAGTCCCCGCATCCGGGGCACCAGTCTACCCAGACTTCTGTCTTATAGTCTAGTCTAAGCACCATGCTTGAGCACCTCCATGTCTGTTTGCTTATCTAGGATTCTCTGTGTTGCCTGGACAAGCTCGTCCACGTAGATTGGTCTACCCGTCCACTTGAGGATAAACTTGTGTATCTTGAAACCAGTATTCAAGGAAACCAAGTTAGCAAGCATAGGGACTCGGGATGCCTCGACATCTATCACAGTATCGGGATCATATTCTCTAAGTATACTAGTTACTTCTTCAACAGGGAATGGTTCTAGCATCCTTATGTGTAGATAGGATCCATGTATTCCTACTGATTCTAGTTCCTTAAGAGTCTCCAGTGCAGCGCCCTTTGTCGATCCCCAGCCCATCAATAGGAAGTCTCGGCCGCCTCCATACTGTTTAATCTTATATTCTGATGGTATCTCCCTGGATGCTATTTCTAGTTTTTTCATCCTGGCATCATGCATTGCCAGCCTGTTCATCGGGTCCTCGCATATATGGCCTTCCTCGTTATGTTCGTCTCCCGTATGCCATGTTACGATTCCCTCGGCTCCCACAGGAGTTCTAGGACTTATCGGTCCATTTGACTTATCGAACCTCTTGTAGTCTCCTGGTGGATTCCATGTAAGCAATCCTCTGTCTATAAGGATATTTTCTAGTTCTGGTACTGGTAGAGTTACTATTGAGTTTGCGAGGAACTTGTCTAGTAAATGTATAACAGGTAGCTGGTATCTCTCGGCGAGGTTCATTGCCTCGACGGCGTCTATGAAAGCCTCCCTATGGTCTCCACTAGCTATAACTATCCTGGGATACTCTCCGTGTCCCGAGAATACTGCAGAGTATAGGTCTTGTTGGCCTCCTCGTGTCGGTAGGCCGGTGCTTGGGCCTCCTCGCTGATAGTAGGTGACTACTACGGGTACCTCGTTTATACCAGCCCATCCCAGAGCCTCCACCATTAGGTCAAATCCTGGCCCGCTGGTAGCAGTGGCTGAGCGTGCTCCTGTAAGGGCCGCGCCTATTGCAGCGCTTATAGCGGCGATCTCGTCTTCTGTCTGGAAGACGACTATTCCGCCCAAGCCTTCTTTATATCGTTCTAGGTCTTCGTATTCTTCAAGTGTGAAGCTCTCGTCTGCCGCGGGAGTTATGGGATAGTAGGTTTGTATCCTTAGTCCTCCAACTATTTTTCCTATCGCAACTATGTCGTTTCCACTGACAACCATGTATTCGCTAGGAGGGTTAATTGGCTCGGATAGTCCTAGTCTGTAGTCTGTTTCTTCTATAATACTGTATACTATTTCGGCGAGTTTCTTGTTTCCCTCTATTATTTTGGTTCTTCCAGGCCATCTTCTTACAAACCCCTTCTCTAGGGCTTCTAAAGAGAGACCGGTCATTGACGCGATTACCGCTATTAGTATAGTGTTCTGGTATCTTCTCGCTACATGTAGACTGATCCCTAATTCTTCGGATAGCTTCTTGAGGATTGCTCTGTAGTCTAGTGGGAGGAGTCTTGCTCCCCGTACTTCTTCCGCGTATAATAGTGCGTCTTTTAGTGTTTGGCCATAGCCGTTTTGTTCAAGGATGTTTTTGAGTCTTTTGAGGGTTTTGGGCTCTATGCTTGGTATTCGGTCTATTCTTGTGTTTTCTTGGTTATTGTCATATAGTATTATTGTGTTGTTGGATGCTTCTGGGAAGTGTATGAATATTGTTTCAGCGTCTATTCCCGCTATTAGGTCAGGATGTTGTCGAGGAGCCATTGGTAGGTTTTCTGAGGATACTCGTACGTTGACATAACTGTGTCTTCCCTTTATGTTAGAATAGTATTCACGAGTCGAATATACCCAGTATCCTTTTATGGCGTAGCTACTGGTCAATACTTGTGCCGCGGTTTCGAGGCCGCTTCCCTGTGGGCCTCCTAGCAGGAATCTTATTTCTTTTTTCAAGTGGTCTCCACTCTCCCTTATTCTATTATTTTCCTTTTCTTCAATGGACTCGTACTTTAACGGCGTTAAAAAAGAGTAGTATAGTGTAACACCTCCACAATTATACCCCGGATAACACCACTGATCTTCCGGGGAAACCAGTCATGGATAAAATAAATGAGAAGACGATCCTTGTAAGAGGATCGCCATCAACACTCATCTACCTTGGAGAAGAGGTGTATCTTATAGATCCGGGACACGGTTCTAAACGAGCTAAAACCTTGAGAAAAACCCTTAACAAACTTGGAGCAGATTCAGCAGTCGTTATACTTACACATTATCATAGCGATCACGTCAATCTCCTTACAGAAAATAAGTTACCTGTAACTAGAATCGTCTCAAGCAAAATTGACAGACCAGGCATAGAGTATCCAATATACAGGGTAGGAATGACCTTCGGCCTACCAGTAGGAGAAAAAATAGACATATTGATGTACGAACCAAAACCTGTCAGAGTGAATGAAGAACTCGAGTATAGGGACACGTATTATGGAGACCTAAAGATCTACACGCTACCAGGCCATACACCAGGACATATAGGCGTCTCAACCCCTGAAGGAGTATTTTATGCAGGAGACCTCGTGTTCGGAGACAAAGTACTAGAGAGGTATCCTGTACCTTACCACCTCGACCCATGCGTTAGCTATGATTCCATCCGGAAACTGGAGAGTCTGTACGAGAGTGGAGTGATTAAGGTACTTGTACCAGGCCATGGACCAGTCGTAAAAGGCGACGCGATAAGGGAAATGCTGGATGCAAATCTTGAGAGTATTAAGGGGTTCGGGGAGAGAGTGCTAAATGCATTAACAAGTAAGGAGTATACTCTCGATGATCTTGTAGGCCTTTTCATTGAGGGAAGAGAACTTAGCCCGGGCCTCTACATGTTAGCGTCCAACAGTCTCAAAGGCATGTTGACTTGTCTACTGAAAGAGAAAAGAGTAGAGGCTTTTGTTGAAGGAAACAAGTTGTATTGGAGAGCTGTTGACTAGTTTTTCTTCATTATTCTTGCTGCGTCTTTGATATTGAGGGCATCTGGTCCGCTGGGCCTGACTCGATTAGTGCTAGTTGAAGTCTTGGTCCTAGTCCTGCCAATAGAAAGGATGAGGCAACCCCTATGAACCATGATAGAGGTCCTGGAAACGGTAAAGTTTGTCCTGCAAGGCTTAGTGTCGTATAGTCGCCTATTATGTAGCTCGAGGCATAGGATGTTGCTATTCCGAAGAATAATCCTAGTAGGGATAGCATGCTGCCGGGCTTTGCACGCATGTATTCGTAGGCTAGCATTACTCCGAGGATAGGTCCTAGTAGTATACCGTAGCTCGAGGCAAAGGCAGTCACATAGTTTACTATTGCTTGGGCGTTTTCTAGGAGGTACCACGGTGCTAGGAGGAATCCTGAGAGTCCCGCAATAATTGCTGCTTTTTTCTTGTCTACTAAGAAGATCTCCTCGATGAGGTCTGCGAGTGCCGGTAAGTTAGCCGACAGGTCGGTTGTCCAGGGAGCAAGGAACGCAAAGAGTAATCCTAATAGAACAGCTACCGTTCCAGGAGCCGCGTTAAGTATTATTTCGTGTGGCAGGACGTATCCAGTTTGCAGGGCAAGCCGGTAGCCTAGGTAGGTACCTACGAGTTGTCCTCCAAGGAGTCCTAGCGTCGCGCCTACCCATACTGTTGTCCAGTCTTTCGCTCCTTTGCTTAGATCAGATATGTTAACAGCTACAGTGGCCCACCAATTGGTCTGTACGGCGAGATACGTTAGGAATGCAGCGCTTGATAGCCCCACGCCTAAGGATACGTTAGTTGTCGGTGATGGTTGCTTGGACATCCATAACGCTAGCCATGCAAAGTATAGGAATAGTGCTGGGCCTGCTAGTTCTGCTGCTTTTCCTATGCCTCTTACCCCTTTCTTGAAGAATAATATGATTAAAGCTATGTATAATGCTAGGGCAATGGGTAGATAATAGTATGCTTGGCTTACTATGTCTGAGCTGGTGTATCCTGCTATGAATAATGCTATGATCACTATTGCTAGTGCTCCGTTGAACGCCTCTACGCCGTACCATAGGGCTCCTACAAGTCCTCTTAGGAAGACTGGTAGCTTGTAGAATTTCCCGAAGATTCTCTTTGTCTGTGGACCGAATCCTTTTCGTGATTCTACTCCGTACTTTCCGTTGAGTGCAAGTAGTATGACGACTACAAGGTTCCCCAGGAAAGCGCCCAGTAGTGCTTCTCCGAGGCTCAGTCCGCTCCCATATGCTATTGGTCCTAGGAAAAACAATGGGAGACAAGCAGCCATCGAGAACATTAAGAGAGTGAACCGGATACTTCCCATTGTGTATTGTTTC
>WAOU01000063.1 GCA_015521095.1 Desulfurococcales archaeon | reverse complement strand
CTGAGAAAACTAACGGAAAAATACGGAGCGGTACTTATCTTCGACGAAGTAATAACAGGGTTCAGATTATCCCTTGGAGGGGCACAAGAGTACTTCGGTGTAAGAGCAGATTTAGTGACGTTAGGTAAGATTATTGGAGGAGGCCTCCCCATCGGGGCCGTGGCAGGCCGTCGCGAGATAATGGACCTAATCACCCCTGTGGGCAAGGTATTCAATGCAGGGACTTTTAACGGCCATCCACTGGCAATGGCCGCTGGGCTAGCAACAATCAGGGTTCTCGAGAAGGAAGGACTAGGCAGAGCAGTCGATCATGCAAGGGCATTAGAGAATATAATAAGGGAGACCCTAGATTCGGCGGCCATAGCATATGCTGTGAACAGGATTGGACCAATGATGCAGTTTTATCTAGGAGTAGAGAACGTTGAGAAGCCTTCTGATATTCCGCTTCAAAGCAAGGACCTCTACACAAGAATCCACGAAGAGATGACGCGCCACGGAGTACTCATAGCGCCTAGCCAGCTCGAAGCACTCTTTACAAGCATAGTTCATGGAGACGACGAAGCAGAACTCTTCCACCAAGCATACAAGAACGCCGTCAGGAGGGTACTCAAAGGATGAAACTGGTAGTCGCCGCAAGAACAAGCAAGCTGAGCCGAAAACAGGTAGAAATAACGTTAAACTACATAGAAAAGAAACTAGGCAACATAACATACCAGTTCCTAGGAGTAAAAACAACAGGCGACATAGTCAAGGACAAGCCACTCCACCTAATCGGCAAAAAAGGAGTATTCGAGAAAGAAGTAAACAACGCAGTACTGGAGGGAAAAGCCGACATAGCAGTCCACAGTCTAAAAGACCTACCCTCCAAGCTACCAAACGGCCTAGAAATAGTTCTAATACCTCCCAGAGGCCCCAGAGAAGACTCACTAGTACCACGTAAAGAACTCCCCCCAACCGGCCCGAGCGACCTACCAAAGGCTACACGCGTAGCCGCAGGATCTCCTAGAAGACAGGGAATGCTATATCACGCAAACCCAAACATTGAGACAGTATGGATAAGAGGAAACCTAGACACCCGGCTCAGGAAACTAGACAACGGACAAGCAGACTACCTTGTAGTAGCCGAAGCCGGCCTCACACGCCTAGGAATCTCCAGGCCGAGGATCATTCTCCCAGCCGTGAAGTACGTGCCAGCGCCAGGCCAAGGCCTGATAGCAGTTGTAGCAGTTTCAGAGACAAGTATTGCAAGAAAGCTGAAAGAAATAACACATACTCCCTCGACACTAGAGGCGATAGCCGAAAGAACATTTCTAGAGTCCATAAAAACAGGATGCGGTGCCCCCATAGGGGCAACAGCATGGTACAATAATGGTAGTATCAAAATCATATCAGCGAACTATGACGTGAACCTCGAGAAACCACTCTACATAACGATAACACACAGCGATCCAGTAGAAGCCGGAAAACAGGCAGCAAGTCTCCTCAGGGAGGCGTAAACATGCCAACCACCGTCTATATTATTGGAGCAGGACCAGGAGACCCCGACCTAATAACACTGAAAGCACTCAAAGTAATCAAAGAAGCAGACACGATACTCTATGACCGACTAGTCAGCCCAGAGATCCTAGAACACGCTAAGTCAGACGCAGAACTAATATACGTTGGGAAAGCACCGGGAAATCATGAGTTTACGCAGGAAGAAATAAACAAGTTGCTCTACGCCAAAGCGCTAACAGCTAGAACCGTTGCACGACTCCACGGGGGAGATCCTTTATTTTATGGTCGAGGAGAAGAAGAATGCCTCTATCTAATAACTAGAGGAATAAGATGTAAGATAATCCCAGGTGTTCCATCACCATTTGGAGCGGCTGCAGAATACCTTATACCGCTGGCAGGAAGAGACATCGCTAGCAACGTAATATTCTCTACAGGAACGTTTAAGGGAGGAAAAAAGATCTCTGTCAATGAGGCAAGGAACCTTATTCAAGCTTCACATCACTCAGTATTTCTAATGGCCACCTCGTCCTACAAGAACATTATTGAAGCATCAATAATAGCCAAAGGCCCTGACACGGCTGTAGCCGTAGTAGAGAAAGCTACAACTCCAGAATCAAGACTTGTTATCGGTAATGCACAAGAATTACTAGGTAATGAATGGATTCCATCACCGCCCGCAATCATATTCGTTGGAGGAGGTCCTAGATGGCGCCTAGAGAAAATAAATGCACAGTACTACTAGCAGGCCCCGATCCACCTCCAAGTAAGCTAGGGCCCTGCACAACCATATGGGTTCCACTAATAGAGACGCACACTGTGAAAAGAGCATCTCTAATACTCCTAAACATTATTGATCAATACGACACCGTACTCTTCACCAGTCCAAGAACGCCACGACATCTGAAAGAAGATGCAGTAACATATAACATAGTGAGAAAACTCAAAGAAGCACTAATGGATAAAAACATATGGAGCATTGGGCCTAGAACAAAGGAGTCCTTAGAAAAACATCTGGGATTAAAGTCGAACATTCCTAAAGAATACAACACTATAGCACTTGCATACGAGCTCAAGAGCGAGGGAGTAGAGAACGTTCTGGCTCTACGAAGGCCAGGAACAGGCCCTGAACTTGCTGACATAATAACTCGGTCGGCAACGTATACCGAACTACATGTATATCGAGTGGAAGTAGACGAACGATGGCAATTAAAGGTCGCAGGAATCCAAGTAGACTACGTCGCTGTAACAAGCAGACAAATAGCAGATTACGTAGCAAAAACAAGCTGGACTTCGAAGCCAGCTATAATATCTATTGGATCACTAACGACTAAGAGACTGAAAAAGCATGGTATAAAGCCCCTCTGCACAGCCAATATGTACACGTTAGAGGGACTAGCGCTCTGTCTCGAATCCATCGAGTCGGAAAAACGGGTAAACGGTTCAGGTCTGGAGGAGTAAAGTATGGAGGCTGAGATAAGAAAACTCCAGAGACTAGGATCTGGAAGCATAGTAGTGACACTTCCCAAACACTGGGCTCAGAGGCTCGGTTTAGAACCTGGAAAAAATGTTAT
>WAOU01000062.1 GCA_015521095.1 Desulfurococcales archaeon | reverse complement strand
GTCTGCTCACCCCATTTCGAGATGTATCCTGTGGCGAGTGCTACTAGTGATACGATTACGTAGTATATGTATAGTCCCCATCCCGTTGGATGTTCAATGTATAGGGGAAGGTACATGAGTAGTAGTAGGACTAGGTATATTATTGCGAGTGATTTTCTGTTCATTACTGTTACACCAATTGGAAACAACTGTTTCCAAATCCTATATAAATAAGTACCCAACAATTATAATGAATCAGGATACAGTCTTGACACAAAAAACCCGACGTACAGAATACACGATTCTAAAACACCTAATAGACCACGGCCCACTAAGCATAAACGAGCTAGCAGAAAAAACAGGCTACAACAGAACATGGATATGGAAAAAACTACGCCAACTAGAAAAGAAAGGACTAGTAAAACTCTCAAAGAAGGGAAGAATACTAATAGCAGATTATAAAGAGCCTGTTGAGGAACCCCAAGTAGTAGTCCTAGGAATCCTCAGAGCAGCAGAATATCCCTATATACTAGACTTCCACAAGCGCCTACAAAAGAAATGGAACACAATAATCAAGATATACGATGACGCATACACGCTTGCCATGCACCTCGCAACAGGCAGAGTACACCTTGCAATGAATCCATCCGTCACACTTCTTCTAGCACACAGAATAAGTGGAGGAAAAGTATTCATAGCAGGAGGAGGAAGCGGTGGAGGAGCAGGCATAATAGAGAATCCCCATGGTAGAGAAGGCCATACCACGACCATGGCCTCATCAATGGAGTACTGCGCAGTCAAGGAACGCCTTCCAGGTCCACGCATCTATGCCAGAGGAGGAGACGAGATAATAGAAAACGTATCGAGAGGAGTAACACGATACGGTGTAGTCTGGGAACCATACCTAGCACTAGCACGAGCCAAAGGTCTAAGAACAAGAACATGCGACTTACCAGTATGCTGTCTACTAGGAATACACGACAGCATGATACACCACGTAGACAAGCTCAAAAAATTATTCGCATATAGTGTAGAACAAGTAGCCAAGAGACTCGACAGCCCAGTCCTAATAGACTCGTATTCAAGCCTCATAGGCCTACCCAAAGACCTTGTAAAGAGGGCAATCCTATCATACAGGTATTACCCTGAAACACCATACGAGGTTCTCCAAAAGAACACTCAATTGATAAGGGAGACACTCGTACCAATCGACTTGGTGAAAAGAGCTGTCATCTAGCAAACCCTGTATAGAACTAGTACTATTCGACCTTGATGGCACCATAATAGACACTATGAACGAATATGCCGACGCCGTAGCCGACATCGTATCACCAGTTCTGGGCATAGATAAAGAAACTGTCAGGCAGAAATACTTGTCGTTGAGTGGTAGACCGTTCAGAGAACAATTGAGACTAATGGGGGTTCCACCCGATAAAATAGAAGACCTCGCCATAGAATTCGAGAGGAGAAAAGTAGAGATACTCAACAGACACCGGCCCAATAGAATAGTATGGAAACGATTAACCAAGCTAAAAAGTCATGGTATCCAGACAGCGTTGTCGACAAACAACGAATGCCATCTCGTCGAAGAGATACCTTGGATGAATGAACTCTTCGATATCGTCCTCTGCCATGATCCTATTAATGGACTTTCAAAGGGAGAACCACACTTATCTAAACTAGAAGAGCTAGGCTATAGTCGGGACAAGATAATCTTTGTAGGAGACAGCGACTATGACCTCGAGGTATATGCTCCATACGGAGTTAAATCTGTCAAAACTGTGGGCCTGTGGAGACAGGATGACGATGCAGTTGATACAATACTAAGATTAGCTTCTACATGCAATAAGTAAGAGCGGGGCATAGACTAATGAAGAATCAATCACTGAGATCCCTAGGAGTCATACTATTGATACCACTAGTTATAGTCCAATTAGGGGCCTTAACCTTACATACCGTTGCAGAAGAGCAATCTATACTATGGAGGTATGCTGCTCGGGGAAAAATAGTCGATATCCAGGTATCATATGATGCAAAGCACATATTCGTCCTCGACGATTCCGGCTATGTATATTTCTTGGACAAGGACGGGAACGAGATCACGATAAAACGATTCACCGACATAGCATTTGACGACTTGTTTAATCCTGTCTTCAAGTTAGCAGACAAGAAGATCATACTACTTGTAGCGGAGACTGTCGAAGATGGCCAGGTCTACTATGCGTATAGTGGGGACGGTAAAAGGCTATGGAGTGTACTCATACCCGGCTATACGCTCTCCTACGATATAAGTCATGGAGGCAGCTATGTGGCGATAGCATATAGACCTTTAGAAGTAGACTCTGCAAACCCGTACTTTGTCCTAGAACTTTACAGTAATGGGGAGAAGACCGCGAGCCTCAACATACAACTATCAAGTATAATCTACTTCACGGGCATAAGAGTTGCAGTGACTGATAATGGTATAGTGGTGGTATTCAGGCCAGATATAAGAAAAGTGGAGCTGTATGATTCAAGTGGAACACTGATAAAATCATACGCAGTGAACGGAGAAGGATCCTTAGCGATGCTATCGATAGACGATGAAGGTACTAGACTCGGATACTGTCTTGTTTCTGGACTGCAGTGTACATTGACCGAGATTACTATTGCTGATGGAGAGTCTTGGAGTGCACGGCTTAAGATAAGTAGTATTCCGGTGATCGCTGCTAGCGCTGATGTGAGCCTTATCGCGTTGAAGAACGATGATATCAATGTGACCTTTATTGACACAATAGAGAAGACATACAGGACAGAGATAATTAAGGATGCCTCTTACATAAGCGTCGACTATAAGGGTGATAACATAGTTGTATCAGGTGACAAGACGATCTATATTTTCAAGAAAGGCGTAGACGAAGCATACGAGACCACAATCTACGGGACGATAACTAGCCTAGCTATATCGGGCGACGGCAGACTCATACTAGCAGGCGATGACTGGGGTAGAGTATACGCGATAATGAACCCCGCAGAGGAGAAGACGTCGCAGATAGTCTCTATAATAGTGGGAGGAATAGTGATCGTTCTGGGAACGATGGCTATAGTGATAGTCATGAGAAAGAAGGAAAAGCCGGAGCCAGAGGAGGAAGAGGAGATTTATCCCGCATAGCAGTATCAACTGGGAATCGTTGATATCCAGGAAAACCAAGTCTCCATAATATTGACCAGGGAGGATACATCGGAGATGTCCGGGCACAAACGCCTAGGACTAATAATACGGTCGGCATATGGTGCAAAGAATGCGTTCTCACCATTAGTAGGTGTAATTGAAGAAACTAAGTGGTATAAGGAGAACAAGATAAAGATTCTATTAACAGATGAGGATCCAAGACCCCAGGCGAGACAGCTAGGTGAACGAGGCTACAACGTCATTATACTGTATGGTCTCTCCACTCTAGTATATCTCGATCTGAGAGACGAGATAAGAAGTGTAGCGACTGAGTACAGGGTCGTTGCAGGAGGGCCGCATGTTGAAGGGGCATACTGGCAAGTGCTTAGAGATGGCGTAGACATAGCTGTGGTAGGCGATGGAGAGTCCGCATTAGAGGCTATAGTAGAATACTATATGGGTTATAGGGAGAAGGACGATATCCCTAACATAGCTTTTTGGGATGGTTCACGTTTTAAGGTTACTAGGATAATCCACATAGATCTAGACGACTATAAAGGTTACTCGGAGACTATGGATCTATATCCTCCAATAGAAATCATGCGGGGATGCCATAACACGTGCAAGTTCTGTCAAGTCCCATGGCTCTTCAAAAAGAAGATAAGATATCGTTCAACCGGGCGCGTCCTCGATATAGCAAGGCACTATATAGTAAAGGGGAATCGAAGAAGGATCAGGTTCACAGCACCCATCGGATTCGCTTATATGAGTCCTGGAGAAGGAGTAATCAACCACGACGCAATAGAAGAACTCCTAAAAGGCGTTAGAAGGCTTGGAGGAATACCGTTCCTAGGAAGCTTCCCAAGCGAGACACGGCCAGAATACATTGATAGAAGAGTTCTACGAATAGTTAGAAAATATGCTGGCAACAAGAAAATCAGCATAGGTCTTCAGACAGGTAGTGATAGGCTCTTATCCAGTATGAGGAGGGGCCATAGCGTAGAGCAGGCGCTCGACACGGCTAGACTCATCGTAGAGGAAGGATTCGTACCTGTTATTGACATATTGTTTGGGTTGCCTGGAGAGACAGAGGACGATGTCGAGGCCACGATAGAAGTAATGAATAAGCTTGTAGAGCTAGGGGCCAGACTTAGACTCCACACTTTCATGCCGCTACCAGGAAGCCCCTTGGCACTGGCCAAGCCCCTGGGAATACACCCTCGATATAAGCGTGCGATAACTAGGCTTCTTGGTAAGGGAGTACTTGAAGGATACTGGGAGGAGCAGGAGGAATGGGCAAAGAAAATATATTGTTTGATGGCAAGTGATCCTGCGCCGACTCCAGAGCCTTCTCCACTATATGCGCCAGAGTGCTCTATCGAGACCGTGTCATCCTCTTCTTGAGCCTCATTATAAGTGGGTGACCGGTTATCAGGGCTTCACTACTCAATAGCCTAGTCGCTATCAATGTCCAGAATGTTCCCTGTGCTACGAGTATGCCGAACCCGGATAGCACCATCTGGTGGTCTCCTGTGATACTAGATGTAGCAATCATGCTGAGAACAGCGTATGGATCCAAGGCCAAGAGTATCTTTACACCGGTGGACAGCTGGGCTAAGTCTACTCCAAAGAACATCATGAATAACGGTATTGCTAGGGCGAAGCTTATATAGCTGGCAGCCAGCTGGCTACCCCTAACATCACTGGCCTGGCTACCTACAATGAATCCTATGACAATGCTTACGTATAGTGTCAGTGCTAGACCAATACCTAGAACGATTATAGCAGATGTAGGAAGAGTAATCGTAAAGCCAAGAGTAGCTTCCTCGCCCGTCTGCTCCGCTGCTGCAGCGGCGAAGCCTCTTTCAACCATCTTCAAGTAGATGTATAGTCCGGCCATGTAGCTGAATACTCCTCCAATCGCTAATACGGTTACAGCCGCTAGTTTCGAAACGAGAAGACTTCTACGTGAAACAGGCAGGGTGAATAGTTTCTCAAGTGTCTTAGCCTCCTTTTCCAGGCCGAAGCTGATAGCTGCTACCTGAGTGGCAGATACAGCGGTCATAAGTACTGCTAGGGGGATGGCTAGGCTGACACCCATTACTAGGCCTTGGAGCTGATCGGCTGATAGCAATTCTCCCTTATAATAATATTCAATATTTGTTCTAACGGGACTACTTAGGAATCCTGCACTTATGTCGGGCATATATTGTTTGAGGTAATCTGCTACAACTTGCAGTACTATGGATGATACTGCTCCAGCTATTCCTTGAGGCTTGCTGAGCTCGACGAATCCTATGCTCTCAGGCTTGTATATGAGCGTGATCGACGCAGGTATACCCTTCGTAATGTTCTCCTCAAAACTATTGTTCAGCAAGAGAATAGAATTGTATCCCATGTTGAGGAGATCCTCTACCGAGATACCCGTATATATTGTAGCGTTCAACGCCTGTGCCAACGCCTTGGTTATGTTACCTGGCTCGCCTCCCTCGAAAAGTATAGCTACTTTAGGAGGTTTTGCTGCCTGCTCCACGACCTTACCCGCTGCTGCTCCAGCTAATCCACCCATTACCGCATACATTATTAGGGGACCTAGCAGGAGCCCGAAGAGGACAATTCTTTCTTTTGAGAGCTCCTTAAGTTCTTTAACAATGAGTATCCTTAGCTTACTCTTCTTACGCGACATGTTCCTCCACCTCTCCACCGACTGCATTTATGAATGCCTCTTCGAGGTTTGATGCGTCGAATTGTTGCTTGAGTTCCTCGGGCGTGCCTACAGCTATTATTTGGCCTTTGTCTATGAATGCTACTCTGTCACAGAGGTATTCTACTTCCAGCATGTTGTGGCTAGATAATAGCACAGAGGCGCCGGTCTCTTTTACGTAGTTTTTGATAGCCTTCCTCATAAGAACGCTATGGTAGACGTCTAGTCCGCTTGTCGGTTCGTCTAGTATTGCTAGCTTCGGTTTTGTCATGAGGGTGGAGGCTAGTAGTAGTCTTCGTTTCATTCCCTTGCTATAGCTCTTCATGGGATCCCATAGTCTTTCTCCAAGGCCTGAGATCCTGCTACCGTACTCTATCATTCTCTCGGCTTCCTCTGTTGTCTCGGCGTATATCTCTGCTAGGAAGCGGAGGAATTCTATTCCCTTGAGGAACCGGTATACTCCAGCATCTTCGGGAAGATAGCTTATAATACGTTTGACCTCGACCTCGTCGCGCATAGGATCTTTGCCATATATTCGTATAACTCCCTTGTCTGGGTGGAGTATACCTGCAATTATCCTGAGAGTTGTTGTTTTTCCAGCTCCATTGGGGCCTATTAGTCCGAATATTTCGCCTTTCCTAATCTCAAAGGATACGCCTCTCAACGCAATGACTTGGTCATAGGATTTCCAGAGGTCTTCTACTATTAGGGCAGTATTTGTCAATGATTCATGCACCGGGAATAATATAGGCGTCGAAGTTAGAAATTAAGATTACGTTACATAGATGGCTAAGAACAATATAATTTACCTGGAACTACCCCAAATGTATTTGAACTACATGGTTATGCGTAATACATGTGAGAAGTTAGGCAGAGATGAATGAAACCTCCGACTCTGACCCTTGAGACGGATGATGAAGCCCTGCGATGAGGATCTATCGAGAGTATATCGTGCGAGGTCTAGGTAATGGGCGTCGTCGACGTATTGAGAAGGCTGGCCTGGGTAACTGGCCTCGCTATAATGGCGACAAGCCTATCACTCCTAGCCGCAGGAATATATGGGCTTATCAGATACGACTTCGGTTATAGTTATGAACAATGGCCTGGGACAGTGATGTTTCTATCTGGGCTCCTATTCATTGTCGTGGGATGGATCCTCTACAACGTGGGTCGGGGCGCGACGATAAGACAGAAAGAGGCGATTCTTACAACCGTTCTTCTCTGGCTCCTTATTCCACTCCTCGCAGCCTTACCATTCAAGATAGCCGCTGGGATACCATACATTGACGCTGCATTCGAGAGCGTGAGTGGATGGACTACAACAGGCCTCACTATTCTAACTGGTGAGCCTAGTAGCTGGCACGGAGTCTATGTACCTAGTGTTGATGAGGTTCCAGATACAATCAAGATATGGAGGACGTTGATGCAGTGGGAAGGCGGTCTCGGAATAGTTATATTGACGATTGCAATTCTGGCCCCTCCCGGTGTATCTGCGGCTGTACTATACCTTGCCGAGGGAAAATTTGAGCGGTTAGAGGCGAGCTTTAAACGGACAGCTGTACTGATGGCAGTCATATATCTAATACTGACAGGTATCGGAATTCTCCTATTTGTGTCGGCGGGCACGAGCGTATATGACGCCGTTAACCACGCAATGACCGGTATTGCCACTGCAGGTTTCTCGCCACATAGTAGCAGTCTCGGATACTATATGGATAAACCAGGGGTTCTCTTCGCGGGTATGATAGTGATGTTCCTGGGTGCGGTAAGCTTTAGCGATCACTATAACATGCTCAGAGGAAACTTCTCACAAGTGTTTACAAGTATAGAGTTACGTGCCCAGCTCTCTATTATAGCTCTATCAATATTATTCTCGGTAATGGCGTGGAAGCTCTATTCATCGTTCCACAACTCGTATAGTCTTCTTCAAGTAGTCTTCCACGTAGTATCGGCTTTCGCAACTGCAGGATTCCAGGCAGGAAACCTCCACAGCACTCCAGAAGCATATAAGCTATTGCTAGCAGTTCTCAGTATTATAGGAGGAAGCGCTTTTTCGACAGCTGGAGGAATAAAAGTTCTGAGACTGATAATAGCTGCGAAAGCTATCTCTATGGAGTCAGATCTGCTAACTCATCCACCCGGATATGTACCTAGACGAACTGTAGGAAAGTATTTTCTAGATGAGACATTGGTGAGAAGAACTCTAGCCACAGTGGCTGCCTTTATTGGTGCTTATACGCTTCTTGTGATGACTTTGGCGCTTGTGGCACCACAATATGATCTAGGAGACATTATATTCGAGGTTGCGAGTGCAATGGGCAACGTAGGCCTGAGCACGGGTATATCAGCGGCGTCAGCAGCGGTATCTGTAAAGCTCATATTGATAGCGGCTATGCTTCTAGGACGATTGGAAGTTATAACTTATCTTGTAGTGATCCGTATGCTGTATAGCAAGAAGTAAATTGGGTGGGGTAGGCTTGGATGCAATGACAGTATTCCTTAATCATCTTCCATTTATAATTGTAACCGTCCTTCTCCCGTTAGCAGGAGCAATCTATATCACTATACGGCATATCTATACGGTTATTCGAGATCGGAGGATATATCCTGTAACAGGTGAGGCGTACAGTATTTATCTTCTACTAGCCCTTGCAGGGCTAATTGTTTTAGGTCTGGTATTCTTTAAGGTAGCCTATGATTATACTTATACGTCTATGGAGGTAGTTGTTAGACCAGATACAGGCCAAGCAGTTATGGTTACCCGTAACTGGGTGATAATTAAGGATTTAGAGGATCTTTCCCTCTATTTTGGGATTGTTGATTTCTTGAGGGTATTCTATTTTCTGGCTGGTCTCACAATTGGTCTCGGAGTTATCCCGTTGATGCTTAGGATGGCTCATAAGCTCTGGATAATAGAGACATTGATATTTGTATTGAATCCCCTCATGTTTGTATATCTTGAGATTAAGCCGTTGCAGAGGATGAAGTATTCCTATGCTCTTGTAGAAATGTATGATCTTGGTCTCGGTCGTTCTCCGTATAGTGATTATGCTTCTAGCCTTATCGATTTCTGGTTTCCGATCGGAATATTTTTGGGATTGGTTGTTTCTTTACTAGTGGTGTTATTTGTTAGACGTAGGGCTCTTAATTTGGATCTTTTGAAAAAATACTAGTATAAGTAATTTTTATGAATACATAGTTTTAATTTTACTAATTTTATATTGTTAAGTATTGTCTTTATTGTTTAGTAATTATTGTGTAACATTTTGATTAATAGATACTAATTCTCGATATTATATTTTATTTAAACAATAGTCTTAGGGTTTTTATAGTTATTTTAAGGATAAAAACTTTAGAATATACAGTATATAGTGACTGTACAAACAGTCGGAACGTATAAAAATGAAGAATAAAGAGAAAGTAGCCCTCGTCTTGGCTATAGTCCCGTTATTACTGCTCACAATGAGCGGTATGACGCTTTCACACTGGGACGATGACGTCAAGGTAGAGGGAAGCATAAGCATGGGTACCTTCGATGTCCAGATGAGTCTCGAAGACTTTTACGATAATGAGAACTCATTGGACGTCGGCCATATCTCCGCATCGCTAGCTAACTGGGACGACGGAGACGACGTAGACGGAGGAGTCAACGACTCACTGATAATAACAATGAGCAACGTATATCCAGGATACGAGGGATGCGTTGTATTCAATATCGACAACAACGGAACAATTCCTGCAGAGACAAATGAAACAATGATAACACTAACAAGCAGTAGTACATTCGACTGGGATACATACGGAGAATACGTAACAGCAGAATTATACTACCTAGGAGGAGGAACACCCTTACTCTTAGCACATCTAGATGGCGGAAGCCTAGTATACGACTATGACTTCACAGCAGACCCACAAGGACTACTAACACTGGACGTCGGAGAATCACAGTGGTTCCTACTATGTATAGGCCTAACACAGAACCCTAACGCGCCAGAAGCAATGATGGACACCAGCATGGAGTTCAGCCTAGTCTTAACATGGATACAGGCAGTTCCATAATACAAGAATAACCTAGCCATGGCACGGTGACACGATATGATACACGGAGCCATTAAAGTGGTAGTGACGATGTGTCCGATCGTCGAGCCGTGCCGATAACTCAAATAAGTGAGAGGGAGGAGATAGAGTATGAATAACAAATACGTAATAATAGCCTCGCTAGGACTACTAGCAGTACTAACACTAACAATGGTAGGACCAGGATTTACAGTATCGCATTGGAATGATCAGGTAAAGATCGAAGGATCAATGTCAACAGGAAGCTTAGAATGGGATATAACACCAACAGGATTATCCTGGAACACCAACACTGTAATGCACTTCGACGCAGGTGTGAGGGCAAGTGGTGATGGACCAGGACAGACAGGCATAATAGGAATCAACCTAGTAAATGCATATCCCAATGGGTACGGAGCATATGTGTTCCAAGTACGAAACGAAGGAACTATACCAGTACATGTAACGTTCTGGTTCGAAACTGGGACAGGATGCCCTGGAGACCTAGCAGACTATATACTGGTTAACCCAGTATTCGACGCGCCATTCTATAATGGTGAGTTCGACCTACTAAACTACAGTATTGCATCGATACAAGATGGATGGACAAGCCCATATACTAAGCCACTCTCATGGTGGCTTAACAACGTCAACAGTATGAGTACAGCAATGAGCCTAGAGTCAAACATGGAATCGGGCACAGTACTCTACACGGACACAACAAGTACAACAATAATGCAATATGACACTGACAATATCCTGATGCCAGGCGAGAAGACCATAATATTCGTATGGATAGGGATAAGCGACGAGCTACAGCAACATGAGGAATACATGGGAGAGAGCTGTGGAGACGCCTATAACCCGGCGTTCTACATCCACTACTATGCAGTGCAGGCTCTCCCATAACACACAATGAATAACAATAATGTTATGCGAGGCGGAGACATAAAATGAACGGTTTTTCCCACGGCCTCAAAAGGCATACAAACGAGATATTTCTCATATTATCTATCGTGTCTTTCTACGGAGTATCCAATTTTGTGCCAAGAATATCATCGGAGCTATCAGGGTCACTCTCAGGCTACTATATGTTATTAGCAATATTTTCTCTTGGGATCCTAGCCGTCCTAGGCTCGCTATACATCTATATCTACAAGCCTTCAGGGGCGAAGAACCCAAAGATACAAGCAGGCGCGTTCACTATAGGTGTTACCTTAGCTGGACTCTCATATGTTATATTTCTTGGACTACAATGGGTAATTTACAATATACAGTCCATTAATTTTGGGGGAGTAGCATATGTCCTATTCTGGATATATGCATTATCTATAGGATTAACATTCTCGATCATAATAAAGACAGTTGAAGCAATAGTCTACAGCGATGAAGACGATAAATCACTACTAGCACCGATAGCAGGAGGAATACTCTCGGCGCTCTACATTGTCTCACCAGGAACAACCTATATCTCGACACTAATACTCTTGTTCGGATTAGGTATGGCCGCTACACTATTATACCAGAAATACGGGTTGCTGGCATTAACAGGTTTCATGTCAACGGTATATCTGGCATGGTCATTGTCTCCTATACAGTTTAATGGCCCAGTCCTAGCACATTCAGTACTAGCCACAATAACAATCCTAGTCGTAGCCTACACGGCCACATCTCTAACAAGAAAGAAGCTACAAGAATACAAGGGAAGCTTATCTTGGAAAACAATACTCGTTATAGGAGTACTGGCCGTATCCTCTATAGGGATTCTAGCAGGATTATCGAGTGGATATAGAGCATATGTAGTAGTGACAGGTAGCATGGAGCCAACATTGAACATTGGTGACCTCGTAGTAGTCTCGCCAAAGTCGAGCTATGAGACTGGGGATATCATCTCTTTTGACTATAATGGAGTTATAATAACTCACAGGATATACAGTGTTCTCGACGATAACACGATAAGGACTAAGGGAGACGCCAATGCGGAACCAGATCCCTATGTTATAACAAGCGATATCGTTATAGGAGCGCTGAAACTGAGGATACCAGTTATAGGATGGATCATTATACTATTAAACTGGAACATATATTCAAGGCTCGCTATAGCAGGACTGAGCATTATAGTCATAGCATATGTCATTCTCAGGAAATAATTAAGGAAATGTTAATGATGTTCCCGCGATAAAATAACTATATTGTTTTTCTATGGAGGCCGCCGTCAACCGGTATGATTGCACCGTTAATATAGCTTGAGGCATCACTTAGAAGGAATAACGTTGCATAACCCATGTCTTCGGGGGTACCTATCCGTCCTAATGGTATCTTTTCTCTTAGGCTATCAAGATATTTTTCAGGATTATCCGGCATCCGTTTCTTAGCTAGGCTCATTAGCCTATCTGTCAAAATATATCCTGGCACTATGGCGTTTACCCTAATACCGTATCTTCCTAGATCTCTCGCTAGAACCTGGGTTAAACCGTGTAACGCGATACGGAGAGTGCTACTGGTTGTTATGACAGGGTCAGGCTCCCATGCAGCAATACTTGTCACGAATACAATACTGGGATTCCTGTTTGAACGAGCACTTTCCTTCAACGAATCCAGTGCGGTTTTAACTATTTCTACAGCGCTATGAATGAGAACCTGACTACTATATCTCCAGTCGTCTGATGTGAGCTCATCGAAGAAGCCTGGAGGTGGAGGCGGTGGAACATAAACTATACCGTCAAGTCCGTTCATTGAATCCACGGCTTTCTTAACAATAGTGGAGCCGTTTCCAGGTCGAGACAGATCCGTTGCACTATAGCCAGCTATTGTTCCCCTTGTATTTGGATCTTGGTTTATCTTTTGCACAGCTTCTTCCAGACGGGTTGGGTCCAAACTTGTCAAGTATAGATGGGCTCCGTGGTGTGCTAGTATCTTGGAAATACCGAAGCCTATGCCTCTACTTGCACCTGTAACTAGGATCTTCTTACCATTCAATAGAAACATCTCTATCTCCTAAATACTAGTGGCAGAGACTCCAGAATATTAGGGTTAATGATAATTATTGATAGCGAACAACTCATACTCTTGACCGTAGTTGGAAGTGGTTAGTTCTCAGGAGATATTATTGGTGTTATATTTGTTGTCATAAATTTGATATTTACTGACGATTATCAATGTTGAATAGGGTAACATTTAGATTGTGGTGGGATAAAATGACTGAGAGCCCGTATGAAGAGGTCTCACACGAAATGGAGCATGGCATCTACATATATGATGGAAAGGGCTGGACACTCATATCCAGTATAAAAGACATACCAAACGGGGCTTCAATATTATATTTCTCAAATGCAAGATGTCCTGCTTGTAAAGAATTCAATAAAACATGGAACGATATGACTAAGGAGCTACAGGAGAAGGTTTCACTTGTAGTAGTGCTTTGTGGATGGTTCGAGGAAGATTGTAGCTCGCGAGAAGCTGCAAAGCTTTTTGATACCATGGCTGTTTTTGGCACTCCTACTATAGTTTCTGTATGTAAAAAGAATGGAGAAATAGTCTCGGTGTCTGTCCATCCCGGTTTTAAGTCGCCTGAAGAACTCCGTGATATAGTCCAGAGGCTTTTGGAAAAATGTAAGTAGAAAAAGAAGAGAAGACATTGATTCTAGACCTGTCCTATATTGTTTCTCCCTTCTATTCTGCAGTTATTTTTGTCTCGACTATTATGTGTGGAAGTAGGCTCGGTATACTTACCTCCCACCACTGGATAGGCCATAGCTCCTCGCCCAAGCCAACAATATTCTTTATGAGATCTTTCAGAGAGCCGGTGATTCGTGCTCGTTTAGAGCATCCAACTGGCTTACCACCGCGTACTAGTAGTAGTGCGTCCCTGGTGACCGTGGAGAATGTGCCTTCTACGTAGTTCTGGAATCTTGTGTACCAGTTGTTTGTAGCATATATTCCATCGCCTAGAGCTTCTAATAGCTCTTCTTCTTTTAGGTCTCCTGGCTCTACGATTATGTTGAACGGTGTTGGCTGGATTATACCTGCGTTCCCTGTTGTTTCTCCACCGAGTAATCGTGCTGTTTTACTATTATGTAGAATGTTTTCAAATATCCCTTTGTTCAAGATATGTTTCCTGAAGGTCTTAACGCCCTCGTCGTCGAATAGTCTATAGCCTGGGAGATCCTCATAGTGTGGATCATCGATTACGCTTAGCTGTTCGCTGGCGACTTGTTGTTTAAGATCGTCTGGGCGGAAGAAGCTCATTCCAAAGATCAGGCTGGCGCCACTAGCTGCCATCGTCACGTATTGTAGCAAATTTCCTACAATCATTGGTGATAGGAGTATCTTATAATCTCGAGTTTCAAGTTTTACTTGTGGAAGAGACTGGCAGGTCTCAGCGAGCTCTACGGCTTTCTCTATTGCCTTTTTGGCCTTGCCTGGCTCGTATCGCGTGGAGGTCCAGCTCCACTGTCCGCTAGCATCGTCGCCGCGGAAGATTCTTAGATAGCCTTGGAAACTGGTGGATTCTCCTTTTAGCCAGGCACCGTTGCTTCCTACAAGGAGCTGTGACTTGTAGGATACGGTTATTGCACCGGCGGAGTTTGTTAGTTCCGTTAAGGATAAGTCTGATATCATCTGTGATATATCTCCTGATATAGCCATTTCCTTAACGTTCTCGTCAACAAGCTGGTAAGGTGCTCCGTTTGACTCGGGTAGGGGAGCGTATAGTGGTGAGGGAGTCAGTTTATCAAGTATCCGGATAGATTTTTCTATTGCCTCATCTGGACTACTTGTCCTAAAACTTGACACGGTCATCCTGCCGTCTTTCACGAGGTATAGGTTGACTCTGATTTCGTTCCAGGACTGTGTCACCGATGGCTTGCCATTGGCTAGTTTTAGCATTACCGAGTTTTCGGCTTCTAACTGTACTATGTATTCTGGGACGTGTCCTTTTATATTCTCGACTAGTTTCTTTGCGAACTCTTCTAGGTTCATAATATTCTCACCCCTCTCATACGGATATGCGGGCCTCCGAACCAGACAGGGACTCCTTGGCCGGGTTCTCCTTTGCCACAGGTCCCGGCGTAGAATGCTAGGTCCTTTCCTATCGCGTCTATGCTTGAGAAGAATTCTACGCTGTTTACTTCTAGAGCAGGATTCTTTACTGGTCTAGTTATTCTACCATTCTCTACTAGGTAGGCTTCGAGGCCGACGTAGCGGGCTCTCCACCGGTAGTCGTCGATGTTCCACTCCATATACTTCTTTATGTATACGCCGTGCTTTACGTCTTCTAGGAGTTCGTCGAGGCTGTAGTCTCCGGGTACGAGATAAGTATTCGCCATCCTAACTATAGGCTCGGCCCACCATTCCTTAGCCCTGGCGGATGCATTGCTATGGGTGTTCATCTCATAGGCCGTCTCCCTGTTGTGAAGGTATTCTTCCAGGTATCCGTTTCTAATCAGGTATCTTGGTCTAGCAGGGACACCTTCGTCGTCCACAAGGTAGAATCCATGGCTACCTGGTATTGTAGGATCGTCAACTACTGTTACATGCTCGCTGCCTATCTTGTAGCCTGGCTCAAGCCTCCTCCTATAACTTAATCCTGCCTGGGCAGCTTCTCTGCCGTGGACTCTGTCCGCCTCGCTTGGGTGTCCTGCAGCTTCGTGCATCGCTAGGCCTACTATCTCTGGGCCTAGTACTACGTCCATTTTTCCGGAGGGGCTCGGTTCTGCTTCGCGCAAATAAATTGAGAGACTCTTGGAGTCATCTTCTAGGTTATCGGCTATTTTCAATTCTTCCAGTAATTCTAGGCCTCCACTTCCGCCAAGCTGGTTCCATCTGTTAGCTCTCTCGCCTTGATACTCGGCGGTTATCGAGTAGAATACTTCTATTCTTGGGATATAGGATTCCACGAATGCTCCATCGCTTGTTACTAGGAGTTTCTCCTCTATGTCGTATTTGAACATTAATAGGACTTGTGTAACGTTTATCCTCTTATCCAGGTCGAGACCCTTGTATAAGTCTTGGAAATATTTTATGAGGTCTTCATCGCTCCAGTCACTTATAGGCTTCTTCTCCGAGACACGATAAGAGATTCTAGCGAGATATTCCTCGGAGAGTCCTATTCTCGGCTTGAAGTCTTTCTGTGACTTTGCGGCTTTTAGTGCTCTACTTGCCGATTCAAGGATCGAGTTTTTTGTTATTAGGCTTGTGGAGGAGAAGCCAAGTCCTCCGTTGGCTAGGGACCGTAAAGCTACTCCTGTTGAGTCTTTGTAGCTTGCTCCTATTAGTTGACCGTTGAGCATGGTAAAAGAGAAACCTGTTAGCTTGTGAAACCTTGCTTCACTATATGAGGATCCATTTTTCTGCATATAGTCAAGGACTTTTTCGAGGAATGATTGATCTATCACAGCTATCCACGCCCTCTCATAGAATAATATGGATATTCACGGATTATTATTCATGCCGATATATTGGATTATATCACGGTTATTGCATTGTTAGATACTTCCGGAATATTAATGTATTCCAAGAGCCCAATTACAATGCGGTGACGGACGGGAGGCCAACCACTCCATGTATGTAATATAGCATGGAACCAATCGCGATAATAGAATCTTGAAGGGAGTTGAGAGTTGCTAAGTAACTCGCATCACGTGATACCAGGTGCACCCTCAGGAGCAACAACAGGAGGATTCCTCAATATTACAGGCCAGCATATACTAGTAAATACAACGTACACTCCTCAAACCACAACAGCTATACAAGGTAATCCAGAGCCCTATAATAACCTATGGTCACTACTTGGAACGTTAGCCATATACGCTATAGTGTTTCTAATCACACTCTACATGATATATACATTATACAGGAAAGAGAACCCTGTTAAGACCCAGCTCGAAGGAATAGAAGGTACTGGTATAATCAGTGTAGCATATAGTTATCAGGGGCTTAGGAAAAAACTCCGTCAAATATACTTGTATTTACGGAGCTCGCTTGAACAATCGATGGGTAAGAGTTATTCATCAAAAACCATGAAGGAACTAGCCAAAGTAATAGATAGCCCGGAGTCACTGATCCTAGCAGATCACTATGATAAATCGATGTATGGAAAAGGAGAGCCTACGATCGACGAAGTCAACTTTATAGAAAGCACAGCAAGGGGGCTAGTAGATTGGCTAAGAAAGCACTGATAGTCCTAATAATAGGACTCTTGCTCGTTATTGCAATGAGTCCCGGAGAAAGGCCTAGTCAACGCTACCCGTTACTATCAACAAGCCCTGAAAATAATGGTCCGGGAGGCACAAGCCTATTCGTGTCCGATCTCACACGTTCACATCATAACGTGGTACTCGGAGGAGTAAAGGATCTCTCCTCTCAGGATAACGGCAGGATACTCTACATTATACTAGGACCCGATAAACCGTTCAATAGGACAGAGGCAAATATTATAGCCGAGGAAGTGAAGACGGGTAAGCTTAATCTTCTTATAGCAGATGAATCTGGAAATGTTTCTGTTTTATTAAACTCGCTCGGGGTCGGCGGAATAGGAGAAATAATATTCAATGAGTCTCGGGCCCATCAAGGTGAGGGCTGGGGATACATAGTAGGCCTAAATTGTGGATCAGACCACTACTATACAACAAAGGCTACTAGGCTCGATACTGTACCGGGTGGAGAAGTACTATGTACATATGAGGATGGTAGTCCGGCCGCAGTGCTCTACAAGGTAGGAAAGGGAGTTGTATTGGTTGTGGGTGACTCATCAATATTTGCTAATTTCCTATACGGAGGATACTTAGCGGGATTTTCTCCCACAAGAACTCTTGCACAGCAACTCGTCGATAATGTTACACGTAATGTTTCCACAATAATCATAGATAATACTCATTATATTATATTGTCGTCGAAAAGAGCAAATGTCCTGAACCGGCTCACAAACGAGCTAGCAACTACAATAGCTAGTATACCCGGTATAGTAGAGGATCGTTCTCCAACAGTAATATTAGCCATATTGTTGCTGGCCACAGTTCCTTGGCCAATTATATTCCTATATCCCGGGGAGACGCCAAGGACAAGATCAGATCCGTTGGAAGACGCGGAGGAGTACCTGTTATCGGTGCTGGCCTCTCGCCTCGGTATAGAGGGAGAAGATATTGATCCAAGAGAGCTACTCGAATCCATTGGAGAAGACTAGGGATTATCGTGGAGTGGTGTGCTTGAATTGGCTCTAATAGATCGGATAAGAGAAGAAGTATCAAAGGTAATAGTGGGCAAGACGAAGGAAATCGAGACAATAGTTGCTGTGCTCCTCGCAGGAGGACACGTTCTTCTCGAGGGAATTCCAGGAGTCGCCAAGACACTGATCGCCAAAACTGTAGCACAAGTCCTTGGACTCGACTTTAAACGCATACAGTTCGTACCAGACCTGTTGCCTAGCGATATAACGGGCACCATGATTTGGAGAGAGGGGAGATTCGTCTTCGAGAAGGGCCCAGTATTCACAGAGATACTCTTGGTCGACGAGGTAAACAGGGCACCACCAAAGACGCAGGCCGCATTACTACAGGCGATGCAGGAAAAGGAGGTTACAGTGTGGGGCACCACCTATAAACTGCCAGATCTCTTCACAGTTATAGCAACTATGAATCCCGTCGAGTTCGAGGGTGTTTATCCTCTTAGCGAAGCGCAGGTGGACAGGTTCATGGCCAAGGTGGAGATAGGATATCCTAGTCTGGAAGAAATGGTAGAGATCATAGATAAACTGTACGACATAGAGAAGTTCGATGTAAAAAGCGTGACCAATAGAGAAGAACTCTCAAGGTTAAAGAGAGAGATATGGAATGTCCATGTCGATCGAAACATAAAGGTTTATGCATCGTTGATAGCGATGGAAACTAGGAAGGATCCACGTGTACTCTTAGGCGCAAGCCCAAGAGGAGTAATAGGTATGATCCAGCTGGCTAGAGCAAAGGCACTACTCGAGGGCAGGGATTATATTACTCCAGATGATATCAAGGAGACAGCGTATCCAGTACTACTACATCGTATAGTATTGAAACCTGAGGCCAAATTATCGGGTATTACTGCTAGAGAAATAATAGATAATGTAATAGAGAAGATAGAGCCCCCATAAAGGGCTATCAAAGATCGTCCTCGGGAGGACAACATATTGAGGATCGAACCGACGTGGAGAGCAGTATACCTAGCAATTGCATCATTATCATTCCTGCTATCAGGACTATTCGGAGTAGCCAGATTACTTTCCCTTGCAACAGCATCCTTCATCACAATAATACTAGCTGCTTCCTATGGTGTTGCCAGTCGCTCGGCAAGACAACTCTACAATATTGAAGTAGTCCGACGTCATAATGTTAGGACAGGTGAAGGGGCTCCGCTCAAAATCATAATCGAAGCCAGGAAAAAGAATGGAGAATGGCCCTCATACATGATTGTCGAGGACAGACCACCCAAAAGGCTTAGAGCGAAGGGTACTACGAGAATAGTATTGAAGCCTGTACAAGGCGAAGACATGATTATTGCAGAGTATCATGTTACGCCAGCTCCTGGATATCATCAGTTAGATTACCTTGTTTCGTCAACTGGAGATCCCTTTGGACTATTCAAACACTACAGGGTCCATAGGGTCAGGACCAGCATAAGTGTCTATCCTATGAGCATTGGAGAATTTATGATATCATCGTCTAGGAGAGGACTATTCGAGTTAACTTACAGCCGTTACAAGGGCTTCGAGACAGAGTTCTATCAGATAAGAGAATATGTTCCTGGCGATGATATCAGGAGAATAGTCTGGACAGCAACGGCGAGAACAGGAAACCTCATGGTCTGGGAAGGAATTATGGGGGCAAAAGAAGATGTAGCACTCTTCCTGGACCTATCGCTAGAATCATGGCCTGGTTCTCCCGGAATGGCTCCCGCCGACTGGATAATGAGGACTTCGCTCGAGATCTCTAGAAGAGTGGCGGGATCAGGAGGAAACGTATACTATTACATCTATAGAGGAAATACGTGGGAGTCCTGGGGACCTCTTAGGGGAAGCGACGCAGTAGATGTTCTTAGACTCAGACTAAGTGTCACAGGCCCCGGAACAGTTGACAACGATATCAATAAGGTTCAGGCACTCGACCGCTTCTTTATGGAAACCCCAACACACACTAGGAAAATCGTTCTCCTAGGGCCCGGAACTAGGCTAAAGGCTCTAAAACAGGTATTGAAGAGATATCCGCTCAATCCATTAAACACGATAATCGTGGTTTACCTGCCCTCAGGAGACACCGAGCTGGACACAGCTATCCGAAGAGTGATGATGAACCTATTGAGCAAGGAACAAGATAGTATCCCGGTAGACAGGGCAAGACTAGTTATAGTCGATAGTTTATCAAAGGTACTGCACCTAATGGAGGCGATCTAGCAGTGATAGAGAATAGGGACATAACTGATTATAGAATTCTCTCCTTGGGCTACTCTATGGTTGCGATATTGATGATTACCTCTTTTAACTCGTGGAACCTAGTTCTACCATCTATCATGATATTTGCGGGAGCCATTCTCTTATTTGCTAAGAGGCTTGACGGACATATTCTCATAATAGTAGGATATGTAGGCATTGGCTTGTTGACAAGATCTGTTTTGCCCATGATAATGGCTTTGTTAGGTCTAGCCTCATACATGATTCTTGGATCTCCAGCGTTGTTCTCCAAAGAAACAGTAAGGATATTATTTGTCTCCATAATAGCTTCCGTATATTTGTTTATTTTGAGTCTATTGGCTGCTTATCCAGCGTATAGAATAGGATATTATGTTATATTGTTTGTATGGCTGACTATAATGGTTTCATTAGTAATAGAAAGTCTACTGGGCCCCGTGAATAGCTTTAGCCTTGTAGAAACCGTCTCAGGGGTCCTAGCAAGGAATAAGATTCTCCCATTGGAGCTTTTCACAGCTTACTATGTTTACTATTCGCTTCAATCTAAACAGATAATGATGATATCATTACTACTTGCTGGAGCAGCATATGCTTGGTCTAGGATGCTTGGCCATGGTAGGGCGACGAATCTTGCGGTGTTCGTAACGGTCTATATAATGTTAGCGTATTTGACGGGAAGCGTTGATTTGATTGATATCATTCTTTCACGTTAGTGGTATATTATTACGTTTTGTATGGAGTTTTTGCACTAGAACTATTTCATCTATATAAGTTTAGCTGATACTATAATAATTATTTGACGGTGAATGATAACATGAAGACCATATATCTCGCAATTATTGTCGCGGTCATTGCAGTCGGAGCCGTAGGCGCAGGATACATGATCGCAAAGAACACACAGCCAACTCCTGAAACACAAGAAGAGACTACTGGACACGGACAGGGCCATGGAGGAATGGGCCAGGGAACAGGTCAAGGAGGAATGATGGGAGAAGGTTCTTGGATGAACATGACTACTTGTAATAGTCTAGGAAACTTGACGATCGGGCAGAGCATAAACTGGCTCTTCGATCACCACAGCCTCTTTAAGTTCAACTACTACGAGTACCCCGAGAATAAGACAATTATATGGATTATAACCGCTCCAAACAGTACTGCTGCCGACATACTTGCAAATCACATTAAGCAAATGGAGTGCGTAATCGAGAACGGAGGAACACCTAGACCTAACGATCCAGTCTTCCAGGTAGACGCTAACATAACTCGAGAATACGTAAATACAACTATTATCAGGCTAAACGAGACTACGATAAAAGTGGTAAAAGTTGCTGAGAATGATTGTGCATACGAAGTAATTAAACTACACGCAGAGATAGTCCAAGGATTCTTCACAATAGGTAGAGAAGAAGCAATGAAGACACACGAAGTACCGCCAGAAGTTGAATCAATATGTCAACCATACCTGTCGCCATAGCAGTCAATATCAATAATATAATGGTATGTATAACAGAATACGACATGGAGAGTGCAAAGACAAATGGCAACAGGAAAACCACAAGTGAAAGATAGAAAAACGACTGATATCATAGGAGTATTATTAATTGCTTTTTCCCTAGTATTGTTCATAGCGAGCATTTACATGGCCTATAATGGTAAGATAAGCGCTGGCCTTCTCGCTGCTACAATAGGAGGCGTCTCACTAATCACGGGGGCAGACATGCTTAAAACGGGAAAGACAATATAGTAGGTATCCATTTAAATTATTATTGATTAGGGTCCTATATCATTCCTAACCGGAGAAGCAAGACGACATTTATAGGTAGGTGTATGATGAGTAGCTACTCTAACCCGAAACTAACGATAGTGATACCTACATACAATGAAGCGGAAAATATAAAAGTACTCGTAGAGAGGCTAGTCGATGTACTCGAATCAAACGATATCAACGACTTCGAGGTCCTAGTCGTAGACGATAATTCTCCTGACGGGACATGTAGCATAGTAAAACAAATTTCAAGTAGAGATCAGAGGATCAAATGTGTCCTACGAGTCGACGAGAAAGGACTTGCCTCTGCTGTAGTAGAAGGATTCCGTCATGCAAAAGGATCCTATATTGTGGTTATGGATGCCGATCTCCAGCACCCACCAGAAATAGTTCCAAAATTAGTCAGAGTTCTCGAAGAAAAAGGCGCAGATCTAGCAGTAGCATCTCGTTACGTGAAGGGAGGAGGTGTAGCTGGATGGAGCAGGATAAGACTACTAATGAGCCGTCTAGGAACAATCGGCGTAAAACTGCTTGTTGATGAGACATGTAAGACTACAGATCCACTTGCAGGCTTCTTCGCGGTTAGAAAAGATAAATTGAGTATAGAGAAATTTAGGCCTAGAGGATTCAAGATCCTCATAGAGATCCTAGTACAGCATCCCGATCTCAGAGTGGTAGATGTACCCTACGTGTTCCAACGAAGATATGCTGGACAGAGCAAGCTAGGTGCAGACGTAATATTAGATTTCTTAAAACAGGCCTGGCGATTCTATCCTAGCTTCAGAGTTAATATATCCGGATTACTAGGAGTATTTCTCTACTTTATTGCTGTATTGTATCTTACAGGTATAGGGCGATCTCTACTTGGATCTCTTTACGTAGGGGCCTTCATGGGGTTCACAGGATCATTGATGGCCGGTGTCTTTCTATTGAATCGGGTACCTCCTAAGGATAAATTAGCTTGGCAAGTAGTTGGTGGTATTATATCCGCTATTCTCTCTCCGATAATTAGCTATGCATTATACGTCTATTTAGGAATCCCACTGGTTTCATGTATCTTTCTTTCCGTGTTCCTCATTTTTATCTCTAGAAAAATAGTTGCGGGTAGGAATCCTACATTACTAGAAAGTGTGCGTCACCTTTCGTAGATGGTTAATATTTATAATTTTTCGTTTAGATGAATGGTATGTTGGATAGATATATTCATTTAAATAAGTTTTTTCATGTATTCAAATATGAAATTAAAAACATCTATCGTAGACCGGTGATGGTATTTGACCAAGAAAATACTCATACTGGGTGGTGGCACGGGAGGAGTTGTTTCAGCGCTTCGTTTATCCGAGAAAATCAGGCACTATGGAATAGACGCTGAGATAACCCTCATAAACAAAGACGAGTGGCATTATATGCCTCCCCTGTGGATGGATGTAGCCATAGAAGGAATGCCGATAGAGGAAACCAGAGCTCCTATCAAGGGACTCGAGAAATACGGAGTGAACGTAGTCATAGGTCCTGCAGCAGACATTGATCTAGCAAATAGAAAAGTAAAGATGGAAGACGGGAAAGAACTAGACTACGACTACCTGGTAATAGCGCTTGGAACAAGGAACGGCTGGGAAGCATATCCTGGACTAGCAGAAGCAGGATACCACAACTACGATCCGGAAGCGGCCCAAGAAATGTATAAAGCACTAAAACAATTCAAAGCCGGAAAACTAGTAATTCTTGCCCCAGAGCTACCATATAGATGCGGAATCTATCCCATGGAGGTAGCAACATACCTAGGACACTACTATCATACGAGAGGAATGAAAGTAGACATACACGTAATAACACCTTATATGCCTAACGGGTTCACTACAGTCCAGGCTCTTGGACCAGACATAGGTAGACTCTGGCTAAAATACTTCAAGAAGTACAACATAAAGTTCACACCACACAAGGGACTCAAAGCGATAGATCCAAAGGCAAAGAGAATAGAATTCATAGACGGATCCTCTACAACATACGATTTCCTAATAAAAGTACCTCCAATGAGGCTACCAAAGATACTAGACAAGCCAGAATTCGTGTTCGAACACGATAAGAGATTCACAAAAGTAAGAGCACTAGACTTCAGGCACCCAGACTACAAAGAAGTATTCCTAGTAGGAAGCCATGCAATGCCACCAACAGGACTCGCAGACGCAGGAGTATTCATACACTCAGCAGCCGTGAGGGCAACAGGATTTCTTCTCGATGACTTAGCTGGTGTTGGTGAAATAGAAGACTACCCACCAGTAACATGTGTAGCATATGTAGGAGACAAAGGCTTCATGGGAGTATGTGAAGTAGAGTACCAGAACGGAATGTACGTCTGGAACAAGTGCTATAATGCAATGGAAAGCGGACTAATGAAACTAGTAAAGAGATCTTTCTACCAGGGATGGCTGGACAGGCTAAGACTACCCTAAGAGGAGGTGAACGAGAATGGCAGAGGAAAAAATAAGAGTGGATGAGACAGGGCTTGAAGTAGCCGCACTAAAAGAACTCATGGAAGTAGCGGTACTACTAAAGAAGAGCGGTATACTTGGAATGCTCAAGAACTTCCTAAGCGACAGCGAAGCGCTAATGGAAGCATTCCAGAACGATACCAGCATGACAAGACTAGTAGCACTACTAGGAGGAGTAATGGAGGCTGCTAGAAGAGTAGATGGAGCACAAATGGCTAGTATGAAAGAAAACACGGAAGAGACAGTACACTGTGCATTCCAGGGACTAGCTACGACTGATCCAGTTAAAGCAAACAAGATGGGAATGTTTGGTCTGCTGGGCGCACTAAGAGACCCAGATGTTCAGAAGGGCCTAGGATTCGTAATGATGCTACTCAAGAACATAGGCGCCTGTCTAAACGCAAAAGAGAAATCAAAACAATAAAGAGGAAAAACCCTTTTTCCTTTTCTTTAATCATGTTTTTATACAGCCTTAATCTTTTCCTAAGGCTTCTAATACTTTGATTAGTTTTCCAAGTCCCTTAGCTACCTCTGGCTTGCTAAGCTCTGCTAGTAGTTTTGATATGCTTACCGGTTCTGCGGGCTGGGTCATGGCATCGACCATGTCTCCAGCTTTGTCTAGTAGTGTGTCCAGATTATCGAGTAGTTTCATGGTTCCAGTAGTTATGAGTATCTCCATTAATCTATCTATAACGTCGGGATCCGTCACTGTTACTAGTAGGTCTAGTAGCCCGCTCTTATTCATATTGTCTAGTAGCATGACTAGTTTTTCTATCGATGACTGGAACTCCGGATCCTGTAATTTCTCTATAAGGGCTTCTAATACGTCTCTCTCCGCCATCTCTACCACCCTCTCTCCTTTAGTACTGCGGGTTCTGTTGCCTTGAAGTAGGCTCCGAACAGCGTCCTCCATTTTTCTGGTTCTCTAAGGCTGCTCCAGTAGCTCGCTATGAAGAAGTCCTCCATTAGTCTCTTCATCTTGCTTAGTTTTACGTGGACAGGTGGATTATCGTAGTCGCTTATCACGAATAGTGCTTCGCCATTGGTTACGACGGGGCAGTTGGTTCTTCCAGTGAACTTTGCCTCGTATCCCATGATCTGGTCTACTACTACTTCTGCTCCTAGGTGTGCTGTTACACCTGTCTTGCTTGTTGGAGCATTGTTGCAGTCTCCTATTGCAAATGCGTCATCGTAGCCTTCAATGTTGAGCTTGTATTTGTTGACTTTGATGAATCTGTCTGCGTCTGTTATTCCCTCCTGTTTGAATTCTACGTCTGGTCCTTTGTGGAACGGGATGACTGCGGCTAGGTCGAATTCTAGTTCTTCTCCTTCTAGTGAGTATATCTTCTTCTCTTCGAGGCTAATTCTGTCGACTGTGAACATTGTATATACTTCTATTTGGCGTTCTTCGAAAACGGGTCTTAGTATCTCGCTAATGGTCTCGTTGGGATACTCATAGATGAATGGAACCGCTAATTTGACTTTTACTTTTCCTAGTAGTCCTTTTTTCTTCAGCGTATACGTCGATAGGAACACTGCCTTGTGAGGTGCCGGTACACACTTGTAGAGTGGATCGGCTGCCGCGATGACCAAGGTTCCTTCCTTTAACTGGGAGAAGTGGCTCCAGAACTTTGCAGCATTCTGTGCTCCTGAGTAGAAGTCGCCGTATTTTTCTACGAGTTCTTTGTGTCCTTCCAGCTCCTCGTATGCTAGTGTCGATCCTAGTGCTACTACTAGGTAGTCATAGTCTAGGCTTCTTCCGTCTGCTAGTTCTACTTTACGCTCGTCTAGGTCTATTGTTTTTACTGTTCCTTGGACTAGGTTAACAGTTGGTTTTACTAGCTCCTTTACGGGTCTGATATACTTCTCTGGCTTGTGTCCTTGGAACGCTATCCATAGCATGCCTGGCTGGAACAAGTGCTCTGTTTTCTTTTCTACTATTGTTACCTTGTATCCATGATGTGCGAGCAAGTTGCCTGCCACTAGCCCGCCGGTTCCTGCGCCTAATACTAGTATCTTTTCTTTCGTCATCTCTATATCACCTATACTCATAGCTTGCCTAGGTGTTTGGTAGTGAGGGGAAAATGTGGTGTGGGGTTAGTTACTTTGCTGTTACCTTGATTACTGCTTTTATTACTCCGTTTTCTTCGGTTAGTTCTAGTAGTTCGTTGCCAGTTTTCTTGACCCATGCTTCTACGTCTGGTTTGAAGCCGCTGTCTGTAGCGTAGATCTCTATGATGTCGCCGTTCTTTGCTTTTCTATATGCTCTGATTAGCTGGGTTATGGGTCCAGGGCAGGCCATTCCCTTCGCGTCTACTACTATCTTCTCGGCCATTTTCGTTACACCTCGATATTTACGCTATATGAAGATGACTTGGTATCCGTCGGTCTCCATCATGAAGAATGTTGCTCCTACTACGTCGTCAACTATTGGATCGAGGTCTTCTTTCTTTAGGCCTATTACTTCTGCCATCAGGCTGCAGACATAGATTTTGACGTCGCCGTTCTTCTTTGCTTCTTGTAGTATCTCGTACCAGCTGGGCATGTTTAGTTTCTGCATTCCTTCTAGGAGCTTGGGTGCGAACTCTTCGAATTCATTAGTAAACTTTGGCTCGGGCTTGTTCTTAGCAAAGTATAGTGTTGCGTACCCGGAAACAAATATTTTGACTGGTACGCCTAGATTTGCGGCTGTCTGGGTGAGAACAGCTAGGGGGATAAATTTCTCCGCTTCTCCGGAAAACATAATTATAGCTAGTCCCTTGCTCATGGCTATCACTCTCGTTCATGTAGATTTATATAGATTCTAGTGGTATTATGTTGATCGATATATAACAATAAACATATCTACTAATACTCGTTTTTTACAAGAGATAAATGCAGGCCTTGAATAAAGCTTAAATATTATTTGTCGTTTCGCCAAGGACTCCTCATAGCAATACCCCACGGCGTCATATATGTCTCGATTATTCTGCCGTCAACTGAAAGAAATCTGTGCTTATAGAGGTGCAGACAGCTCGAATCCCTGAGCCTTAATGCATCGTACTCTATGTCATAGGAGCTTGTCTTAGTGTATGATCCAATTATCCTTGAAATTATTATCTTTGTTGTTTTCCTTCTCATTACTTCTTCTTTTCTAAGTATTAGGAATGCAGGAGATTCGTCTAGAACAATTATGGGGGGATTCGTTGATACGTACGAGTATCTTATCTGAGTTACGAGTGCTTTATCAAGATATCTACCTGACTTGGTGCCATAGTATTTCACGTATTTCAGCATACGGCATGGAGCAATGCTAATTGTGAAGTACTCGTTCTTTTCTAGCAAGGAAGATGTGTAATTTTTATTATCGATAACCATTATAGTTGTGAATTCTCCAGGTTCTAGAGGCATAATCCATGATAATGTCATAAGACCTGGGCCTTCTCGTGAATAATCAT
The DNA here is from genome assembly GCA_015521095.1 of Desulfurococcales archaeon. The sequence goes on along the minus strand of WAOU01000062.1, from coordinate 1,765 downwards.
GTACGGCGAGTATATAGACTGGATGTGGACGAAGAAGTCTATATGGTTTATTTGTCTCTATATATCCGTCGGGCAGATTGACTAGGTGTATTTTCTCATTATTATGAGTGTTTCGGGTCATTGTTTATTAACCGGTTTAATATATTATAATGACTAGCTGGCACATATATTCATGTAGTAGACAGGGTCTATGCGTAAAGAATCCCTTGGGATATAGATTGATGTTGTCGATCCGTTTATAGGCTGTTCAAGCGGATTGGAAGGAGTGATCATATGCGGGCGGCCATAATACTAGTTGGAGGAAAGAGTAAGAGATACGGATCGCCAAAAGCATTAGAGGTAATAGAGGGTAAAACGTTCTTCGAGAGGATCTACGATATCGTAGACCAGGTAGCGGATAGAGTATACGTTTCTGTCTCCAAGCACACTCCTCCCTCTATACACGCGATGGCCAGGATGAAAGGAGCAAAAATAGTTCCTGACGAGACCTATCCGTGTGGAGGACCGCCTCGGGCCCTATTATCAGTATATAATAATTATAAACATAACAAGTACCTGGTTGTAGGTGTTGACTATCCATTCATCAGTAGAGATATAATTGAAAAACTATACGAGTATTCCAGCGAGTCTCGCCTCTCTGCATTGACACCTGTACTGGTCAAAGGATATCCTCTAGTAATGATAGGGATATTATCATTAAGGTCCCTTGAAATACTGAAAAAAGCTTGTTATGTTAAACAGTCTAAGACAAGGCTGTCTGATGCCTATAGGGCAGCATATATTAGTGGATTTTATGGATGGAGACTATTCACAGATGACCCAAGAAGATTTTCAAATATTAATAGTCCTGATGAAAAAAATGGATTGCCAGTTTCTGATGAGTTATTTACAGGGGACCGTGTGCACGTAAAGAATAACTATTATCCACGTATGCTAGAGTGTTTAGAAAATAATGATGTGAAGTGCGCGTTGGAGATGCTGGAAAAAGAGAAGGAACTTTACGAGAGCAAGGGAATATCCCTATTCTCTAGGCATGTAGCTCAAGATATCCTCTGGCTCTCTAATGAGGGAGTATATTAATTTTTAGTTGATTATTACTTACATCATAGAACGATAGAAATAATTCTTCTGCATATATTAGTATATCAAAATGGTGTGTCTTAATGGGAGGTATACTCCAGTCGAACGAGATACTTCTCCTATTAGTAGTTTTACTACTGATACTCGGACCTACAAAGTTGCCTGCCCTAGCACGGGGCCTAGGACAAGCTCTGAGAGAATTCAAAAAAGCGGCCCAAGGCCTATACGAGGAGGAAACAGTTAAACCTCCAAGCCAGATTAGAACAGGTACAAGCAATGTTGCTCTAAGTCAGGACGATGATCTTCTTGAAATAGCTAAGAAGCTAGGGATCGAGACAGAGGGAAAGACACGGGAGCAGATAAAACAGGAAGTGATAGCAAGGCTCTCTAAACAGTCCTAATCCATCATTACAGGTTTGTAGTCGTGGAGCGTGTATTAGGGAACCTAGTGATTGTGGATAATTCTATTGTTTTGTGCTAGGATTAGAATACAAGGGGAATAGAATGGATTGAGGGGGCATACTATGGGGTACAATCACGGTGATAATAATGGTCATGCCCCCAATGATGTTGAACGCCCGATTATGGATCATATAATGGAGCTCGCTATACGTCTAAGAAGAATTTTCGTTGCCGTCATCGCCATGGCAGTCATATTATCTGTTATTCCAGTTGACCGAAACGG
>WAOU01000061.1 GCA_015521095.1 Desulfurococcales archaeon | reverse complement strand
CTGGTTGACACCCACGTATTGTATCTGGTCGATATCATGGAGTCTTAAGGGTCATATTGTTTAGTGTAGTTATTAGGAGTTTGGAGCGGTAATCAATAAAAAGTGCTTTGAGTATGAAGAGGAAAAATATTTGTGTAGTATATTGGTTTTGCTATTAGGGTTTTACTCCTCTTATTGCTAGGACTATTCCTGCTATTGCTGCTACTAGGGCTACTCCTCCTACTCTGACTCCTGTGCTGGCTGTGCCCTGTGTTTCTTCTAGTTGGCTGCTTAGCTGTGTTACGTTTTGCTCTAGTAGGCTCTGTAGCTGTGATAGTTGGTCTAGTATGTTGTTTTCTGCCTGTGATATCTGTGTTGAGAGATCGTCTAGTTTAACTAGTATCTGTCCGCTTGTTGTGTTTATGAGCGCGTAGATGTTGCCGGCCTCGTCCTGGATTAGTCCTTGGAGGCTACCGTTGAGGTCGTTTATTAGGTTTTGTAGGTTGTTTGTGCTTGTTGTTATTAGGTTCTGGACGTTGTCTAGCATGTAGAGTACTTGGTTGGAGTTGTTTGAGACGAGTGCATAGATGTTGCCGGCCTCGTCGGTTATTATGCTTGTTATGCTCATGTTCATTGACTGGATCATGTATAGTATGTCTTCTAGGGAGGCGCTTCCTACGGATCCATATATTCTTTCGATTAGGCTTTCTACGTAGACTTTTGACTTTGCTATTGTTGAGCCGTCGAGTCCTACAATTTTCATGCAGTGCTCTCCGCTCGCTACGAATGGTACGTTTACCGTGGTGAGTATTTGGCCGTTAGCATCTGATCTGAGTATGCTTATGAAGTTGCCGTCCATGTATAGGTAGACCATTTGTTCTTTCTCGAGTCCTGTCGCGTTGATCTCTAGTGTGCCTGGTGAGGTTGTGTTCATTGGTGTTATCTCGAGTTTTGCCATTACTGTTAGTGATGCATACGCCCTGTAGATCTCGTCGCTTCCTACGAATGCTACTGAGTGTTTACCACCTGGTATTAGTGGGACTGTGAAGGTTACTGTGGCGGTTCCGTTCCTATCTGTTGTAACACTTAGTAGGTATTCTCCGTCTAGGTAGACGTTTACCTGGTAATCTGCCGGTAGATCTGAGAACTGGAACTCTACTGTGTCACCTACGGTGGCATTTACTTCTGACGGTGTTACGTTGAAGGGCTTTGCGGCTGCCCATTTGACTGCGTTTAGGAATATATTGTATGCGTCGGGGGTCCAGAATTCTATGTCTTGGTATTCTTCGGGTGCCCAGCTTGCTAATAGTATGATCTTTGCTCCGTTGTCTAGTACTTTGTAGGCTATTGCATCACCTGGGATTGATCCGTCGCCTAGCATTAGTTTGGCTAAGGTTGTTCCGCTGAACCCTGAGAATGCAGCGTAGTCTGTGCCCCAGCCTCCTGGGTTGGCTTCTAGTATCTTTACTATGTCCCCTACATTGTAGCCTTCGAATAATGGGCTTGCCTCTGTTATCTGGATGTATATTTCTCCGTAGAAGTCGTCTACTATTCTTGTTGATGGATCTGATAGGTAGTTGTACATTGCGTTTATACCGTAGCCGAATAGGTCTGGGTACCATGGACTGCTCCACTGGTCCATGAATATCACGCTTATGCCGGTGTCGTTTATAGCGTTCCATACAGCGTAGAATTCATCGTATGATGGGAACGGTGCATAGTAGTAGCCTGCCCATATGCCTGCGTTGAAGAATCCGCTGTAGAGGGCTTCGGCGAAGGAGTACGGGTCGTTTAAGTCTTCTGCGTACCATCCTAGTTGGTCTTGTATTATGTTCTTGAGCTCTCCTTGGTAGTCGTATAGGATCGCTATTCTTGGCACGTACTGGAGTATTATTTGTCCTACCTGTGTAGTCTCGTTGACTTGTACTGTGACGTTGGCGTATGTTGTCTTATAGCCGGGCATTGATATTTCTAGAGTGTAGTTGCCTGCTGGTAGCCAGAACTTGAAGTATCCTCCCGTACCGGCGTAGACTTCAATTGGTGTTCCTAGGACTACAATCTTGGCCCCTGCTAATAGAGCATTGTCGCTTCCGGCGATCGTTCCTTCTACGTATCCGTATGGTAGCCTGTCGAGGAGGACTGTGATGTTTGTGTATAATGATGGCTCTATTGTTGATGGTGTTAGTTTCTGTAGGCTTGTGATTATACTTGCTGGTAGTGGCTTGTTTGGCGTGGTTGTGGGTCTGGTAGCTATTGCGTAAGCTACTGCATTCATTAGGACAAGCTCTGTGTTGTTGCTGTATAATCCGTCGCTTCCGGGATCAATATACTGCATCCAGTATGATTCTCCGAAGCTAGCCATGTATATCCATGTCGCGCCTCCTGGCGTTGTCCATACTGCTATGGATGTTCCGTTTACACCATAGTAGTCGTCTACTATTTCTGCTATTGGTGTGACTGGCACGCTTGTGTTCCAATCATATACTACGTAGTCTGCATAGAAGCTGAGATCAAGGTCGGCTAGATAGAACCATGTATCATTATCTGGCACCACACCATCGAATATTGGATGAGATGGTACCAGCATGTTTACTCTTACATATTCGGGCGACGGATAATCATAGGATTTTGCTATTGGTGCTGGATATCCGGCGCTAACTATATCGTTGGAGTAGAGGTAGAGCGCGTCAATTGCAGTTGTTCCTGAGAAGCTTGTGGCCAGGAATATTAGTGGTGTGTTTGTAAAGTCTGCCATGACTAGTAGTCCTAGTACTTCTTCTAGTGTTGGATCATCGTACTTGTTGGGCTTGAAATGATCGACGACGATTGCTACTGGATTAATGTATCCATTCGCCCAGTCTGAGAGTAATAGTGCTACGTCATCGTACTCTAGCACCGGGTATCCTATCCCGGATAATAGCATTGCCAGGTGTGGCTCCGTGTAGTAGTCGATGTTTCCTAACACTATTACTGTCGGTGGTATAGGCTCTAGGTAGAAGTCTAGTACAAGGGTCTGGTTGGGTGCTAGTGTTATGTTTTCTGTCGCTGGCATATAGCCGGGAGCATATACTGTGATCACATGGGGGCCGGCTGGGACATTTGTTAAGTTATAGTAACCGTCTGGGCCTGTGTATGTGAATAGTACTCCGCCGTCTACTACTACTGTTGCATTTGCTATGGGTAGACCTGTTGAATTATCGTAGACGAATCCTTCTATGGTGCCTGATCCTAGAGGTGTTAATGGTACTGCTACTATTGTTGTTTCATTTTCTCTAACGGTTACACTGGTATTGAACAAGTTGTATCCTGATGCATAGACTTCTAGCGTGTATGTGCCTGGTTGTACGCTTATCTCGAAGAATCCTGTATCATTAGTATATGTTGATATTCCTGCTTCTACGAGGCTCACTTCTGCTCCGGAGACGGGGAGCATTGTTACACTATCGTATACATAGCCGGCTACTGTTCCATTTGATACTATTACCTCTACTACTACAGTCTTCTCCTGGTATCCCCAGGCACTGAATACTAGAGTGTATGTGCCTGGGTCGAGTGGTATCTTAAAGGTTCCGTCGGGTCTGACAGGATAGGTCTTGTTAATCTCCACCACGTATACCTGTGTCCATGGGATCGGCTGATAATCTTCTGAGTCGAGGACGAGTCCCTGTACTCCACTAGTCTTAGCATATGATTGTGCTATTTCTACTGCTGTCAGCGTGTCTATTCTACCGTATCCATAGTAGATGTCTTGTCCTGGATCTCCTAGATCTACTGATGCATTCTGGAGTATCTCATAGACTTTTTCTGGAAGATCATCGACTGGGTTCTCATACCATCCGCTGGCCTGAAGGATGAGAGCAACTGTTCCTGCAGCGTGCGGTGTTGCCATGCTTGTGCCGCTCCATGATTCGTAGCCTCCGCCGGGTACTGAGCTTGTTATGTCTACTCCTGGGGCCGAGAAGTCTGGTTTAATATAGCTGCTTGGATAGGTGTTATAGAAGGGCCATTCTGTCGGCGGGTCTGGCCAGTTTACGACTTCTCCGCTGCTAAAGTATGCTACTTGGTCATATTCGTCTGTTGCTCCTATGCCGAATACGCCCCATATGTTTCCTGGGTTGCTACTTATACCTGGTCCATCGTTTCCTATCGCTGCTACGACAATGATGTTTGCTAGTAGTGCTGCTTCTATGCCTGGGAAGAGCTCTGTTCCATAGTATCCGGAGGCTCCAAGGCTCATTGATATTACGTGGGCAGGTAAGCCTGTGTAGACTATCTCGCTTGTGTCAGGGTCTATATAGAAGGGCTCTACTGCCCACTGGATTCCTGCGAGTACTTGCGCGAATGTACCCCCTCCTCCCGGTAGGATTAGTCCATGCATTAGAGTTGCGTCTGGAGCAACTCCAATCAATACATCAGAGGTGTCTCCTCCTAGTGCGGTTCCGCTCGTGTGCGTTCCATGGCCGTCTGTATCGTGTGGCTCGCTTAGTACCGGGTTACCATTGTCGTCGAACTCCATCCATCCTCCAGGATAGTATGGGCTTGTCGGGTCGAGTGTGAGCATTTTTCCTTGGAGGGCTGGATGTGTTATGTCTACACCTGTGTCTAGTACTGCTATTCTTATTCCTTCTCCTGTGTAGCCTAGGCTCCAAGCGTCAGTAGCGTTGATCTTGAATATACCCCAGCTCTCAACCGTGCTGCTTGTTTTTACACGTTGTTTTGATACTGGTTCGATCACGTGTACTTGGAAGTTCTCGAAGACCTCTACTACTCCTGGATAGGATGCGAGGTCTTTGATGACCGAGAGTTTTGCTTTTACTAGTACAACGTTATCGATCCAGAATGTGTTTAGTACTTTTCCGTTCATTTTGTATACTTCGGTTATGAATGGGGCTTGTGTCATTGACGCCCATGTTTTGAGAGTGTTCACTGCTTTGTCGTAGTCTCCTCTGACTAAATACTGTGTATAGGAGGGTAGTGGTTTTAGCCTGAATACTGCGGTTATAACGTCATCGTCGTTTATCTCTCCTGAGATTACTTTTGATAGTAATGCTGGATGGAATTTCTCGAGCCATGCTTGATTGTCATACGGATGTAATGGTGACGCTAGTGTTAGAGGAGCTAGCGGTAGTATCATTAACACCACTAAAAAGAGTGCCGCTAGGATTCTATGTGCATTCATAACATACACCCTATGATAACGTCAATTATAGGTGAATATGCTGAACATCATATATAAATTTAATTCTAATACGAATAGTGATAATACATAATTTACTACGATAATATAACAGGAATAAATATATATACTGTCTATATATAATATCTTACCTTCAACCCTCGTACAAATTATACTAAAGTATCTCCACGACTATCTAGTTCATAGCGGTGATTATAAATGAAGACTCGAGCCATTCCCGATATATACATGAAAGAATTCTATTACGCAAGGAAGAGCCTAGTCGAGAAAATGCTAACAAGAACAGAGAATATAGAAGAACTATTCAGGTTCGCCGGTCCCCTACTAGCACCAATGGTGGCGACCCACGGACCAGCCGGCATAAACGTCGCGCCCTTCATGCTGACATTTACCGTGAAAGACGAGTACCTAGACCAGGCAATAGAGCATCTAAAGAAGATAAACAATGAATTATGGGGCAAAGGCCACATCGTGTATGCTTCCGCCGCAGAATTCCTCCTAGAATGGATATATAACATCGAGCGCTCAGACCCACTTACACTCTCCACACATCTAATGATCAAAGGCCATACTTATGCTAATATAAAAGACACTAAGGAGGCCGCAATCGGCATATTAATACCGCCCGATAGGGGAGCACTTGAGCTAAGGGCAGAGGCGGAAGTACATGAAGAGGGCCCATATTATGAATTCGTCAACCTACTACATGATCTCATGCACGCAGTTCCTCATGGTGAAAGAAGCCATCCATGGTATCCGGCTCTTGTACTGAGAGTCAAGGAGATATATGATAATAGTTATCAGTCCTTGGGCAAAAGGATCTACCCTTAGCTTTCCATATCAATTATTTTTCCTATGTCGCTGGGGGCTCAGTGGGCTCCTTGTAATCATAGGTAGAAGTTAATTAGGATTATCCTCATAGTCCACCACAGTCTTCATAGCCCCCGATTAAGATCTTATCGTTGATTGAGAAGTAATAATATGTCTGTTATCGAGGATAGTTTATTTTGTTTTCGTCTGAAGATAATTACATATGTTAGTTATATATTCTACCGACATATTATAATATTATTAATGAGGTATATAATTAGGGATCGTATTGAAGGCGTGATGTATTTTGCCACAAGATATTCATCTAGGTCTAACCAAGACATTTAACATATGTATATTTCAGGCAGTGTCCAAGATTCATCCTAGTACTCTTTCCGAGAAAACGTATAGTACTATTACGAGGCTTTTCGATAATTATCCGAAGACTCTTAGGTTTTATAGTCTAGGATCCTATAGTGATCCCCAGGACATAGTTAGTCATGCTCACGAAAAACCATGTGACCTAGCCGTTATAATAGTGGGTTCTGGTGGAACAGAGCATATTATAGTGGATGCAGTGTCCAAGCTAAGCATGCCTCTCCTGCTAATAGCATTCGACGGATATAACAGTCTACCGGCTCTGGTTGAGGCAGCTAGTTATCTTCGAGAAAAGAATTATAGGTTTCTCCATAGTTTCGTTGAGCTAGCTAAAATCAATAATTATAAGGAGAGAATCTCATCGAAGCTCCGGTCTATACTCGCATACTTATCGTTTAAGGGGTCGAAAATAGGAGTTATCGGCGGTATTAGTCCTTGGCTAGTGTATAGTAACGTCTCGGGCTCCGAGCTGAGATCCTTGCTTGGAACAGAGATCGTCGATATCTCTATTGATAGATTAGTGAGCTATTATGAGGGTGTGGAACCCGATGATATGCTTGTTAAGAGATTCCAGGCATTGGCCTCTGACAGGAGAGTTTCTGAGAGTATCCGGAGCGCGATCCGGCTATATCTTGCAATCAAGAAACTCATAGATGAGTATAATCTAGACGCTGCTACCATTAACTGTTTTGCTATAGCGGAGAGGCTTAAGGTGACTCCGTGCCTGGCTGTAGCATTACTAAATAGTGAAGGTATAATCCTGGGATGTGAGGGAGACGTTCCCGCTCTCTTGACGGTTATGGCGAACTACTTTATTACAGGTAAGCCATCATTTATCGGGAACACATCTATGATCACTGGCAATGAACTAGTTATAAGCCACTGTACTATCCCTCTGGCAATGGCTTCCTCATACAAGCTCACTACACATTTCGAAACAGGCTTGGGTGTAAGCGTCTCCGGAAGACTACCTATGGGGAGGAATGTCGTGGTCTCAAAGTTAGATCCTAGAAAGAGAGCATTGCTCGTATTAGACGGTAAGATACGGGATTCCGTTCCGAGATATACTAGACTTTGTAGGACCCAGCTAACCATCGAGTTCGACAGGGACATCGAGGATATTATTGAGGCAGGTGTGGGCAACCACCTCGTAGTCACCTTAGGTACTCATAGTGCTCCTCTTAGAGATCTGGGCAGAATACTTGGATGGAGGATAATATCATTATAAAATCTTCTACAATAACAAGGCATCTATTTTCCTATCTGGGGAAACTATAGCTTGATAATAATGATGTTTTATTGACAACTTTTTATCCTATAAACTATCTTCGATTTCCTGGAGGAGTGCAACTATTGCCAGCCGGAAAAATAGTAGTAGTGGGGGACAAGCTTAATCTTCCCCTGTTCAGGAGCGCGGGGATGAGCGTAGTAGAAGCAGATAACACCAGCGAAGTACTCAGAGTACTACGCTCAGTCAAGGACGAGGCAAGCCTTGTAGTCGTCTTGAAACACGTTGTGGACGACCAGGAGAGGGTCATCAAGGCTGCCGAGGAGCTGAACATACCTATACTTATCCTTCCAACTGTTTGGAGCCCTGCTGAGAAGATAAACGTTGAAAAACTACTTGCTAGGGCTCTTGGGTTAGGGTGATAAGGTATGGCTAAAGGCGACCTATTAGGAGATCCGAGAAAAGTCGCTGAAGAACTAGCAAATAGAGAATCGCAGAAAACTGAGAAAGTATTGGAGGAGGCCAAGCAACACGCCTATAAGATAATAGAGGACGCATACAAGAAAGCGCTCTCAGAAGGAGAGAAAAGGCTCAGAGAAGAGTTCTCGAGAGCAGAAGAACAATTAAAGAGCATCGTATCAAGCCTGGAGCTAGATTTGAAGACTATTGTATCAAGCGAGAAATCGAAATACGTCGATGAGGTAATAAAGGAGGCGCTGAAGAAGATCGACGAGCTAGCAGAAGAAGAATGGTACAAGAAGTATCTCGAAAGCGTACTCCTCAAACTCACACAGGAGAATTACGACAGGCTCATCCTCAAAACCAATAAGAGAGACAAGGACGCTGTACAGGCCATAATAGCCAAGCTTGGTCTCCGAGGCCTCGAGGTATCCCCCGAGCCTGTGGACATACTTGGAGGCGTTATTGCAGAGGCACCCGACGGTAGCCTCAGGCTTGACTATAGCCTTGACCTACTCGTCAAGATGAACGAATATAAGTTAATGAGTGTCGCGTCTCGGAAGCTTTTTGTAGAGTAGGATTATCAGACTTTGGATGGTGGGTGTAGTAGATATGCCTGTAAAGGGAAGGATTGTGAGGATCGCCGGCCCCCTCGTAGTAGCTGAGGGGATGAGCGGCGCCCAGATGTACGAGATGGTCAGAGTAGGAGAAGACAAGCTTATCGGTGAAATCACTAGAATAGTCGGGGACAGGGCTTTCATACAGGTTTACGAGTCGACCACGGGCCTAAGACCAGGCGAGATAGTGGAAGGCACGGGGGCCCCACTAAGCGTAGAGCTAGGCCCCGGTATAATAGGAAACATCTATGATGGAGTACAGAGACCCCTACCAGTCATCGCTGACATAATAGCCAGAGAAAACCCCAATAGAAAAATCTTCATCGAGAGAGGAGTAAATGTACCGCCTATACCCCTCGATAAAAAATGGCACTTCCAGCCCGGGTATAATGGAGCCCAGGTGAAGGTAGGAGACAAGGTCGAGCCAGGAGACGTCCTAGGAATAGTCGAGGAGACAAGCCTCATAACACACAAGATCATGGTGCCACCAGGAATAAAAGGCACATTGAAATGGCTCGCCCCAGAAGGAGACTATACTGTAACCGAGGTCGTAGCCGAGGTCGAGACACCAGACGGAAAGAAAGTAGAACTAACCATGAGGCAGAGATGGCCGGTAAGAGTACCCAGGCCCAGCAAGCTAAAGCTTGAGCCTAACACGCCCCTCATAACAGGAACAAGAATAATTGACACCCTCTTCCCAATGGCCAAGGGAGGAACCGGGGCAATACCAGGAGGCTTCGGTACAGGGAAAACAGTGACACTCCACAGCCTAGCACAGTGGAGCGACGCGAAAGTCGTCGTCTACATAGGATGCGGAGAAAGAGGCAACGAGATGACCGAAGTACTCGAACGCTTCCCCAAGTACAAGGACCCATGGACAGGAAAACCACTAATGGAGAGAACAATCCTCATCGCAAACACCAGCAACATGCCCGTAGCAGCTAGAGAGGCAAGCATCTACGTAGGTATAACCCTCGCAGAGTACTATAGAGACATGGGATACGACGTACTACTAGTAGCAGACTCCACGAGTAGATGGGCAGAGGCCCTCAGAGAGATTGCGGGCAGACTCGAGGAAATGCCCGCAGAAGAAGGATACCCGAGCTACCTAGCATCAAGACTAGCAGAATTCTACGAGAGAGCCGGAAGAGTAGTAACACTAGGCTCACCAGAGAGAATTGGTAGCGTAACGGTAGTAGGAGCAGTTAGCCCGCCTGGAGGAGACTTCACAGAGCCTGTTACAAGTCACACAAAGAGATTCATACGAGTATTCTGGGCACTCGACACCAAGCTAGCCTACAGCAGACACTATCCAGCGATAAACTGGCTAATGAGCTACAGCGCATACGCAGAAACAGTAGCGGAGTGGTGGCACAAGAACGTTGACCCAAGATGGAAAGAATACAGAGACCAGGCAATGGAAATACTCCTAAGAGAAGAAGAGCTCCAGGACATAGTAAGACTAGTAGGTACAGAAAGCCTAGACGAAAAAGACAAGCTTATCCTGGAAGCCGCTAGAATGATCAAGGACGGATTCCTTAAACAGAACGCCTTCGACCCAATAGACGCATTCAGCACACCTGAGAAACAGTTCAAACTACTAAAGATGTTCATAGACTTCTACCACAAGGCAAACGAGCTAGTCAGCCATGGAATAACCGTATCCCAGATCAGAGAAGCACTCGGCAGACTATACGTTGAGATGATAAAGGCCAAGTTCAACATACCCAACGACCAGCTGGAAAAGATCGAAGAGCTAAGACAGCAGGCACTAAAAACTCTTGAAGCCCTAGAGGCTAGATCCGGCTAGTTTTTCCCCGAAACTATATGATTATGGTTTAGGAGATGGAGGCTTAAGGTGATAAGGAATGAGCGTATACGGTGTCCGAGAATATAGTAAGATACGAGAGATCAAGGGCCCCCTGCTAATCGTCGAGGGAGTCTCAAACGTAGCATACGACGAGATCGTAGAAGTAGAACTACCAAGCGGAGAAAAGAGAAGGGGAAGAGTACTAGACGTCTCCCGGGGAGTAGCCGTAGTCCAGGTCTTCGAAGGGACAACAGGCATAACCACGACAGGCACAACAGTCAAGTTCCTAGGAAAACCCCTCGAGATACCCGTAAGCGAAGACATGCTAGGAAGAATTTTCAACGGCCTAGGAGAACCCATAGACGGTGGGCCCCCGATAATAGCGGAAGAAGAAAGAGACGTGAACGGAGCGCCCCTGAATCCGGCGGAGAGAGAGTATCCAGAGGACTTCATCCAGACAGGAGTCAGCGCAATAGACGGAATGAACACCCTCGTAAGAGGACAAAAGCTACCAATATTCAGCGGTAGCGGTCTCCCACACAACATACTAGCAGCCCAGATAGCGAGACAAGCAACAGTTAGAGGAGAAGGAGAAGAATTCGCAGTAGTATTCGCCGCGATAGGAATCAAGTACGACGACTTCCTATTCTTCAAGAAGTTCTTCGAGGAAACAGGCGCACTAAACAGAGTAGCAATGTTCGTAAACCTAGCAGACGAGCCTGCAATGATAAGACTCGTGACTCCAAGAGCAGCCCTAACCCTAGCCGAGTACCTAGCATTCGAGAGAGACATGCACGTACTAGTCATCCTAACAGACATGACGAACTACGCAGAGGCCCTCAGAGAGATAAGCGCTGCAAGAGAAGAAGTACCGGGAAGACAAGGATACCCAGGATACCTATACAGCGATCTAGCAAGCATCTACGAGAGAGCAGGAAGAGTAAAGGGCAAGAAGGGAAGCATAACCCAGATGCCTATACTAACCATGCCAAACGACGACATCACGCACCCAATACCCGACCTCACAGGATACATAACCGAGGGACAGATAGTACTCAGCAGAGAACTATACAACCGTGGAATCTACCCGCCGATCAACGTCCTCATGAGCCTATCACGACTCATGAAAGAAGGAATAGGCCCCGGCAAGACAAGAGAAGACCACGCAGGAGTAAGCAACCAGCTCTACAGCGCCTATAGCAGAGGAGTAGAGCTAAGAAGCCTAGCCGCAGTAGTAGGAGAAGAAAGCCTCAGCCCAGTAGACAGAAAATACCTAGAGTTCGCAGACGCATTCGAGAAACGCTTCCTAAAACAAGGCGAGAGAGAGAACAGAACAATAGAACAAACACTAGACCTAGCATGGGAAATCCTAAGCATACTACCAGAAGAAGAGCTCACAAACATCAAAGAAGAACACATACGCAAGTACCATCCAAAATACAAGAGCGCCTAACCCCTACTCGTCACCATCTATTCCCATACGATCCAACTCATGGAGAATACAAATGAAGCAGGATGGTGAAAGAGAATGGCTGTGGATCCAAGAAAAGTACTACCCACAAAGATAAACCTCATACGGCTAAGAAGAGAAGTAAAAATGCTAAAAAAGATACGTGGAGTACTCGAAGAGAAACGAGAAGTACTCCTCCACTACATTAAGAGTAGCGCCGAAGAATACGCGGCATACCAAGAGAAGGTCCTAGAGAAAATGAACGAGATATTCAAAGAATACTATAAGGGAGTAGCCGAGGAAGGATTCACACGCACACAAAGCTACGCAGAGAGCGCCCCGGAGACACTCAAACTCGAAGTAGGAACAAGAGTCCTGTTCGCAGTAAAAACCCCAACATTCAAAATAGACCCCAAAACAATACCCACACCACCATACCCCACAGACGCAAGCCCACACCTAACCAAAAGCGCACTACTACTCAGAGACCTCCTACCAGACCTACTGAAAATGGCGGAATACGAGGAAGCCATGAGAAGACTAATAGACGAGCTCCGAGAAACACAACGACTCATAAACGCAATGGACTACGTCATACTACCCAGCTACCAGCAAGCAATCAAGTTCATCAAGACAGTCCTCGACGAGCGAATGAGAGAAGACTTCGTAAGACTCAAGATGTTAAAGAAAAAACTTCAGAGCCCAGAGAGGGCATCCTCAAGCCTCGGCTAGAGGCCCCATTCATCCCCTACACTATTCTCCTTTATGGTATAACCGCCCCCAGGAACACTAGTATACCCGCGACGATAAACAGCATCCTCAGGAATTCCCCAGGCGTCATATCAGCAATCCTCCTCACCAGCCTAGACGCTACCCAAGCAGTAGCACCCACAGCAAACGCCAAGAATATCAGTAACCCTATCAGCGCCAGATAATACCCAATACCAGAGGTATCAACATTGATACTGAGAGCCTGTAACAGAGTGGACACCGCATTATGTAAGTTCTCCAAACCCATACTATCCCCCAATACAATATTATACCTGAGAAAACCATTACACAGTAAACCAAAGAAATACCCAAGAATTACCCAAGTAATACAACCTTCACCATTAACCGCTTCTATTTATGTTTTTGGTGCGAGTTTTTCATGGGTGGGTTTTTATGTTTTTCTCTAGGTTCGTACCGTTTCCACTTGAAACACAACCTTTAAAAACAATAACAATATAATAGAATACAACCAGAATGAAAACAAAAAACAAGTTAAAAACAAGCAAAACTAAGAGTCGGCGCAAATACTATCAGTATTGTAAATATTACGTCTAGTTAAAAACAAGCAAAACTAAGAGTCATGTGGGGAGTAGAGATCCTTAGAAAGATAGTGCGTTAAAAACAAGCAAAACTAAGAGCACTTGTAAGGTCTATAGGGACATTGTTTAGGTTAAAAACAAGCAAAACTAAGAGTTGCAATTCTTTGGCCCCTTACAATTACATAGGTTAAAAACAAGCAAAACTAAGAGCCTCTCATGTCCACTATAGCTTACAACATAATGTCTCATACTCTGGGTTAAAAACAAGCAAAACTAAGAGAGAAGCTCCCTGGGATCAGGCTTCTCCCGAGCCCCGTTAAAAACAAGCAAAACTAAGAGATATAGGGTAGGGTGGTATTATGGTGTTTGATTTTATGTTAAAAACAAGCAAAACTAAGAGCGACACCACCTGACCAGACAAGCACCCGCCGAGTTAAAAACAAGCAAAACTAAGAGATTCTCTCGGCTCGATCTTTTTACAATTGCACAAGTTAAAAACAAGCAAAACTAAGAGGTTAGACCACTTTAGGGGGAGTTGTTCATTCGTTAAAAACAAGCAAAACTAAGAGCCTTATACGCACTCGGGCCCGTTTACCACGAGTTAAAAACAAGCAAAACTAAGAGCCAACTCATACTTTAATCCCCCCTATATAGTGTTAAAAACAAGCAAAACTAAGAGTTGTAGTGCATATTAACAAATAGTATTTGCTTATCTGTCAAATTGGGGGTTAAAAACAAGCAAAACTAAGAG
>WAOU01000060.1 GCA_015521095.1 Desulfurococcales archaeon | reverse complement strand
CCCACTTAACAGTATAGCGCAGATGGTTCGAGACCCTACTCCGTCCTCACTCCTCATTCTTTGTTAGCCACAAAAGTATTCGGGAGGGGTATCGGGATAGATATCATCGCGGTTTCCAGGTATATAATTTACAATTATCTCTTGGGAAGACCACCCAGCATATACCCCCTTAACCATCAAATTATCCCTCGTGTTAACGCATCCTCTCCGCCATGTTGACGGGTGTTGTGGTAAACATGTTTACCCGCGTAGTTAAAAGTTAACTACAGGGTGAGAGTAAAATGGGTGTAAATAGAGTTGTTGATACGGAGAGAAGGAGCTTGACCCTAGTAATCAAGCGGGTCAAGGGAAGACCGTACGTCTATGAGCAGTTCCGACGCGGCGACATAGTCATCACGAAGTACATCGGACCGCTCGAAGAAATGGTCAGAG
This sequence comes from Desulfurococcales archaeon, assembly GCA_015521095.1. Next base: position 3,117 of record WAOU01000060.1, on the reverse strand, counting down.
TGTTCCAGCTGTATAAGAGTCTTGGGAAAGTCGAGAAGCTCTCTAAGAGGGACCTGCGTCGTCTCGCCCGCATACTCATAAAAGAGTATGAGAAGGCGATAGACCGAGCCGTCGAGAGGCTCTACACTCGTGCGGGTGTAGTTAACTCGACGGGGAATCCACAGGACACTAATGGGGAGTGGTGGGCCCGCGGGGATTTGAACCCCGGACCTCCGCCGTGTGAGGGCGGCGTCCTGACCAGGCTAGACGACGGGCCCTTGGGTTAGGGTCATGTTGTCCCCGTTTTTGATGTGGTATTGTTCATAGAGGTATTTTTTCCTTTAGTGTGTCTTGTAGGGTTTATGTATGGTGTTGGCATATTGTACTTGTGATGTGATTATGTTGACTTGATATTTCTCTTAGTGTAAACCACTTGTTGGTGGTTTAGCGGTGAAGCCGTTGAGGATGCTGTGGCATAGCTTTAGAAAATGCCGGGTGCCCGAAAACTCTGAAGACGTCAATGTTATCGTAAAAGTAGTGGCTGCCAGCAGGTTATGTGTTGTGCCAATGACGTTCTACGCTGTGACTATTGGTGGCTTGATTGCATGGATAAGCGACAGCTTCGATCCGTTACTTTATCTTGCTATACTTGTTGGCTTCGTAGGGGCCCATCTAGTGGATAACTTCATTAATGATTATTATGATTATAAGAGGGGTTTCGATGATCCATCGTATTTCAGAACCCTCTATGGACCACACCCGTTGCTAGATAACATAGTGGCACCTCGCACTATTAGAAACTTCATTGCACTAGTACTAGTATATGATCTCTTGTTGACCCTGTATCTCTCTATAAAAGTGACGCCCATAATAGCTCTTCTATCTGCTATCGGCGTACTTGTCATGCTTCTTTACGCGGGATTTCCGGTTGATGCAAAGAGGCTTGGCATCGGCGAACTGCTCGTCGCCATTGTCTGGGGCCCGGTCATGGTTGGGGGAACGATCTATGCGATGACTGGTAATCATACGATTCTTCAGGCATTAGTGTATCTCCCATTTGCCTTATCAGTATCACTCGTCCTGATAGGAAAGCACCTAGACAAGTACGAGCATGATAAAGGCAAAGGACTATACACGCTTCCAGTAAGACTAGGGCTGGATCCTGCCCGAAAACTCTCATCTATATTGTCCCTAGTACTCCCTCCTCTGGCAGCTATATCCCTATACGTGTATGAGCAAAGTATATTCGCAGTACTCCCACTAGCTTCAACACTCATAGCACTGTATGCCGTTAGACTGTATAAGAAGCCTAAACCGACTAGCCCTCCTAAGGGATGGGATGTATGGCCGTTATGGTATGTCGCTGCAGGATATATGGTAATGGATAGTCTTGGCAGAACAATGATCGCTTCCCTATTCGCATACGGGCTCACTATCCACGGTTATACTGTTCTATCGTGGATGGTATTCGTTGCGGGATTATTATTCGAGTTATTGATAGGATGGAGGCTCAACACGAGAAATGTTAATGGAAAAGAATAGTCAATACTTTCATGAACAGTATAGAGTAGGAATCTAGGGCCTAGCAACTGTACCTATTTCCTCTCCCAAAAATGCTTTGATGAGGTTACCTGGCTCGTTTCCCTTTATGAAATGTATCGTTATTTTGGATCTCTCCGCTATCTTCATCGCGGTATGGTCTAAGAGAGTATACTTGCCTGGATGCTGTGGATAAAGGTTAATTATCTCCCTAAGCTCTCTGTATGTCACTTCTCTTAATAACCGGGCTCCAGGAGTTTCCGGAGGCTTATCGTATACTCCCTCGATATTGTTTAGCATGTTAATAACCTTACTTGCTCCAAGAGCCTCGGCTAACGCTAGCGATACTGCATTTGTACTTTGACCAGGCTGAAGTCCTCCCATTACCGGTATTAGTCCGCTCGCGGCGATAGATGCAGCCTCTATAATGTCTCGAGGGACGACGAGTGGGCTTTTAGGGTAGAGTAGTGTGGCAAGCATGAAGGCGTTTAATCTTGCACTCTCTATTCCTAAAATGTCTAATTTCGCGTTATCTACTCCTAGTTCTTTCAGTGTATTGATATATGAACGGGCTACTGGGCCCCCTCCAACCACGACTCCTAGTGTGACGCCGTGCTTGACCTTGAGCTCTAGCAACGAATTGGTTAGATCCTTCAGGTAGCTGGGTTCTGGTGGATAGAGTAGGCTTCCACTTATCTTTACCACTAGTGCTCTAGCCATGTTGTCTAGCCCTCCAACGGTGATAGGTTTAAACCCCTATTATTTTATGCCTGCCCGTAGGCACAAGGCATATCTCTATTATTCCTATGGCTGTACAAATTCTATGTCCTTTATACTGACTATTCCAACGAGCACTCCGGCATCGTTTACTACGGGTAGATGTCTAACCTTTAGACTCGACATAATGCGCAGAGCCTCAGCCACGCTTTCATCAGGCTTAACTGTAACTGGGTTAGGAGTCATCACGTCCCTTATGAGAGTCTTCTCCGGGTCTCTTCTCCTAGCAACTACTCGTCTCAGCAGGTCTCTCTCAGTAAATATTCCGACCAGCCTACCGTTCTCGTCCACTACTGGTAAAGCTCCAATTCCGAGCTTGTCCATTATAAGAACTGCGTCCATCACAGTATTATCTGGCTTGACGGACGCAGGGTTTCTTGTCATAACCTCTTCTACTCTATAATCAAGCCTCATCCAGAACACCACTCAATAGTTTAACCATGTATACCGCTCTGTAATATTTCTAATCCATTCCTAATAGGCCTCCAGACAACTTAGTAATCAATTACGATCGGCCTCGAGTTATCGTGGGTCGCTCCGGGCGATGTCATCACAGACACGTCTCAGACAATCTAGCCCTGCTCATCCCCATATATAGGATCTAGAGAACGTTTGGAGATATTTTATTCCGCTATCTCCCAGGCAAATGGAAAATTATCTGCACCATGTCACGGGAGGAGGCTGAGTATAGTCATATGCCCAGGCAGGCTGTGGAACCGGTATAAATCCTAGATCCCAGCACTTACCACAGAACAGTGAAGCCTCATATTCGTCGCTTACAGGATCAGACACAATAACGATCTTGCCTCTCTCTACCGCGTA
>WAOU01000059.1 GCA_015521095.1 Desulfurococcales archaeon | reverse complement strand
GTGGTAGATATGACGAGATAGATCTAGAAGTAATGCGTGCTCTGGTAAGTATAGAACAGCGAGTCGAGGGCTCCGAACTAGAATATGTAAAGTCGTATCTTTTTGGAAATAAGCTCGTAGTGCTTGTTAAAACAAATCGAGGCGAGCTTCCAAAAGATCTAGGAAAACACATCGAGGCGGCACTAGATGATCCCAGAATAGGCAACGTAATAGTTATCCCCACAGACGAAGATCCTCAGAGACTTGTAGAATATGTGATAAGGCCATACAAGATTATAGACATGAAGAGAGTTTATCTGCCTGACGGATCAGAGACCGTGACTATAATAGTGCCTCTAGATGCGGCGCCTAAACTCTCTGGGGAAATCGCGGATCTTGTCAAGAAATATCTTGAGAGAAAACTCTCAGCCGAGATATTATTTGATTTCGTAGAGAAGAGCCCGACGGAAGAAAAAAGACAGGGCTTAGGACTAAAGAAGCCTGATCTAAAGAGGATACTGGGCGATCTCTAACCAAACCAGGAATCGAGACTTGTCTGCTTTCCTCGCAGATGCTCTCTGTATGCCTTATATAATCGCTCATACGCCTTTGATACTCTATCAGGATTGAAATCATGTTCTTCCACTAGTATCTTTACTATTTGATCCTTGTCGGGCTTTTTCCACTCTATTTTATAGTTGTCTGTTACCTGCGGTTTCAGGAATATCTCATATACTTCTAAGAGATCTATCTCCTTGTACAAATGCTGAACTGCTTTTAATGCTTTTACAGGGTCCCCAATACTTCTAACGTGCTTAAGTGCGGTCTTTGGCCCATATCCCGGTATTCCGCCGGGATTGTAGTCCGTGCCTAATAGTATACCTATTACTATCAGCTGTTCCCTGGTAATGTTTAGTGTTCTCAGTAACTCTTCTAACTCGATGATCTCCGGCTTAACAACCACATACACGTTTTTTCCAGGAAGCTTTCTCCTCCCCGTTATGGCTAGATTCCTGACAAGCCTCTTCGCCCCAAATAGAAGACTATCATAGTCTTGGCTTCCCGCCGCATACACGTCTCCTTTAGATGACATATACGCTGCTTGGGCTTCTCCCTCTGCAGGTGCTTGGACCCAGGGGATACCCATGGCGTCGAGAAGTCGTTTTGACTCCTCTACCATATCTTTGGTTAGATGCGCGGCTTGTACAGCATACTTCCTTGCTTCTTCTATTCTTCCTTTCCTTACTGCCTCGGCATATTTCTTCTCCGCGGTTTCCTTCCTCTTCATTCTTTCCTGGATCTCCCTTCTCTTCAGCTCTGGTGGCTTCCCATCAAACACGTAGACTGGCTTGATCCCCTCCTCTACAATATTAATAGTCCTATAGAAGAGTCCGCTGAGATGACTAGTGATCCTTCCCTGTCTATCCATTAGGGGTGTACCGTCAGGTTGCCTTATAGCGGTTAGAAACTGGTACAACATGTTATAGGCGTCGAGCGCTATGATTTTGCCCCTTAGCGCCTTCAGTTCTATTTCTTTCCTTACCCTGTCTGGTATGAGTTCCCTGAGATTTACCCCCATGAACCATCCCCGTTATAGAATCCTCTTATCTATGTGTTTCTTTTGACAAGTTTTATTCTGAACTCGTTTCTTGGACCCGATGCCTCGACGGATATCTTGCCTATGGTCTCCAATGTGATAAGTATCTTTACTAGTTCCCGGCGTGAGAGCGATATTCCTTGCTTAGATAAGTCTTCGATTAAATAGACCTCCTCTACCGGGACTTCTCCATTCTTGCTTAGTTTCTCTATCGATTCGCATACAGCGTTTACGATATGCTTGTCCACCCAGATAGGCTCCACCATACTCGCTCAGCCCCTCTAGATCCTATCAGTACATCTAGGAATACTCTTTAGCCGTCTAGAACCCCATTGATCAAAGAAGTATATGTCTAGTTAAAGTATTATTTCTTTGCGAGTATCTTGGACCTATAAAATAATGAGAGGACTAGAACATGATTGTTGGTTGCATCTTTCTTCTCTCTACTTTCATTTGTCTGTAGGTTTCTAGCCATCTCTTGTAGTAGTTCAGCATCTCGTCCGTTACACTGGGCTTTACTTTTCTTAGTGCCTCTTGGAAGTGGTACATCTTTACCTCTTTGACTTCTAGGTCTTCTCGTAGCGCTAGCATTGCTGCTTCTCTTACGAGTGCCGCGAGATCTGCGCCTGTATATCCTTCTGTAAGCCTGGCTATTTCTGAGAGATCAACATCGTCTGAGAGAGGCATCTCCCTCGTGTGAATTCTTAGGATCTCGAGTCTGCCTTCATAGTCTGGCGGTGGTACGTAGATTAGTTTCTCGAGTCTGCCTGGTCTTAGTAGTGCTGGGTCTACCATGTCTGGTCTGTTGGTTGCTGCGATAACTACAACGTTTGACATTTCCGTGATCTGGTCTATCTCTGTGAGTAGCTGGCTAAGTATCCTCTCGCCGACCTTGCTGCCTATGTCTGCGCCCCTAGTTAGGGCTATTGCGTCTATTTCGTCGAAGAAGACTATTGTCGGAGCATATTGTCTTGCTTTTCTGAAGATTTCACGTATTGCTTTTTCGCTTTCTCCTACCCATTTGCTTAGTATTTCTGGTCCTCTGACAGCGATAAAGTTAGCACCACTCTCAGTAGCAGCAGCTTTAGCTAACAAAGTCTTACCAGTACCAGGAGGACCGAATAAGAGTATGCCTCTGGGGGGCTTTACTCCGAGTCTCGCAAATACGTGTGGGTGCTTGAGTGGCCACTCTACGGCTTCCCTTATTTCCTGTTTTATCTGGTCTAACCCTCCTACATCGCTCCACCTTACTTCTGGTATTTCGACCTGGATCTCTCTAAGACCGCTAGGTGTTATTTCTTTGTATGCTTGGAGGAAATCCTCCATCTTCACTACCATCTTCTCGAGGATTTCTACAGGTATCTTCTCTTGTTCTATGTCTATTAGGGGCAGGTATCTTCTAAGCGCATGCATGGCTGCTTCTTTGACAAGCGCTGCTAGGTCTGCGCCAGTATATCCTTTTGTCATCTCAGCGATTTTTTCAAGGTCGACATCATCTGCTAGAGGCATGTGTCTTGTGTGGATTTGCAGTATCTCGAGTCTGCCCTGCTTGTCGGGTAATGTTACTTCGATTTCTCTGTCAAATCTGCCCGGCCTTCTTAGTGCTGGGTCTATAGCATTGGGCCTGTTAGTGGCAGCTATAACTATTACTTGTCCTCTAGACTCTAGGCCGTCTAGAAGGGCCAGCAGTTGTGCTACTACCCTCCTTTCCACTTCGCCTACTACTTCGTCTCTCTTTGGAGCTATTGCGTCTATCTCGTCGATGAATATTATGCTTGGAGCATTCTGTTCGGCTTCTTTGAATATTTCTCTTAGTCTCTGCTCGCTCTCACCATAGAACTTGCTCATTATCTCGGGACCGTTTATCGCTATGAAGTTGGCATCGCTCTCGTTTGCTACTGCTTTTGCAAGCAAGGTCTTACCGGTTCCCGGAGGGCCATAGAGTAGAACTCCCTTCGGAGGCTCGATTCCTAGCCTAGCGAATAGTTCTGGGTGTCTAAGCGGGAGCTCTATGAGTTCTCTGACTTTTACTATTACATCTCTTAGCCCGCCGATGTCTTCATATGTTACCTTTGGGACATTGATCATAGCGACTGGCTTCTCGAGGATCTCTATTATAGTGTTCTCCGTTATTATCACGGGGCCCCTTGGCTTTGTTAGAACTGCTGTTAGATGAATTTCCTGGCTAAGAACCGGTACTATTAGGATGTCTCCTTCGACTAGTGGTGTTCCTCTGAGCTTTTTCTTAACGTAGTTTTTGAATCCTTCGTCAACGGATATTGTGTGGCTTGTGGGGGCTAGCCTAACTTTTTGGGCTGGCTTGACCTTGGCCTTCCTAACGATTACCTTGTCGCCTAAGTTTACATTTGCGTTCTTTCTAAGTATACCATCCATTCTTATAATGCCTCTCCCGTGATCCTCCGGGAGAGCAGGCCAAGCTATAGCGACTGTCTTCCTCTTACCCTCGATCTCTACTATATCGCCAGGCTCTATTCCTAGCTTTTTCATAACAGTTAGGTCAATCCTCACCCTTCTCTTGCCATGGTCTCGTTGTCTTGCCTTTTCTACTCTCAGTATAACTTCGTTCTCGGTTGGTTCCTTGCTGTGTATCATTGTTAGCTACCACCTCCGTCTTTCTCTTTGGTAACCCAAACTCTCTTCTCTCATTTAGGCCTCTTATAGATATGTCATGTACTACCATAATTATAGTTAGAGTATAATCTGTTTGGATCCTTTGAGATGCGAGGAAAAAGCATGAGTTGACGTTATAAGTTTAGTATTGCTATGCTTCGTATAACGTCTGCGGTATCCTCGCACTTATCTGTGGCGGTTTCAAGGCTCTCCAGGGCATTATATAATGCTATACATGATCCTGTTTCTCCTTCCTTGTTACACCATTCGAGTATTTTTTCTTCTACTTCACTTCTAATGTCGTCGGCTTGTTCCTCTAGTCTCTCTATTTCTCTTGCTAGCTCTACTGAGTGTCTTGGGTTTTTCCTCACGGCTTCAATTCCTTCCTTTATTTTTTCGACTGCTCTAACAGCTAACTCTGCTATCTGCTCCATCCCAGACAGGATTTGTTTAGAGGGCTTCTTACTGCTGGTCTTCGAGAATAGGAGTAGTCTTCTTGATGCAGCCTTCAAATGTGCCGCTATATCGTCTGCCACTAGGACTAGTCGTAGTAGCTCCTCTCTGTCAATTGGATGGAAGACTCCTTCAGAGAGGTCCTTGAGGATTCCTTCCTTGACTTCATCGGCTTTGTTTTCTGCTTTCGATACCTTTTCATAATAATCGACGAGTTCCTCGGTAGTTTTTTCCATAAATGCCTTTACTAGTTCGAGAGAGTGTTTAGCCACGTCATGTATGTGGTCTATGTGGCTTAACTCTAGACGGAGTATTTCTTCCTCTCTCCTACGTCCTATCCATGCCCAGGTACCAGCCATTTAGTTCACCCCTATGGGGGCTTCTACTTCTTTGATAAAAATCAGATAATATGAAGTAAAGTGTATATTAGTGAGGCTAAGCCGGCGGCTACCGGGACAGTCGCGATCCATCCCGCCAAGATTATCAACACGGTCCATTTATCTATGCCCTTTAACCCCTTGCCTTTGGCTATGCCGACTCCTATAACTGACGATACACTGGCATGAGTAGTAGATACTGGCATCGCAAGCCTCGTGAAGAGATATACTATTAATGCATTGCTCAGCTCTGCTGCCGCTCCGCTTACGTAGTCGAGCTTGGTTATCTTAAATCCTACAGTCATTATTACTCTGTATCCCCATATAAGTGCTCCTAATGCTATTCCCAATCCTCCCCATAATGCTAGCAGTCTCATAGTATTATCGTCTGGCATACCTGTTACGCTTGAGACAGCTGTAACGTATACACCGGTTGCGTTTCCAACATCGTTGGCTCCGAATGCATATGCGCTAAACGCTAAATTGAATATAAGTAGGTAGCGGAAGAACTTGTCTGCGTTTCGGTGGGCAAGGAATTTTGTCTCGATGATTTTTAGGGCGTTATATAGGAGTATTGCTAGGATTATTGCTCCTATCGGGCTAGTGATCCAGCTTAGGACGACTTTAACTACTACTCCCCAGTCAATAGACTCATTTACTCCCTCTAAGTATTGTCGAGTAAGACCGACTCCTAGGACGGCGCCAACAGCTGAGTGCGTTGTTGAAACCGGAAGGCCTTTTCTTGTAGCGATCGTCACCCATAATCCTGCTGCGAGGCCTGCAGAGAGCGCCATTACTGGATCCAGGTCTTTTACAACGCCTTTTCCAATAGTCTTGATTACTCTGTATCCTTCGAGGAGGGCCCCCAGAATCGCGAACACGACGAATAGAAGTATTGCCTTACGGAGGCTAAGTGCTCCAGCACCGACCGCCGTATCCGTAGGATTTGCAGCGTCGTTCGCGCCAAGATTCCATGCCATGTAGAAAGCTACTGCAAGGCCCAGCAGTACTGTTAGCTCGTAGCTACCTGGGTCCGGTATCCCCATTCATTAGCCCATGTAAGGGATGCGCTTTTCCCTGGATTATAAACTATAATCGATACTGATGGTCTATATTGCATAATGATAATAGATTATTCTGTAATTGTAAAATCAACATTTCTAAAGTCAGGAAAATTGAATTGTTCGGGGTAATGATGGATAAAGCTAGGGAGAGGGATCTGTTTAGCTTAGTCTATGGACTGTCTCGATTTCTACTTCTTCTACGCCTTCTACTTGTTTTAGGAATTCCTCTAGTTTCTCTGTTCCGCCTTCTGTTTCTTCAGGTATTGCTATTATGATCTTTAGCGCTTTGAGTCCGAAGGCAATTGGCTCTTCTCCGCTCCCCATTATCTGGTAGTCTTCTGGGAGCGCTTTTTTGATTCTTTCAAGTAGTTCTTGGGGCTGTATACTTACATCGTTTGGAAGTACTTTCATTATTACAGCTACTCTTGCCATTTCCCATTCACCTCGTCATGGTCCAATGAAGCCACAGTTGGGGCATTTATACTGTGTGCCCTGAGCACGACACTTGCTGCATCTCCAGATTACTGCTTGTCCACAGTTTGGACAGAGAAATGCTACTGCTTTTTCTCCTGGAGCTATTATCCTACCACAGCTTGTACATATTGGCGGGTTCACGTTGTCATAGACGTCCATTTTCCTTATTTCTATTGTTGACATCCTCTCTTCTCCCCTGCAAACCCTATGAGGCTACGGACTATATATTTACTATCCTCCACGATGCCGGCTACGCTCGACTAATATTATTATCACAGGACAGAAACTATTTATCAGGTGCTGGAAAAGTGGACCTAATAAATCTACTCAAGGAATCATTAAATGAAGAATCCATAACATCGATTAAAGATACCCTGTCCTCAAACATTGTTGAGATAAAAGACAGACTCGATACCTTAGACACCACTAGGGAAAAAATAATCAAACTTACAAGAGAGATAATAAGACGCTCTGGATGGGCTATTGTCGAAGCATTAAAGGGAGACCTTGCCAAGGCAACAGAGCATCTACAAGTATGCGAAGACAAAACAAGAGAACTCCTAGCTCTCGCTGAACCTTATCCAGAACTCCTCCATACGGGGCTCGTCAATAACGCTCTTAGCGAATACGTGGAGGCTAAGCTTTTCATCGAAATAATAATGAATAGTAAACTCCCGGGATACAAGGAACTAAATATACCACCCGTTCCATACTTACAGGGGCTTGGCGATCTCTCCGGAGAACTGAAACGCCTAGGTCTAGAACTAATACGAAATAACGAATACGAATTAGCAGAGAGACTACTCTTAATAATTGAAGCAATCTATCTTGAACTAAGATCACTAGATTATCCAGAAGCCTTGCTGCCTGGAGTTAGACATAAAACAGATGTGGCGAGAAGAATCGTAGACGACTTTAAGACACTCCTAGTCGATCTAATGAACAGAAACAGGCTTACACGCATATTGGAACAAAATCTCGAATACGTATCAAAACGAGAACAGACAAATACATAATTTATTCTGAGAACTGTACATAGCTTACAAGGGTGTGAAACTAAATGTCATCGCCGGGAACGGTGTTGAAGCCACGCCATAGACTACCCATGGTAGGAGAACTCGTAGTAGGAACAGTCGAAGAAGTATACGATTTCGGCGCCTACCTCAGCCTAGACGAGTACGGAGGAATGAGAGCATTCCTGCCTTGGAGCGAAGTAGCAAGTAGAATGGTTAGAAATATAGCTACAGTCGTTAAACCAGGACAAAAGATCGTTGTAAAGGTAATCCGAGTATACAAGAAGAGAGGACAAGTAGACGTAAGCCTGAAGAGAGTAATGGAAGGAGAGAAACGCCGTAAGATGATGCAGTATAAAAGAAAAGTGAAAGCCGCAACACTAGTTATACTCGTCGCCCAGAAAATAGGAAAAAGCGTTGATGAAGCATACAGAGAAGTCATCTGGAAACTAGAGGACGCGTATGGAGATGCAATGACAGGCCTTGAAAACGCCGTCATATATGGTGAACAAGCACTCAGAGACGCTGGTATCCCAGAGGACTGGATCAAGCCCGTCCTCGAAGCAGCCAAAACACACATCGAGGTCAAACAAGTTAAGATAAGCGGTATTATAACCGCGACGAGTAGAGAACCAGACGGAGTCGAGCGTATCAGAGAACTATTACTCACAATTAAGAACGAGATAGATAAGGCACTAAGCGATGAAGACAAGTATCAAGTCCGTATATACACCATAGGGGCTCCAAAATACCGTATCGATCTCACCGGCCACGACCCTAAAACTCTAGAGAAAGCCCTATCAAAAGCAATTAAACGAGCAGAGAAGAAAGCAACGAAACTCAAAGTAGAAATGAGTTATGAAAGACTGAGGACGTAACACCGGCACTGTTAATACATCATGAAATGTAGACTCCCATATCACGAACCTAAGTGTCGAGAAATAGGCGGTGGATACTCTTGAAATGGTTGCTTAGAAAATGCGTTAGATGCGGAAGATATACGCTTAGAAGGGACCAGTGTCCCGTATGTGGCGGGCCTGTTAGGGTTCCTCACCCTCCACGCTTCTCGCCCGATGATAGATTCCTAATATACAGATACCTAATGAAGAAGGAAGCTGGAGAGATACCTCAATAAACTAATCTAGTCTAGTTTTCAATAAATCACACTATCCTAAAATTTTTCATTATAGTATCATATCGTCTCAATTCTTCAGTGTCTAGAGAGTTAAGTCCTCATAACGTGTTCTCCGTGTGGCTGAGAAGCAAGCGTTAATGTGGAGGATGGGTGGTCCCGCCGCGGGGATTCGAACCCCGGACCACCCGGTGTCTGCAGGGCCCTCCCTCTAAGGAGGGTCCCACCTCGCCCGTGTCCCACTACAGCCGGGCGCTCTGCCGCTGAGCTACGGCGGGTTTGCCATATCTTACTCTCTGTTGTTCGGGGGTTTAAGTTTTTCCCTTCAACCGATAAGTTCATTGTTCAAACATAGACTTCTCATTGTAATTTTTAAGTACACCTTGTCAGACTAAACTGTTTGGTGTGGTGGAATGGGAGGAAAACACGGAAAGTACGTGTACATAGCTAGGAAAGACGGATGGTATGTAAAGGCACGTGTATTCAAGAATAAGCCTGAGGATGATCCTGATAAATATCTGGTAATAGGTCCTAAGACGAAGAATCCTCCGTTAACATTCGAGATCGTGAACGAGGACGACTTGCCGGATGAGGTGAGACCTAAACTATATGAGTTTTAGTATATCCAATTAATAACACTTGGATATAACGAGTACTCGTCGTCTCCTAAACGGAGGCATAACAAATTGACGCTGACAGAATCAAACAATACACAACCCCTGTTCACCGTGGTTATTCCTACCTATAACGAGGCAGATAACATAAAGATACTTATCCCAAAGCTTATTAACATCCTAGAATCAAGCGGGTTCAACAACTTTGAGATCCTCGTAGTGGATGATGACTCGCCTGATGGTACATGTCTCATAGTAAGAGAGTTCGCAAACAGTGATAACCGGATCAGATGCCTTCTAAGGAGAAAGAATAAGGGTTTAGCTACTGCTATACTAAGGGGTATTGCATGGGCAAGAGGGAAATACGTAGTAGTTATGGACGCTGATCTACAGCATCCACCAGAGCTAGTTCCAAAGCTTGTGTCAAAGGCAGTCTCCACCGGTGCCGATGTAGTAGTAGCCACAAGATATGCTCCTGGCGGAGGAGTAGAGGGCTGGAGCCGCTTTAGACTATTTATGAGTAAGACCGCAATTCTGGTCTCGAAGATCCTTGTTCCTGGCACAAAGTCGACTAGCGATCCCATGAGTGGATTCTTCCTCGTGAAGAAGTCTATAGTAGATCCTTCCTCGCTACGCCCACGTGGATACAAGATTCTAATGGAGATCCTAGAAAAGTCTCCTTATCGGAAAGTAGAAGAAGTACCTTATACCTTTAGGAACAGAGCATACGGCAAGAGTAAATTAGGCGCTAAAACGATCATAGATTTCCTCATACATGCAATGACGTTGTCTCCACTCGTAAAGTTCGCATCCGTAGGAGCCCTTGGTGCTGTCTTGAACTTAACTATAATGGCCCTTCTACTATTGCTTGGAGCACCAATAGATCTGGCCAGCATAGCAGGCATTGAGATCAGTATCTTATTCAACTTCATATTCCACGAGTACTGGACGTTTAAGACAAACCTAGAAGAAAACTGGCTCAGGCGTCTATGGGCGTATCATCTATCGAGTCTGGGTGGAATAATCACAACATTCACTGTGATGAAGGCGACAACAATGCTAGGACTACTAGGTCCCCTCGCAGGACAGGCCCTCGGTATAGTGACGGGCTTCGCGGCTAACTATGTTATCTCACTTGATAAAGTGTGGAGGAGGAGTATCCTAAATGAAATCAAAAAGAGAAGAATATCAGCGTCTAGTGAATAAGATAGTAAACTGCACTAAATGTCCTCTCCATAAATCCCGTAAAAACCCTGTTCCCGGTGAAGGATCATTAGACTCAGAAATTATGTTCGTTGGAGAAGCACCTGGTAGAAAGGAAGACGAACAAGGGAGACCATTTGTAGGTATGGCTGGAAAACTACTATCAGCTCTTTTATCAAAAATCGGCTTGAGAAGAGACGAAGTCTATATAACTAATATTGTTAAATGCCGGCCGCCTGGCAACAGGGATCCACGACCCGAAGAAATACAAGTATGTCTCCCATATCTTCTAGAACAAATAAGGATTATCAAGCCTAGAATAATCGTTACCCTTGGCCGTCACTCGGGCAGGACACTATTTGAAACAGCGAGGCTAAAATGGGCTCCCCTAAGCAGGATACATGGCAAACCTTATACTGGAGTAGTAGGAGACGTTAATGTTACATTATATCCTACCTATCATCCTGCCGCCGCACTCTATAATCCGAACCTAAGAGAAGTTTTAGAACAAGATTTTAGGAGGCTAGCTGAACTCTTGGAAGAGATTCATAGTAAGCCTAAGACTAGGAAAACCCTGTTTGATTACATGTAATAGAGTACTCTAGATACTCTAGTATTTTACCGACTTTATTGTACTCCGAAGTAGTCTAGCCGAGTATAGTAATCCTACCAGTATACCTGCCAGCAGTAGACTCGCCATTACAAGGATCACTGGTGTGTTGCCAGGTGATGTGGGCATGAATATTTCGGGTGTTTCTTGTCTTGGCATGGTCTCTATTCCCGGGTTCTTCGCAAGGGTATAGAGATACCATATTATTGAAGAGGCCAGGGCCGCTCTGCCTAGTGATAGTGCCGTTTCGTAATTACCGTTCTTTGCCTCGAGAAGAGCATAGTCCATATATGCGGGTGCGAGTCCTGGAATTATGCCGGAGCTTATAGCTCTTAGTGTGATCAGGTCATAGAGGCTTACTACTTCTGCTATATAGTTTTTGTAGATGTATTCGATGACTGTAGTGTTACTCGAGGGGATTATTGAGAAGATGTTGTTCATGCTTTGGCTAAGGGCCTCTCTATAGAATCCTAGGGCTGCTACGTAGTTTGCTTGCATCGCATATCTGTCTCCTTCGTCTAGGAGTAGCTGGAGGATATCTACGTATTTTCTCAGGAGCTCTGCATCGACAGTGTTGCCATATGTGTCTATCATGTAGTTTGCCAACGCTATACTATACTGTGTTGATATGTGTGAGAAGTCTCCCATGAGCGTTGCTAGTAATCTAGTATCGTTTCGATCTAGTCTTGGCCATAGGTCCTTCACCCTTTCTGCTGTATCAATCCATGAGAGTATACTGTATACTCTAGCATGCACGTAGGCTAGTTCGGATATTGCTTCGGGGACGTTGATTGAGATGAGGACGTTTATCCTCTCTAGACTTGACTCTGCGGATGCTAATCGGCTATAGGCTATGCCGAGGAACTCGATATAGTATACGCTTCCATTGTGATCGATACTATCGAGCCTTTCCCTCAGCATAGTGAGGTTCCTTTCCAGAGATTGTGATTCTGAAAGGATGTATTCTCGTACACCAGTATTTGACTGGAGAGTAGCTATCTCGTACATGTAGTATAATTGATAGGCCCTGTATAGAGCATAGAATGCCTTGCTGGCTGACGCATAAGGGTGATCATTATAGTATTCTACGCTCTCATTTAGTGCTGATATTGTCATGTTGTATATTGTTAAGAGATCTGGGCCAAGATTCTCTAAGGGTACAGAAGATAATACTTGAACAGTAAGGTTCCTCATCATATCAGAGGCGTTCTTCATACCATCGTTAAATTCGCCGGGGAGATTCAAGTTAATGTACGAGGCATTCATTGTTACACCAGTAAGAGCATGCATAGAACTCATGAATCCTGAGACTGGTACTGCTTGTGGACAGGCTACTTCTATTTCTGGGTCATAGTTTGCCATTGGATAATAGAATGCGAGACCAAGGTTCCTGGCCGCTGTACATTTCTCTATAATGCCTCCGACCGCAGAGTATAATCCTACAGGTGAGATGGCGCCGGTCATGGTCATGTTGGAGAATATCTCTTGTACAGGGGAGCCTGAGAGAAGCGAGTATATCGCGAACGCTGTCATAGCACTACCGCTGGGGCCGGCGACATCGCTCGTGTTGAGGAACACTATCTTATAATCGAACGATCTCCAGTCATATCCGGCAAGAAGAGCCCCGGTCACAGTAGCCTGCATCATACTGTATTTAGTAGTATCGTCTACCCTACCGTTGGAAACGACCTCTACTTTACCGGTTCCACCAGGTATAATAGTTATTGTAACATTGATAATCGTCCCTTTTCCACCGCTCTCGACTGCGGGCAAATGAATATTTGTTACTAGTTCTTGCTGCCCAGAGTAGAATTGGGCAGTGGACTGTATCGGAGCCATTAGTGATACTATGACCGCTACTATGATAAAAGTAGACGCTAATGCTGTCCGCCTGTTCACTACCTCTACCCTTTTAATTATCGTCGAGCCGCTACTAGTTATTTTTATTGGATTATGCTCTAGAATAGAGTGGTGCAGGGCTCGTGGCCAAGAAAGACAAGGATAAGGGAGGAAAAGACGAAAAGAGCGGAAAGGAGCTTAAGATAATATCAGTACAGGTTATAACACCGGAGAAAGTCCTCGAGAACGAGAGACAAATGAGCCTACTCTACGTGATAGAGAAGCTGGGTCCAATGCATGAGAAGACCCTATTCCATATTCTGAAGGAACTAAAGGACGAGTACAACGTAGATCTAGGCTATACAATCAGAAAAGTAGGAAACGTCCCCTACAGCCCAGAAGTAAAGAATGATCTAGTAGCTCTACTCTACGTAGGATTCGTAGAGACCGAGCCCAACATATATAGAAAGCTCAGAATAACAAGTAAGGGTAAAGACGCGCTAGAACAGAAAAAGCCTCCAGCCGGAATAATATCTGCAATAGAGAAACACTACGAAGCTTTAAGAAACAAGGCAAGCATGCTCGATAGCATGCAGGATGCCGAAATAAGGAGATTAACACGAACCATGAGAAGGCCTTCAAGGAGACCGCCATTATTCTAGCTAGTACTATGATAACAATATCTATATCATTACTTTTTCCC
>WAOU01000058.1 GCA_015521095.1 Desulfurococcales archaeon | reverse complement strand
TTGTAGGGGAGAGCGAGGCTTTTACTAGCATATTCTACTGTTGCGGAATCCATGAATTCTAGCATGAAGGGGTTCAGCCTGCTCCTTCTTATCTCTATAAATGCCTCCATTAGATCCTCTAAGCTATCGAAAAATGACAACGCGTACACAGTGTCCTCCGGCAGAGGAGTTATCCGGAGGACAGCTCGTGTAACGATGCCAAGAGTGCCCTCGCTCCCAACTATGAGGCGTGCAAGATCATAGCCAGATCTACACTTTACAGTATAGCATCCAAGACTTAGGATCGATCCCTCTTCATCGGCTATACCTAGCCTCACTGCCAAGAGCCAGTCACGCATAGTACCATACTTAGCTCCACGGAGTCCACCCGCACCATTATTTATCGCTCCACCAATAGTGGCGACACTACTGCTAGCAGGATCCACGGGGAACATGTATTCATACTTTGCAAGCTCAGCGTTGAGATCCTCTATTCTCACACCAGGCTCCACTACAGCATAACTATCGACGATGCTTATTTCGAGAACCCTGTTCATCCGCTCCATGCTGACAACAATTCCCGGCTCTAGTGGAACGCTATTGCCGGAGAGACTCGTACTCGAACCCTGCGGGTAAATCGGCACGTTATACTTGTATGCTGTTCTTAGGATCAAGGAGACGTCTTTCTCTTCCTCAGGAAAAACCACTGCCTTTACTTGGCTTCCCTTTATACCGCTAGGCTCTCTAGTGTATAGCACTGCTATTGCCGGATCGTCTATGACCTTGTCTTTTTCAAGTCGGCGCCTAAGATCTTTTACTGCCTTGTCAATGTTTGATGACAGTTCTAGCACCCATCTATTCCAGTAATCCGTATAACCCTATATACATCAAGTAATTAAACCAATCATTATAACAGGTCATCTCTCGTTTCAATTGGATAACTAAGAATAACTAGTTGAAAATGCTTTGATTTTTATATTTCATTATAGAATTCAAAGTAGTTATTTTATTATTTTACTAAAAATTATTTAAATTAACTAAATATATCTTCTTACTATTAGAGATCTATACCTAGTAAGATTTTAAGTAGATATTGTGTCTTGATAATCGGGAGTGAAGAAGTAAATGATTGATTATAACGGACTTTAATACGTGCCAATGATATATACTTCATTGATATTCTACATAATAGTAGACAATGACTACTATTAGTTAATTCATTAGAGATCGTAGTAATTATAAATGGTAAAATTAATATACCTAGTAATAAATCATACTTGTAATTCAGTACAATGTAAAAGGTGTAAAAAATGTCGGTAGCAGTAGGTAGAGTATTAACCGATATTATGAGAGTTCCCGGAGTATCGGCTGTATTTGTTGTAAGCAAAGAAGGATTTATTCTGGAGAAGGCGGTAGGTGGAGGACTAGACATCGACGAAGACGCGGCAGCAGCAATGATAACGACGGTCTACGGATCTACGTCTCAGCTAGGTGAAGAACTCAAACTCGGTACACCTGACACAGTAACGCTCGAGTATCCAGGACACTATGTGTTGCTCCACGATCTAGGCGGAGACCACATGGTTGTCGTTATCGCAGAAAAAGCTAAAGCCATACTTGGAAGACTCAGGTATGAGATAAAGAAGCAGGCTCCGAGAATAAAGCAGTCACTGTAATCCCCATAGGAGGGATAAAGACGTATGGGCGAGGAGATGACTTTGAGTGAAGAAATCACTATACCAAGTGGCTTGATAAATGCAGTGATAGCCGGATACCAGATAGCGCTAAACAAAACTCTGGGAAAAGGCGCGGCTGCTATGACCCAGCTATTAATAAGGGATATTGGCGAAGTCCTAGAGCATCTTCTAGAGGAATCTGGGTTTGAACTTCATGAAATAAAAGACCTGCAAAACGATATTAAGATAGCGTTCAGTATGTTAGGGATAAGCAATGATGTGGAAGTCGAAGTGCCAAGCAATGGAACGTCACAGGGCGACAGATACATTATAAAAATACATGATAGCGTATTTAAGCCGGTAGCAAGACTATTGTACAAGAAAGGTATAAACTATACGCTCAGCCCGGAATCATTCATAGCCGCTGCGATTGTAAGAATGGCAATCCGTAAAATCAAGCCAGACGCACAGGTAAGAGTCAAGGTTCTCCCACAAAAGACGCCGGACGAGCCTCTGGTAGTAGAGGTAATTGTACGATAATTTTCTTCTCAACCACACTGTTTAGAACGGAGGAGAAATCCTAAATGCAGGAGAAAAAACCCAGTCAGACTTCTGATCTTGAAAACCTTACAAGAGTTAAAGAGTTTGTATCTAGCTTAAGGGGCCTCGAGTATCTAGTAGTATCAATCGATGGCCTACCAGCCGCATACACGAATATATTATCGGGAGACGCGGAAGCAGTAGCAGCACTGAGCGTAGATATTGTAGAGTCATCATATAAAACGATAAAGGAAATCATCGGGAAACAAAAAGGCACAATATATATAGACACTGGCGAGGGAAAAGCTCTTGCACTATCTAAAAGCCGTGAATTACTAGTAACTCTATATGGCGATTACAATGCTGTACGAAGCGCCCTCTATCCTATCTTATTATATCTAGAAGGAAAGAAGATTACTTGTAAATCATGTAATGCTGATCTAACGCTAGCCACCTATAAATGTCCGCATTGTAGTTCTATAGTTCCCTTTGTATCGGATGAATGTCCGATTTGCAGAAAAGATATTAGTGTGAAGAAGTGTCCTTCCTGCGCCTCATATATCACCTCTATGGGAGAACCTGCAGCCAGCTTAGATAAAGCTAGTATAGAAACATCTACTGATGATGCTATACACGAATCCACGAATGTAAAACGTACAGATCGGAGAACCTTCCTAATACTCTCCGCGAGCTCGTCTATAATAGGTATTATGACTGGTTATCTGAGTAGTCTGGCATGGGGAGTTGTCGAGGGCCTGATAATTGGTGTCGGGATAGGTGGCTTAATAGGCCTTCTAGGCGGAGTGTCGGAGTTACAAGTTCTAGAGAAACACTATGGACGGAACGACGAGAAGAAGTCATCTGAATCATGATAGCACTTTGTACCAATAATTTCTTTATCTTTTAAAATAATCATATAATATCTGCATTTATAATTTTCCGTGTTCCTGGATGACATCAAACAATAAACTAAACCGTTTCCATCCTTATAATATCCCATTTCATCGAGAATAGTATTCAATAATAGTTCCGTTATATCTATAGAAGGGTTCTTCTCACTCATGTATCTTATGCATTCTCCCAGTACATCGTTGGATGCTTTTTTTACCTTGTCATCTTTCTTTTCGGAATCTTCTTGTTTCTGACCTACTATGTTAAGCTTGTCATTGTAACCGAGTAGAACTAGAAGCTTTGTAAACACGGTCTCTATATCGTTACTATAGACTATTAGTGCCTGTAATGAGGTTGCCCTTGTTATCTCTATATCTATCATATCATCTGAAACAGTGAAGATCTCATATGAGATTGCATAAATACTTCTGGGGTCAAAGCTCTCATCAAGGTTTGTAATCATTATATAATCTTCTGGACTCCTTCTTAGCAGTCTTATCTCATAATAATAGTCGGATAAATTATTCGAATCTGCTTCAAACACAAGCCTAATAGCACATTTCTCGCCCAACTCATTGCATATCTCGTCGAAGACGTTCAACGCCTCATATACTGGTTTTCTCAGTTCTCCAGGATCTTCTACTCTTTCGTACCCAGTTTTAATTATATCTCTGAACTGTATTGGCTGAAGCTCTCTAGGCTTCGATCCGGCGAAGTTATACATTGCTGACTTCCCTCCCCTCATATACTAAATCAGAATAGCTGGGGTTGAAAAGCCTAGTCATATCATTGCTATTCATTAAAACAGTTTGTCTAGATGTAAATACAATGTAGTAACATATGGAGTAGACCGCCAGAGTATTATACAGAGCCATGTGATAACTATATTCAAAATACATTACTTTCTCCCGACTAATAATATGGAGACATAGTATGTGTATATTAATATTTATATCAGGCGACGAAATATTGACGAGGTATAATGCAGGCTCTATGCTTGTTTAAGTTACAGTCATGTTCCTATGATTAATTACTCTATACCGACTCTAGGAAAACGAGGTGGTCTAACCACTAAAATAATTACAGAGGGATCATTACAGTGAGTCACAATCGTACAAAAAGGAAACTGGCAAGGATGAAGACGCCTAAGAAAAGGGAAAAGTCATGGATGGAGGAGCTCCACACATGCATAGACTATAAATGGAGGGACGCTATAGAACAAGACCACTATGATTATATGCCAGAATTCCTCGAGTGCTAATGTCAATAGGATAATCTATGAGATCCTTGAGGAGAATAGTTAAAATGAAAAAGGTGTGTTAATGCAATGAGGAGTAATCCGGCAGACGATTTCGAGAGAATCCTACGCAGACTGGATAAGTCCTCTTACAAACAGTACCGTATCCTCGAGAAATATACTTGGCATAGGGAGAAAGTAACCTATAGATTCCTCAGGATACAGGGGGATCCCTTCGCTCCCCCCAGCATTCTGGAAGCTATAGGATTACTTCCGCGGGACAGCCTAGAAGAATGCAAAGGAGCAGAAACCGCGCTTGCGGATCGATTATTGAGGACCTTAGTTGAAGAGAGTTCTCGGACACGATATGAAAAGATGGGTGAGGGCAATAGTGGACACGTATCGTTCTATAAGCCGGGTCCAATAATGATACCGCGTGCCTCCACACAGGTAACCTATAGTAGGGATGGGGTCAAGTACAGGATCCTCGTTAGAGTAGGATTACCGGCGCGGAGGAGAAGGATACTTGCAGGAGAAGCGGCGAGACTACTCCTAGAAAGGGTTCCGGCAATAATCAACAATGGTACAAAGAAGGTCATTCTGGAAGAAAAGGAGACCTTGGAATGGTGCCGGCTATACAAAGACCAGGAACACATACGAGACATGCTAGAAGCTAAGGGGCTTGTATCCTTTATAGCAGACGGAAGCATACTCCCCCGGAGATGCGGAGGCTGTAGCGAGCCCCTCGAAGATGCGGTGTCCTTCGAGTCTCCTCCTAGCCTACGCGTAGAAATAGAGACCATGCACCATGGGGTAATCATCGGGA
>WAOU01000057.1 GCA_015521095.1 Desulfurococcales archaeon | reverse complement strand
GCTAGATTAGCTGACCTAGTTATCCCGGCCCCAACATATCTGGAAAAAGAAGACCTTGTCTATAGTTACTGGCATAATTACCTCATATACAATAAGCCCCTTCTTCCAAGACCTCCGGAGAGTATCTCAGAGCTAGATCTCGCCAGGAGGCTTGCAGACTCGTTAGGCATCAATGACGACTACCTAGAGGATCCCTGGGGCAAGCTTTCCGAAGATACTAACGGGCTAGTAGAAAGAGCAAGACAGGTAAGGATTGTCGAGATCCCTTACAGGCGCCTGGACGAGTATCAGACTCCTAGCGGTAAAATCGAATTTTATTCACAGCGTGCCCTCATGCAGGGTTATAGACCGTTTCCCGAGCCTGTTGCTCCCAGGGTTCCTGAAGGATACTTTGTCCTAGTCTCTGGATCACATCCATTGTACACTCATAGTCAGTTCGAGGACGTATACGGGAGGATTCCCTCAGTCGCATTTATCTCGGTCCAAGACGCTGAGCAATATGGGTTAGGGAATAACGATCTTGTTGAGATCTTCAATGAGAAGGGTAGCGTGATTATGAGGGCAAGGATAACAAACCAGATTCCTCAAGGCATAATATTCGTGTACAGGAGTGCTTGGACCCTGGATAATAGCCGGATTAACAAACTAGTGGATCCAGGGAGAGACTCACTTGGCGGAGCAGTATATAATTCAACACTTGTCCAAATTAGAAAACAACCAGCAAGACCTGAAGCTTACAGGAAGCGTTTTCCAAAGTCGTTTAATAGTTTGTCGAGTTTTTCTTTGAACTCCTGTGGATCCTCGAACAATAGGTCTGTTAATGACTCTTCTAGGTAGTAGTCCTCGATTCCGAGCATCTCGAAGATGGGCCTGATAAAATTCCACCTTACTATGAGGAATAATGTTCCTTCATCATACATAGTGCTCAGTACTTCAACGAATTTCTCGGGTTTCTCAAGTAGAAGCCTGATACAGCTTTTTTTCTCGGCTCTTTTACAGTTGAGATCCAGTATGCCGTAGAGTCCTGGAGACTCTTCTCTTATCCGTGCCTTTATCTTCTCCTCTAGTTTTTGTAAAGAGAACTCATCCACGGACCTCCCCCCGGGATACCGTTATCTTCTCGATGCTCTCACGCACACATTCTATTATTTCGCCGCATGACGCATAGTATCTAGGATTGCCTCTTGCCCATATCATCAGTCTACAGTCTTTGTATTGCGCATTCTCTGGTATCTCGAATTTGAGTACGATATCCGATATTGCGGCGTTCATTCTGTAAGTTTCTTCGGATATCTCGGATCCTAGCCTTATCACTAGCTTGCCTTTGGATTTCAGATATAATAGCTGGTTCACTAGCTTGTGGAGGTATCTGGGCTCAAGGGTTCTTTCTACAAGCTCTATGCCGTGGAATATTACTACGTCGTAGTTTCCGCTTGTCACGAGATCTATTTCTTTCTGGTATAGCTCAGAAAGGCTGAATGCGAACGGGTTTATGCCGATAAAGTCGATGTACTTGCTTATATAGTTATAGTAGGATTCTCCGTCGTATCCGAACTGCTCTAATATGCTTATTACTAGATCCTTGAAAGCCTTGGAGGAATATCTATATGATATGACTAGGGCTCTTTTCTTGTTGGCGACGGCAAGAGCTATTATGATCGGTGCTACTTCTCCGGGCCTCATGTCAGGAGGATACGAGATATATATTGTATAATCTATGGGAGTACTACCTATAGTCTTCTCTAGTAAATTGCAGGGAGGTGCTATAGTTTCCTCGTGCTTGGGGAGCTCCTCTATAATGGGTGAAACATGTAGACGAATACCGTATCCTTGAACTATTGAAAATGGTATCTCAGCCTCTATAATCGGTGACCCCCTGGCCTTTCTAAGCTCAAGGGTTCTAACAAGTAAGCCACGCTCGATCTTATGCTTCATTATTAATACTGCGTCTGCGACGAATTCTATATCTCCGAGATTAATCCTCTCCTGGCCGAAAGGTAATTCTGCTATTAAAACTACCATACCATCAATAATGCTTGACAACGTATAGAAATAGTTTTGCAGATATGCACGCTTCTCTTCTTCCTTAGCCGCCTTTAGAAACGTATTCATTGAGTCTATTATGATTATTTTAGGTCTGAAGTTTGCTATTTGATCGTTAATCTCCTCTAGTAGTTTCTCAACCTCAAGGAAAGTTATTGGAAGCTTGAGAAATTTGAACAAGCCTTCTTTCTCGATGGATTCAAGATCAATTCCGAGATTCTTCATTATTTTGAAAAGCTTACGTTTATCCTCTTGGAAGGTTATGTACAAGCATCTGTTACCAAGCTTGGCGTTTTCATAACAGATTTTAGACGCCAAGCTTGTTTTTCCAGCGCCGGGATGGCCTGCTATAACTATTAGAGAATTTAAATGCAACATCTCCTTAAGCATTTTGTCTAGTTCTGGCAGGCCAAAAGTAAGTTTCATTATACTAGCACCATTTACATTCTTTCAAAGATAAATATTTAACTATATGTATTTAAAATCTGTGATAACTAAGTTTCAAAAAAGATACCTAAATAATAGTGTAGTTAAACATCTATTAATAATTTAAACAAAAGATACATAATATAATAAAAATATTAAATACAATATATAAAGAATTAATTAAGAACAATGAGAAAAATAGCATAGAGATCATAGAATAATCCCACACACATACCCAAGCAACAATGATAAGAACATTGTCGAGAATTTTGGTGGGCCCGCGGGGATTTGAACCCCGGACCTCCGCCGTGTAAGGGCGGCGTCCTGACCAGGCTAGACGACGGGCCCCCTGGCCCCAGACGCCAATCAAATAGGATAAACACATCCAAGTTTAAAAGAATTAGCCTTCATACCGCTTCTATACTATTTAAATACTGAATATAGGCGACTTGTCTCGATGCTAATTTATCTTAAATTAATAAGGTTAATTGTATGGTGAATACCGTTGTCCTATGACGTCATAATAGTAGGTGGGGGACCTGGCGGATATCCAGCTGCGATACTATTGGGTAGAAAGGGCTACAAAGTAGCTCTTATAGAGAAAAACTTACTCGGCGGAGAATGCACGAACTATGGATGTGTACCTACAAAAGCGCTTCTCCACGCTGCAAAAATATCGAACCATCTTAGAGAATACGACTGGGTAAAGGGCAATATAGAAGAAAAAACTGTATTCGACTGGGTCAGGGAAATAGTTTCTGAGACGAGGAAAGGAATCAGGCATCTTCTAGAAGCATCTGGAGTCGAAATACTCAATGACGAGGCACTGGCTATAAATAATAATTGTATTCGACTTAGATCTAGAAAAGAACTTTGTGGACAGAAAGGAGTCCTCCTTGCAATAGGATCAGATCCTGTACTGCCCAGTGGATTTAGGATCGACGGAGTGAGGATACATGATAATAGAACCCTTCTCGATAATGGAGAGGCTCCAGAAAGCATTCTTGTCGTTGGAGCCGGATATGTAGGTGTAGAGTTCTCCTATGCATTAACCGGACTTGGATCCAATGTCTATTTAGTTGAGATACTCGACCGTCCTCTACCACAAATGGATCGAGACGTAGGCATGCTAGTGAGGCAAGTTCTATCAAAACTAGGGGTTAAACAATTTTTCAAGACTACTGTTCAAAAAATTGATATGGTAGACGGCAAAGTAAATGTGTCCCTAAAAAGGCGTGGTGAAATTCTGAATTTATCTGTGTCCTCAGTTCTCTTTGCAACTGGTAGAAGACCACGTCATATTAAGGGCCTCTCAAGTAGTGGTGTTAGAGTTGACGATAATGGCTTCATAGAGACAGACTGTAGGATGAGAACTAGTAATCCAAGAATCTATGCAGCGGGAGATGTGGCGGGTCCTCCTCTCCTAGCGCATAAGGCTATAGTTGAGAGCATTGTAGCAGCCGAGAATATTGCGGGCAACGAGTATTGTCTGAAAGATCTTGTTATACCTCAGGTAGTATACATTGAGCCGGAAATAGTCGAAGTGTCATCGAGTCTTGACCCAGGGAAAGAGTATGAGTCTGTGAAAATACGTACTGATGCTCTAGCCAGATCCCGTATCGAGGGATCCCCCGGCTTTGTCAAACTCGTATATGAGAAAGATAGTGGGCGGATCGTAAAGATCATATTAGCATATAGTAGTGCCTCGGAGTCTGCAGGAGAGGCTGCTAGGGTTATTGCACGGAGACTTACAATTTGGGATCTAGAGGACGGGACTGTACATCCTCATCCTACGCTCTCTGAGGCTCTCGCTGAAGCATACTACTATGCTACTGGGAAACATGTGCATGTGATTGGCGGAATAACGAAGAAGTATAAAATACGATGACTAGAGCTTCTATAAAACATCGTTTTTCTCTATCTATTTTGCTCGATTACGATAACGCTGTATTCCTTCAATTCGGGTATTTTTATGCAGATATATTGATCCCTGTCTGTTATTTCGAGCTTAGTATCGTTAACTGGGTCGAATGATCTGGCACTGTTATGGTTCAGCACTGTCTTCTCTATGCATATTTCGATACTGTATACTGGTATAACTTCTCTCACCGGGTGTACCCTGTATCCTGGCTCGAAGGAGGGTAATGACTGCTTGCTCGGGCCTGTTGGTGCACTTAGGATTTTCTGGTTGAACGTGTGGTTTACTAGATGTATTATTATTCTGTCTCCTTGCTTGTATACTTCGGCTTGTACTGTTTCTGGGGCTTTTATCTTGATAGGTTGGGAAGGACCGTGCTTCTCTACAATTCGTGTGACGAGCTCCGCATAGTCGGGATGACCTAGCCTTGAATAATGTGCGCCTATCATGTGTGCGTAGTATACCACTGTTCCTCGGCCGTATTTACGCAGTGTGAGAGCTGCAAGGTGCGTCACTGAGTCTGGAGCAGGAGTGCTTCTGCCCAGCGTGTATTCATATCCGTAAGCACTCCTTCCTAGACGCGTCCATCCTAGTACTTTTACATCATCGGCTACAGGTGTGACCCTGACTACCTCTCCTAGCTTTGGATCCGTTCTTTCCTTCGCAAAGGCTGTACTGTGATCTCCGAATGGTACTGCCCTGGGGAGACCTTGCCAATATTCCTTGTATATCTTGTCGTCTCCCAGATGGAGATAGCTGTAACCAAACCAGAATATTCCCTCGTATTGGAGTCCTAGTATTTCTTGCATTGCTAGCGATTCTCTGTAGGTATAGTCTGGCCTCATAACTCCAAATTCATGGGTTATTATGAGTAGGCCTCCATTATAGACGTAGTTCTCGAGGATATCCATTGCATCGTCCTCGAGTATAGCCATATCGGGTATAATTATTACTGGATACCTTTCTACTATATTCTTCTCGACTAAGTCTGTAGAAGAGACTATTTCCCACGGTATATGCATGTGCATTCCTATTAATGAGAATCCTTCTACTTCACCGATATAGTATTCAGGTTTATGCCAGTAGTACTTATCATGTGTTTCTGGATCAAAAACTATACCCAAATACCTCAGAGGCTCTGCTCCATCTATATACTCCTCTATCTTCTCTATAACACTATATGCCTCCTCTACGGCACTGATAGCTCTCTGGTCGTTGAAGAACTGCGATGAGAACATTGTCACGATAGGATATCCTCCTGATGCCACTATCTCGTAGATTCCAAGTCTTATTGTGGGGGCAGGAGGGCTCTGGACGGGTCTGAGATCATAGAAAGCATTCCTGCTCACGAATACGGGTTTTCCATCGCCTAGAACTGCCTTTGACAACTTTGTTGCTATTGTCAACATACCGGGGCCTCTTACGTCTACTTCGCTTGCCTCAGCGAACACTGCGTCGAGATATCTTCTACTCTTGGCTACAACTATGTTTCCTCTTCCAGCCCATCCAGCCGGGTGACTGTTATAGAAGAATAATGTATCTGGGTTGGCTCTCTTCACGGCTTCCCTCATTCTAGCTATTGCTCTGACTGTTACATTGTATCTCCATTCCCAGGCGTCTCTGAACGCTATATCTTCTATATTCGCTTCTTCAGGTAGATCCATCCCGTATTCTCTTCTGAATTTGAGTTTACAGTGTTGGCAGAAGCATGCTCGTGGTGGATCTGGAAGATACCTGAAACTATCAAGAAGGAGTCCGTGTGCTCCTGTTAGTCTTACGGCTTCCTCTACTTCTGGTACGAAGTAGAGGTCTAGTGCTGGACTGTTTGGACAGATTAGGGGCCAATGGGGATCCACAACTTTTTCCGCTCTCGGATAGTGTTCTAGTACTATGACTTCCCCTTTCTTGTTTCTCTGAGCCCAGTCCGGATGCATCCTGTAAAGGTGTCTGTTAGCTGTATGTGCTGCCATTACTATTACATGTATTCCTTCTTTTTCGCCTTTCTCTACAAGTTCTCTTACATCTAGACGGGTGTTTGGATGTTTGGGATATAAGGAGCTTCCATTATAGAATACTCGTCCCCAAGCGTCTCTTGCGAACACGATAACTGTATTTGCGTGGATTTTTCTTGCCAATGCTATAATGTTGTCTGCGGAGATCTTGTTTGCGTAGAATCCGTAGGGGTCTTCTATATTGAATTGTAGCACACGTAGGGGTTTATTCCACCATTGGGTCAAGTCTCTACACACCGTGTGGCCATACACTTGATTTCTAATATTTATCTCGACAAATAAAGTATTTATCGTGTTAACCATAATATCTGCGGGGAGGCTTTATCCGAGAAGCCTCCCTCTTAAAGAATTCGAGAAGTTCTAGCCTCTTCTCCCTCCTCTTCCTAGCCTCCTCAATAATCAGTCTCTGCTGGTCATCGACAATTTCTAGTTTAGGAACCGGGGAAGGCTTGCCTTCAGGAGACAAGTGTACTAGTGTAAAGTAGCTCGTCACGGTGTGCCTATACTCGTTCGTAAATGGATTATATGTCCTAACTTCTAGTCCTATCTCTACCGTTGTACGGCCTACATACGTCAGGGCGGCCTTGATATCTAAGACCTCACCTACAAGTATGGGAGCAACGAAGTCGGTAGCGTCGACAGCTGCTGTAACTGCAATGCCCTTAACATATTTCATTGCTAGGATTCCTGCTGTTTCATCCAGTTCGTGAAGTAATCGTCCCGCATGCATAGCATTGTATGCGATAGTGTCCTCGGGGTTAACCAGTATATGATTATCTAGAACGTATTTCTTGTCAAGCGGTATAATCCTCTTCAACTCTTTTGTCCTTACTCTCTCTTTTCTGCGTTTTAGGGCTCTACTATATAGTTCTTCTTCTATCTCTCCTTTGGGATTTATACAGGCGTCTATGGGCTTAGGCCTAATATTTTCGTCGACCGCTACATACGTTGTGTGGGCTGCGGTCGTGATTCTTCTTTTTCCCGTAATAGGATCTTCCTCTTCAACGAGGATAGTGCTTTCTAGGCTAGATCGCCCGACATAGTCTATCCATGCTGTTATAACGGCGTTTTTCCCTAGTCTAACGGGATTAATAAAGAACACATTGTCCATATGTACTAGGAGTGCTGGTCCTCTCGCGACACGCATTGCACTCATGCTTCCCGTGGTCACCATCCATTTCAGGACTGTTCCTCCGTGAAGTATCCCTAGCGGGTTAATGTGTGTGTTTGTTACGAGGCGTACTGTTTCAATTACTGTGTCTGATATGGATAGTTCTCTTTTACAGGGCTTCTCCATAGAATCTCTACCCCCGGGCAAGAAGAATTGTTGCTGTGAGGATAATAATTCTAGTTAAGGACGATGGATTATGTGTGGAAACCTAGTAATATATGAAAATAAGCATACGAGGATGCTCGTGGTGGATCATTCTTTCTTATGAGAAAAGATTGTATAGAAAGAAGGCTACTCCTCTTCCTTGCCGGTTACTACTACTATGCCGCCGGCTTCCTCTATCTTCTTTATGGCGGATTCGCT
>WAOU01000056.1 GCA_015521095.1 Desulfurococcales archaeon | reverse complement strand
TCCATTTTAAAAGAGTATGGTATCGAAGCTAAGACAATGATACTGGAAGGGAAACCCTCAAAAGCAATTATCTCGGCGATAGATCAGCTAAATGTGACTGGTCTGTTGGTTGGAAAAACCTTGAAGAAGAAAAGGCTACACGAATACATCACGGGAACAACTTTGTGGCGGTTAATCGCATATATTGATATACCCATGGTTGTATATCCGATAAATGTCGGTGAAGAATAGCGTCCGTTATTCCAGATACTGAGGGTGTCCGATGAAGACGGGTGCAAGCACTGAGACATAAATTATTCTAATTATTTATTTATAAAAATATTTGGAGCCAATACTCCTACTTCTTTATACTGGCAACTATCATTCCCACGAGAACTCCGACACTCGCCGGACCCACAACAATAGTTCCAAACACTGTCATCAGGCCCTTCAGCAGTGGTAGAAGCTGTTTTACCTCCATGCCTATTTTCTCTGCGATCTCAGCACTATTTGCCCCTATGCTCCATACCGAAAGAGCTGATCCGAGAAGAAGTATGCCTATGAAGGCTAGAATATATCGTAGCGCTTTCACTGCTGTGTATCCTAGTCCAAAACCTAGCAAGAATTCTATTAGCATTACTGTTCCTGTCTGAGGATTGGTCATAATAGTTCCTACTATGCCTGCTATACCGGTGTCAGTGACGTTTGTCGTAGTAGTCTCATTTAGTTCTTGGGCATTTACAATTAAGGCTACCGAGAAGACTAGAATTGTCAACAATCCTAGTATAACAAGTCTTCTATGCATCAAGTTCGTTTCACCTAGGTATTATTAAGTGGTAGTGTCTAATCTAATATATCCTAGCCATGAAATCCGGTATCAATACAGTATACCAATGCTCCCGATTATTCATAATACCTACTAATAAAGCAAAGCTCCAGAGAGAGAAGACCTTGGAGATTATGAGATCCTGTTATTATCCCTTAGCCTTAACCATGATAAATGGAGGGTGCATATCTTGGCCCATAGAGAAGTTCTGGCCGAGCCAAGCTCAAGAGTCGTTATGCTTGGCAATGTAGCCTTTGCACGAGGAGCATTAGAATACGGTGTAAGCTTCGCTTCAGCATACCCTGGAACTCCTTCTACAGAAATCACCGAAGCTCTATCATACGCTTCTAGGATTCTCGGTGGACCCTATGTTGAGTGGAGCGCTAACGAGAAGGTAGCCTTGGAAGCGGCAATAGGAGCTGCACTTACTGGTATTCCTGCTCTAGCCTCTATGAAACATGTAGGAGTAAACGTTGCGGCAGATCCATTGTTCAGCTCAGCATACATGGGAGTAGAAGGTGCCTTAGTTGTTGTATCAGCAGATGATCCAGGCATGTGGAGCAGCCAGAACGAGCAGGATAACAGATGGTATGGTATCCATGCATATATCCCGGTAATAGAACCAGCAGGGGCCCAAGAAGCAAAAACAGCAATCATCGAGGCATTCAAGTTAAGCGAAAAGTGGAGACACCCCGTGATATTAAGAACAACTACAAGAGTATCACACACAAGAATTATAGTCGAGACGGGCGAGATCGATATAGCCAAGATTAAGAGAAAAGGAACCTTCGTGAAGAACCCAGAAAAATATACTCTAGTTCCCGCACACGCACGTAGACTACGAGAGGAACTTGTTGAAAAATGGGAAAAGATATCAAAGGATCTCTCACAGAACCACATACTCAACCACGCAGAAGGAAACCCTGACTCGGATACCCTAGTTGTAGCCGTAGGATTAGGATATAGATATGCAAAAGAAATACTCGCAACACACGGTCTACTAGACAACGTAAGACTACTAAAACTAAGTGCTCCAGTACCTCTTCCGAAGACTCTCCTCCTCAACGAGGCCGAAGGACGTGAAAAAATAATATTCATAGAAGAAGGCGACCCTGTGATAGAAACCCTTTCAAAAGCATTATTCTACGATCACAATATAAGAGCTAAAATCTATGGAAAAGGCACCGGGAACCTTAAGAAGACAGGCGAACTCGAACTACACCATGTAGAAAAACTTCTAGCCAAAGCATTAGGCCTCGAGAAAACCTATTACAACCAAGCCATAATAAAGCCCGATATAAAACTACCTCCACGGCCCCCCGTATTATGCCCTGGATGTCCCTATAGAGCAGTATTCTACGCATTGCGTAGAGCAGTGGGTAAAGCTAGAATACGGCCTATCTATAATGGAGACATCGGATGTTATAGTCTCGGCGTGAACCCACCGTTCCAGATGCAAGATACTATTGTGGAGATGGGAGGTAGCATAGGTCTAGCTAATGGAATGGCCCACGCACAAGATGATAAGGTGCCAATAGCTATAATAGGAGACTCAACATTCTTCCATGCCGGACTACCCGGACTAGCCAATGCAGTATATAATAAGAGCCCCATGCTAGTGGTCGTCCTTGATAACCGTACAACAGCAATGACTGGACATCAGCCCCACCCAGGTATAGGAGTTACAGCCAGAGGAGTTGAAGGAACAGAACTCTCCATAGTTGATGCGGCAAAAGGCCTTGGAGTAGAATACGTAAAGGTTATTGACGCGTTTAACATAGCGGAAGGAGAAAAAGAATTCTATGAAGCACTAGAATACGTAAAGAAAGAAAGAAAACCCGCATTAATAGTAGCAAAGGGAGCATGCATACTCTTGGCACTTGCAGCCGGTAGAAGAGTAGGAGTCTACCCCGTCGCATATAGAGTAAATGACGACAAGTGTACCGCATGCGGACTATGCTATAAAGCCTTCAACTGTCCAGCAATATACTCAAAAGACGATGGAAAAGCATACATCAACGAGCTCCTCTGTACTGGATGCGGAGAATGCGCACAGATTTGTCCATTCGACGCCTTTGAACCAGTCGACGAGGTCCCACCAGAATGGCTTCGCCTCATGCGAGAGGCGAAGCCCTCTTAGCATATAAGAGGTGATGTACCATGAAGTCGCTCAATATAGTACTCTCAGGAGTAGGCGGGCAGGGAATAATCTCTCTAGCTAACGTGATAGCCAACGCTGTTCTAGAGTCAGGAGGAAATGTAATCGTAGCAGAAACACACGGACTCAGTCAACGAGGAGGCTCAGTCATAGTACATGTAAGGATAGGAGACGTAGAAGCTCCATTAATTCCACCAGGTAACGGGGACCTTATGCTTAGCCTAGATCCTATTGAAGCAGCGCGATACTCTGTTTATCTGAAAAAAGGTTCGATGATCTTTGTAGACAATAACATAACTCCTCCGCCTCTGCCTGGAATAAATATACCATCACTAGACGAGATAGTCGAATCCCTAGGCAAAGAGGGATTCGATATCATCGTCGTACCAGCAGTCGATGAGGCTAAGAAAGCAGGAAACCCTTTGGGAGCAAACATATTCTTGTTAGGGGCATCATATCAAACTAGTATCCTGAAAGAATACATTAAGGAAGAAGCCATTATAGATGCTATTAGAAAGAACCTAAAGAAACCCGAGAAAAACATAGAAGTGTTCAAAAGAGGCAAAAAGTGGGCCGAAGAAAGATTAACCAGCTAATATAGCCCTATAATCTTTCTCATCTAACCATCACATCTTACTATTCTTACGTCTACCGCATAAGCTCCATCTCTATTAACAATAATCGGGTTTAGATCGAGTTCCACTATGTCTTTTCTATTGAGGAGTTCTGAGGCCCTATACACTAAATCTATTAGTGAATCAATATCTGCCCTAAACCCTCTGTATCCTCGGAGGACTTTTGATATCTTTGTTTCATTTATCATCTTTTCAGCCTCACATCTGTTTAACGGTGCTACCCTAATTGATACATCGTTGTAAACTTCAACAAGCGTTCCTCCAGCCCCAAATAGGACAACTGGACCAAATACGGGGTCTTTCTTTCCTCCGACGAATACCTCGATGCCTCCTTCTACTTGTTCCTGAAATAGTACACCTTTGAATCCGTATTCTACGCCTAGTTTTTTCAATTTGTTGTAGGTTTCGACCGCTTCCTCAACACTTTCTATGCCTAGTACCACTCCTCCAATATCGCTTTTATGTACGAGATCCTTTGCGACGAGTTTTGCTACTAGAGGCTTAGAAAGCCTATTATAGCACTCTCTAGCATCGTTAATCGACTCTGCGAAACAATATCTAGGAGTCTTAATTCCTACTTCTTCGGCCAGGCGAAGGGCTTCGACTTCGGATACTTTTTGTTTTGTACAGGATTTTGTGTTATTGTATTCGGTTAGGGGTAGCTTATCCATGCATATTCTTTGGCCAGCTATAGTTAGGGCTTTTGCTGCATGTACTGCCCGTTCTGGTAGATTATAGCTTGGTATCTTGTTTTCATCTAGATATCGGAGCAGTTGGTCTCCTTCCGGGCTGGCACCGGTCACTACAATTACCGGTTTACCTGTCTTTTTAGAGAAGTCTATGATAACATTGCCGACACTATTAGTTATAGTCGGAGGCTGAATATAGGCTATAACAATGTATATATCGAATTCCTCGTTATCTCTGAGGACCTCTAATGCCTTCCTATAGTCTTCCTCTGATGCGTCTCCTGTTAAGTCAATTGGATTCGTTTTAGCTACTCGTCTCGGAAATACTGACTCTAGTCTCTTTACTAGTTCCTTGGAAAGTCTTGGAACCCTTAAGCCGTTCGCCTCTAGTAGATCTGTGGTTATAACTCCTGGACCTCCAGCATGTGTTAATACTAGGGTCTTGTTTCCTCGAGCCAGAGTGCTCATTGAAAGTGCTTTTGCCGCGTCTAGAAATTCTAGTGGTGTAGATACTTCTACTATTCCTGCTTGTCTAAATGCTGAACTCAGAACCCTGTAGTCGCCTGCTAGAGCGGCTGTATGGCTTGATGCGGCTCTTTTACCGCTCTCAGATTTTCCTCCTTTTAATGCCACTATTTTCTTTCCGTACTTTAGTCTTGCTTCAAGTGCTATATTCATTAATTCTCTGCCTCTTCCTGGCTTAACATCTTCAAGATACATCATGATCGTATTGACATCTGGTTCATGCGCGAGATATGCCAGTAGGTCGACTTCATCAACGTCGGCTTTGTTTCCGAAGTTTACTGCTTTTATGATTCCTACTCCCTCTGTCGCTATGTAGTCCATGAAGGTTGTTAGAAAAGCCCCGCTCTGGCTTATAACGGCGATATTTCCTTTAGGAGGTCTTCTCATCCTGTTATGTGGGATGAAGAAGGTGTCGACTCCTGTATCAGCGTCGTAGACTCCTATACAGTTAGGACCTATTAGCCTCATATCGTATTTTCTCACTATTTTTACGAGGTCGTCCTCTAATCTTTTTCCTTCCTCTCCTGCCTCGGAGAATCCTCCTGCAACCACAATAATCCCTTTTGCACCTTTCTTTCCTGCCTCCTCTGCAATGGGCGGAACTAGCTCGGCCTTGACTGTTATTACTACGAGATCCGGGGCTTCAGGCAAGTCGAGAAGAGAACCATAAGCGTCGAGTCCGAGTATTTCTTTGTATTTAGGATTTATCGGATATATTTTACCGTTATAGCTATTGATAAGGTT
This sequence comes from Desulfurococcales archaeon, assembly GCA_015521095.1. Next base: position 8,498 of record WAOU01000056.1, on the reverse strand, counting down.
CCATGTTATTGCGTATCCTATTGATCCTTTCCTATTAGAGGCTCCTACAACCGCGATACTTTTTGGTTTAAAGAAGACCTCGACACCTTTTCCTGGCAAGGGTCTATCGGTTTCTCTCATATCTGGGTTACCCTTGTTATTCAATATGATCGCTAGGATCTTATACTTACTAGCAAAATCGTTATTGACCCATTATCGTATCCTATAGTGATCTGGTGTTAGGAGTGGGAAGATTGGTGAATACTCGAGAGTTAAGGGATCTACCCGAAGGAGAAGAGGTAGTAGTTCGAGGATGGGTCTATAGATGGAGAGACCTGGGTAAGCGGGTCTTTATTGTTGTACGAGACGCATATGGCATTGTTCAGGTTGTGGCTAGCAAGGATTATACTGATCCTACAAGTTTTGAAGCGGCCAGAGAAGCTGGTATAGAAAGCAGTGTGATCGTAGAAGGCTTCGTGAGACGTGATAAGAGAGCCCCTGGAGGCGTAGAGATACGGGCTAAAAAGATTAACTTGGTGCATAAGGCTGAGGAGTTCCCTATTAAGGGGGGTGAAGGCATAGATTTTCTCCTCGATAATAGGCATCTATGGATAAGGAGCCGGCGTTTGACGGCAGTATGGAGACTCAGGCAAAATATGTTTAATGCATTTAGAGAATTCTTCCAGAAGGAAGGATACTTTGAAGTAAGCCCACCTATGCTTACACAAGCCGCTGTTGAGGGAGGTGCAACACTGTTCAAAGTGGACTTCTTCGGGAAACCAGCCTACCTTACTCAGAGCGCCCAGTTCTATCTCGAAGTAATGATATTTAGCCTGGAGAAAGTTTGGACTCTTGCGCCTAGCTTTAGAGCTGAGAGGAGCAGGACACGGCGTCATCTCTACGAGTACTGGCATCTCGAGGCTGAGGCGGCATGGTCTAGGATGGATGATATGATGGATTTTGTCTCGAGACTCGTCGCCTATACCGTTAATAGAGTACTAGACACTTCTCAAGAAGAACTCTCGATTCTTGGCAGGAATACTGATCTGCTTGAGCCGGCGAGAAAGCCTACATATCCTAGGATAACATATGAAGAGGCTATAGATATCCTTAAGCGGAAAGGTGTAGATATTAAATACGGCGATGATCTTGGTGCAGATGAAGAGCGTGTACTTACATCAGAATTCGAGACACCATTCTATATAACTCACTTCCCGCTTGGGCTTAAATCATTCTATATGAAGGAGGACGATGATAATCCAGGCCTAGCTCTCGCGTTTGACCTGCTTGCTCCTGAAGGAATCGGAGAAATAGTTGGTGGTAGTGAGAGAGAGGATGACTACAATAAGTTAAAGGATCGTATTATATCCAGGGGCTACAATGTGGAAGACTATAATTGGTATCTGGATTTACGGCGCTATGGGAGTGTCCCGCACAGTGGATTTGGTCTGGGAGTTGAGAGACTGATTATGTGGATAGCTGGCCTAGACCATATTAGGGACACGATACCATTCCCAAGGTTTAGGGATAGAATATATCCATAGGAGGTCAGTGACGCCAACCATCCTCATCTTTTTTATATCTCGGTTCCGGGTTCGTCCTCATCCCTCCCAGGTTAGAGATTGATAATCGTTATAGTGATATTTCTATGGTTGACTTGACAATGTATCGATTGAAGATTTATATTTCTTGTCGATATAATCCTCGACTTAGTGATATACATTGAGGCGTGAAGAATGTGCTGTTGAAGCAATAAAGTTAGAGAAAACCTATAAAAACGGTGTAAAAGCGCTAAAAGGTGTTTCGTTCTGCATACGGGGAGGAGAAATATTCTCGCTACTTGGACCAAATGGAGCAGGTAAGACCACCACCGTAAAGATACTATCCACACTGATTAAGCCCAGTGGAGGAACAGCTTATGTTGGAGGCTATAATGTAGTCGAGGAAAGTTCAAAGGTCAGAAAGATAATTGGAATAGTGCCGCAAGACCTCACAGCAGACGATGAGATGACTGGATACGACAACGTATACGTTCAAGCACGACTCCACGGGCTGTCGAGAAACGAGGCAAAGAAGAAAACAGAAGAAGTCCTCGAATTCATGGGCCTCCTAGAGGCGGCAAATAGAAAAGCACGGACATATAGTGGTGGTATGAGAAAGCGTCTCGAAATAGCTATGAGCCTCGTTCATAGCCCCCAGATCCTTTTCCTAGATGAGCCAACTCTAGGGCTAGATGTCCAGAGTAGACGTCATTTATGGGATCTAATAAGGAAACTGAAGAGGGAAGGAACGACGATCTTGCTTACGACACATTACATGGAAGAAGCCGACGCATTATCAGATCGAATAGCTATTATCGATCTAGGTAAGGTCGCTGCTCTCGGTTCTCCAGAGGAGCTCAAAGCGCGATTAGGCGGTGATAGAATCTATATCAAACCTTCCTTAAATCAAGATCTTACATCGATAAAGGAGAAGCTTGAGAGCAAAGGATATGAAGTATCTATTCTTAACGGAGAAGTCATAGTAAAGGTAAAGAAAGCCGAGGACTCCTTGTTTGACATAATAAATCTTCTTAGAAACTCAAAGATCTCTTCCTTGCGGATATCCAAGCCTAACCTAGAAGACGTATTTCTAGAACTCACAGGAAGAAAGCTTAGGGACGAGGAGCCCTTGGACAGTTTCAGATATAGGATTCATAGTATGAGGGTGAGGAGATAATGATGAGAGCCACACTTGTACTACTCGTTAGAGAACTAAAAAAATGGTTTGGTAGAAAACCAGTCCTAGTTATGAGCCTTCTCACACCTGTGCTCTGGATAGCATTATTTGGAAAAAGCCTTAATCTAACCAATATGCTAATGCCACCAGGATCCCTTGAGGGGATAAGCCCTGAAATGATGAAGATCCTCGAAGAAATGGTTACTGCCAGACTAATAGAGCTGTTTGGCACAACAGACTACTTCACATATATTAGTAGCGGCATGTTGGTCGTGTTCGCGGTCTTCCAAGGAATGTTCAGTGGTATAAGCATAATATTCGATAAACGCCTCGGATACATGGATAGACTACTTGTAGCACCTATACCTAGGTTAAGCATCTGGCTCTCGAAAATACTAGCTGTAGCTGTAAGAGTTACACTATTATCCTTACTACTATTAGCCGTATCACTATTACTGGGAATGAACCTCAAAGAAGGAATAGGAGTCATAGACCTACTAGCGTCATGGAGCTACATAGTGCTACTAGCAATGACCATAGCATCACTCTATGCTCTCCTAAGCTTCTATGCGGATAACCAAGAAATAGTATTCGCGGCAGGAAACCTTCTTAACCTACCATTAATGTTCACCAGCAGCGCCATGTTCCCTGTCGAACAAATGCCGGACTGGCTCCAGAAATTAGCAAGCGCTAACCCAGTGACGTTTGCTGCCGATCTAGTTAGATATCATCTAATAGGCAGACCTGTAGGAGACTATACTGCCGAGCTAGTAAAACTAGTTGTAATAGCATTAGTTATGCTAGTAGTCAGTGGTTGGGCTAGTTTGAGATGGATGAATAATAGATAGATTTGCGTCCTTTCCCATAACCTAGACTAACTCTATAGCTATAGCTGCCGCGCCACCAAGCCCATGGCATATAGCCGCTATTCCCTTCCTTCCTCCATGCTTCTCTAAGACGTTTATTAGCTCGAGAGTTATTCTCGCTCCACTCATACCGAGTGGATGTCCCAGTGCTATAGCTCCTCCATGTACATTCATCTTTTCATATGGCACGCCTAGATACTTGTGGAGGAGGAAGCTATTGACTGCGAAAGCTTCATTGTTCTCCCAGTAGTCGACGTCTTCTGGTTTCCAGCCTAGCTCTTGGAGGAGAGCCTTAACGGCTTCTATAGGTGCATATGGGAACCTGGTAGGCTTTACAGCAGCATAGGACCAACCTAGTATTCTGGCTTTGGGCTTGAGACCTAGTTCCTCTACGATATCTTTTGATGCAACTAATAACGATGCCGCTCCATCGCTGAGCTGGCTACTTGTTGCCGCTGTATGGTATCCGTTAGGCTTGAATGCTGGTTTTAGACTCTTTATCTTCTCTAGAGACGTGTCTCTTCGTATTCCCTCGTCTGTTTCTAGGAGTGTTTTGCCTCCGACTTCTACTGGTACAACATAGTGTTTGAATACTCCTTCATCCCATGCCTTCGCGGCTCTTCTGTGGCTTTCATATCCTATCCAGTCTAATTCCTCTTTTGTGGCTCCGTGCTCTTCTGCTGTATCGTCTGCTTCTTCACCCATAACCATCTGGTTTAGGGGATCGTATAGGCCTTCGTGTACCATTGCATCTCTCACGGATAGGTATCCTTTGTATACTAGTTTTACTCCCCATCTAATTCCGGGAGTTATAATAAACGGTGCTTGGCTCATAGACTCCATTCCGCCTGCTAAGACAAGGTTATATGCTCCGCTGTGAATATACATTGCCCCTGTTATAATAGCAGACATTCCGCTTGCACAAACCATGTCTACAGTCATAGCATCAACTCCTACTGGTAGGCCTGCTTTTAATGCAACTTGACGTGCAGTGTCCATGCCAGTTCCTGCCCTTATTACATGGCCGTAGACAACGAAGTCTACTAGGTCTTTTTCTATCCCTGTTTTTTCGAAGAGGTTTTCCGCTGTGAGACTCGCTAGATCCACTGCTGGTATATCTTTTAGGCTTCTACCGAATTTACCTATCGGCGTTCTAACGCCGTCTATTATAAAAATCTCTTTGGAGAGAACATGAGCCTTTGCATTTGTCATTACTATTGCACCATGCTAGATGTGTAGTGTTGTGTTCATTAAGTTTTTGAAATAAAAAGATAATATTCACTCCACATCTATCAGTGTTTAGCCTGCTCTTCATCGCTTATACTCGGTGCCGGCGATCCTCATCACTCCTCTGTTTCTAATATTCATTGCGGATAGAAACAAGTCTGAAGAACGTTAATTAGAGTTGTGTTATGAGGAAAAAGGATGTGGATATAGTCTAGGTTTATGGCGCCACGTAAACTATGTAGTACATGTATGACATGTACGGCATATAGACTAGTACTCCGCTTGTTCCCTGTACACTGTAGCCCCATATTATTGACGGATATGATCCTGTTATTGGTACAAGTACTAGGTAGTAGCCTGCCGCGGTGCTTGATGCATTGAATGCTACTAGCACTCTTTTTACTGTCGAAGGTGAGAGTGATGGGTTGAATATTGTTACTGTTAGGTCTTCTGGGCTTCCACCTGATAATGGTATGACTATTGGGTCTGATAGCGTTGCTGAGCCCATTTGCTGGCTCCATATAGTTGTTACTTTTATCTTTACACTGTCGGAGCTCATGTATACCATGTTGTTATAGACTGTGACAGGTGATATTGTTATGAGTGGCCGGTCCTTGCCATAACCTGTGAATACCTGGTGTACTACTAGCCAGTAGGTTGATGCCTGTGGATCAATTAGTGTCGATGCGACAGGTGCTAGTATTTGGGCTGATCTTTGTGATGGCCAGTCAAAGTATGTGAATACTCCATTTGCTCCTACGAATCTCGATAGTCCGCTAAGCTTTGCGCCTACTACGGCTGAGTCGATCCATGTTGTGTAGTTGATGTCGCCGACTCCCCAGAAGTTGTATCCTGGTCCTATTAGTCCTATGTCAAAGCTGGTCTGTGTGCTGCCCCATGATACTCTTACTTGTAGTCCTATTATTCTACCGTTGTCGTTGTCTAGTACTATTGGGAAGACTCTCCAATCGCCTACTTCTGGTCTCCATGATTGGTCTAGTGCTCCCTTGTAGACATAGTTGTCATAGAATAGTCCCTGTTCTTGCCCGTACCCTATGACGGTTCTGCCAGGTTCGACGACGAATGGAACTGCGATAGTTAGCGGTACGTTTACTTGCTGGCCATTGTAGCATAGTCTTAGGTATCCCTCATATACTCCTGGCTTCGCGTCTGTTGGGACGGTTGTTGTGACGTTGACTGTTCCAGTGATTGGAGAGTATTCGGCGGCGATCCATGACCAGTCCTCGTACTTGTAGTTTACGAATTCTACTTTGAGCGGTATTACTATGTTCGCGTCTGCTCCATAGTAGCTGTTTATGAAGAATCTTATGTCTAGTACTGGCATCATTAGGGAGTCTGAGGCGTTTATGCCGTAGTATTCTTGTAGGTACTGGAGAGCGGTTGTCTTTGTAATGTTGAATGCTTCTGCTGGATTGCCTAGCTGTACGTGGAACGCGTTTCCTGCTCTTATATCGTATTGCATTCTTGCTGTCTCCCATGGTACCGGTATTCCATAGTTGCCGTAGTCTATCCAGTAGCTGAGTTCTACTCCCATGTAGAAGTTGTAATAGTTGTAGTCTCCTGCTCTTCCGTATGGATCGAAGTATCTGTATGGATAGTATACGTTTATCTCTGTTAGATCTCCATTGAACGCGTTCTCTTGCACTGGTATGAGGAGTCTTGCTCCTGCTGGTAGCTGGCTTACTCTTACAAATATGTAGTCTCCTACTACTGCGACATACTTGTTGGGGAGTGGTAGGAATCCTTCTCCTGGCACGTAGAGTACTGCCATATCAGAGTTCATTATCGAGTATAGCTTGTATGATGAGTCTTTTACTAGTTGTACTGCTCTAACTGTGAGGTTCTCTGGGTTGTCTACGCCGTATACTGTTAGGCTCGTGGTTGATGGTTCTCCAGGTTTTACCACTCCGAAGTAGAGTGCAGTGTCAGCGTAGCTAGACCATAGACTGTAGAGTGTACTATAGTCGTAGCCTGTTATTGCCGCCATTGTTGATATGTAGTATTGTGAGACCTGTAGTGGAGCATCGCTCATTGCTATTAGTCCGCTTCCAAGTATTGTGTTTATTGCGTTCACTAGGTCGACATGGCCGGATCCTTGGCTGAAGGGATCGTAGCCTAGGTCTTTTGCCGAGGACTTTAGTATGGTCTTCACAAGTGCGGGTGCAGTTGGATAACCATTGTCTCTTAGGGCCTGTATGAGTATTGCTACTGCTCCCGCTGTCATTGGTGTTGCTTCGCTTGTGCCTCCGAATAGGTCGAAGGCGTATACTCCGTTTCCTAGACCGTCTATTACTCTTCCTACGCTCCAGGCGAAGCTACCTATGTTTACTACGTCGGGCTTGGGGTAAGCAAACTGTGTTGGTCCTCTGTCGCTCCAGCTTACTACCTGGCCGTAGCCGCCAGGTAGGTATCCGTACAGCGGTCTGTAGTAGAATTCTGTGCTTGCTCCTACTGTTATGACCGCTGTTGCAGCACCTGGCATTGTTACGCTTCCGAAGCCTGGTCCTCCGTTACCTGCTGCGTGTACTATTACTGTTCCTGTTGTTAGTGTGATGAAGTCCTCGTAGATTGAGGTTGGATCTGCGTCGCTTGCATAACCGTTGTAGAGTAGGTAGCTGCTTCCCCAGCTGTTGCTTATTACATCTGCTTGTGTCCAACCTGTGTATGTCCAGGTGAAGTTTGCGGGGTCTAGTAGATAGTAGCCTGATAGATAGAGTTCTGCTATTATAACGTTACCGTTCCATAGTGCTGGTGCTCCGCCTATTTTTGCTCCTGGTGCTACTCCCGTTAGGTTGTAGTAGATGTCTCCGTAGCCTAGTGGTCTTGGAACCTTGCCTCTGCCTGCTATTACGTGTGCACAATATGTTCCGTGGCTGTGGAAGTCGAATACGAGGTCATAGAATACTCCTCCGCTGTGGAATCCTGGTAGTATGTATCCTGTGTTTTCCCAGTCGTTTAGCCAGTCAAATGTATAGTTTGCGGCGAATACGCTGTTTGCATCGTTGAACGCTCCCGCTACTGCTCCAAGGCTGAAGTCGTTTACGCCGTCTCCGGTGAAGTCTCTTGCCACTATTGGGTGTGTATAGTTGAAGGGTGTTTCATCGGCAAAGCTAAAGTCTAGTAGCGCTGGGTCTGGCGGTGAAGCCATGTAGCCAAGATCATATAGAGCTAGGAGGAAGTAGTAGTATACTGTTGAGAGATCAGCATACGCAGCGTCGAAGACTCCGTCCCCGTTATAGTCGACCATTATTGTTGGCACTAGGTACCATACGAAGAATGAGCCAACGTAGAGATTCTGGCTTATTAGACCGAAGTATACGGTTGAATTTGCTGTTATTTCTCCTGGTACTTTGAATGTCTGGTTTAGGACGGGTTCCATATAGTATGTAAAGGTTCCCGAGGAGAAGTCTGCCACGTATACTAGCATTGAGTCGGTTAGATATAATCCGCCGTCATAGCCGTCGTAGAATATTACACCATTATAGCTTCCATAGGGGAGGACTGTTATCGTAGAGTTTGCTTCGTCATAATATGTTGGGTTTATGGTTAGTACGAGTCCTACTTCGTCCGCATCGAATAGGAGTGGTCTACCGAACGCGTCTCTTGCTAGTGCTTCTTCTCCAAGGTCTGTTTCTCCCATGTCTATTCCTGTGTCTACTACTGCTACTTTTACTCCTGAACCGTTAT
>WAOU01000055.1 GCA_015521095.1 Desulfurococcales archaeon | reverse complement strand
GTCTATTACTGGTCTTAGTTTTTCTAATGTTTCCTCGAGACCTGTATACTGTGATAATAGGTCTCTGCAGTTGTATCTGTTATATAGTACTTGGTACTGGTTGTATTGGCTTTCTAGGCGTTGTCTGGCTTTGGTTAATTGAGTGTATTTTCCTGGTATCTCTGAGAGGCCTTCTAGGGTTTGTTTCAGGTTTTGGATCTTGTCCTGCATTTCATGTAGGTTTTTGAGTGTTTCTTGATGTTCTTCTATTATCTTTTTTCCTTCTTGTTTTATCTGGTCTAGCTTCTTTTTTTGTTCATCAAGTTCTTTCTTGTATTCTGTGAGTTTCTTTTCTAGGTGGGTTTTAGTAGTCTTGGTGGGGGTTACTATGCCGTGATACTGGGATTCTATTTTTGCTAGCTCGTTCATTTTGTCTAGGGCTTTCTTATATTCGTGTATTCCGAATAATTTGTAGAGTAGTTCTTTTCTCTTGGTACTTGGTGCCGTGAATACGTTTAGGATCTCTGTGAATTCTTCTTGTCTTACTACTACTGCGTATTTTATGACTTTTTCGAGAGTATCGGGTGGGACTTCTAGGATTTCTGCTATTAGTTTTCTTGCTTCTGAGTGTTTTGTCGCTGTCTTAGTTGTCTGTCCACGGTGTAGTATCTTTACCGAGGAGGATCCTTTCCTTGGAATAATTCTTTCTATTATTAGCTTATTGTGTAGTGAGTCTTCTAGCTCTAGGCCCACGGTTGCTCTTGCTATTGGTTCGTTTGGACTTCTCCTTATCATGTCTTCCATGCGTGAGCCGCGCAGGCTTTGTGTTGGTAGGACTAGGTTATAGTATATGGCATCGACAATACTACTTTTACCGGCTCCATTAGGGCCTACAAGGACTGTTAGACCGTCGCCTAGGGATAGATCTGTGTCTTTGTGGCTGACAAAGTTCTTTAATTGTACTCGTCTGATCCTATATGTCATTCTAGGAATCCCTCCAGGGTTCTGCGCACCTTTCGTCTCATAGCTGGGTCTTCTCTAAGAGGCTTCTTGGACTCGGAATGTTGTCTTCTGGGTTTAGCTTCAGATCCTAGGATCCGGCTCCATTCTTTGCGGAGCTCGCTTGACAGTATTGTCGTGACTAGTTGGCTGGTTTCTGCCTCGTCTTCTCTTGCGAGACTGTGTTTCAGCTGATAGACTAGTTCTGCTAAGTGCGTGTTTCCTCCCAGTAGTGATGCTAGTATGTTTTTCTCGATACTTGAAGGATCCTCGTTTACGCTGCTCAGTTCGGTTTCCTCTCTCGGGGTGGTTCTCTGGATCGCCGCGAGTCTTATTATCAGATTATATTTCTCCCGTATCCTCGCCATTTCTTCGCGGATTCGTATCTTGCTTGGACTGGTTTTTTCTGTTACTTTAAGGATTAGATGTACGAATGGTTCCTGTTTTCCTGGGGCTAGTCGACTCGCTATTATTCTTGCATAGTGCTCGAGTTGTTCCAGTTCTGTTTCTAGGATCACGTAATCTCGAGGGGGCTCTACTTTAATCATGGATATCTCAGCGGTGTTTCCTGACAGGTCTATTATTAATGGTCCTCTTGGATGGGTGTGTCGTACCTCGTTTAGTGCTAGTGGTACTAGGCTTCCTGGATACGCGTATGGGGGTATATCTCCTGTTCCCTCGAATATTATCCTGTTGTGTATGTGGCCGAGTGCGACATATTTGGAGCCTGGGAGTTGTTGTGGATATGCTACGGCGTCGTCTTCTCTTGTGTGTCCGTAGAGGCCTAGGTGGCCTACGAGTATGGTGGTCTTGTCAAGTACTTGTTTAAGTCTTGACAGAATGGCTTTGTATTGTTCTTCTCTTTTCTGCTTTATTCCTCTAATATATGGCAGTACATAGAATGTGTAGTTTCCGATCTTGACCTTGAAATCGATTATGCTATTCTTAGAACGTAATGCTAGTGCCCCGGCAGGAGCATAGAATCCGTCAACACTGGTTGCTATTAGGTCGAGGGGTGTAAGATCCCTCCTCGCCGGGTAGTCGTGGTCTCCTACTGCAGCTATTATATTGAAGCCCCGCGACGTGTATTTTTTAATGAATCTAACTGTCCAGACGAGGTCTTCATGGCTTGGCTTGGGCTTATCGAATACGTCTCCTGCGAGAATTACGGTTGTTATGTGCTCTCTCTCGAGCATCTCGAAGATTTGTTCGAGCATCGATTTTATATCTCGATCTAGTACTTCTTCCCCATATTTCCTAGCGCCGATATGTATATCTGCTAAATGTGCTATGATCAATTCCTCTATTCCTCCCTGGAATGCATGGTTCTAGACAAGGGATATTAGCAATGCCCGTCTCCCGGATTATCGTTTTTAGATATTGCGGTAATACTAAATAGGATTTTTAGAAGTGCTCCTCGTATAAGTAGTAGAGAAAACACGTGGTTCCTGGAAAACCTATTTTTTCTTGGCTGGAAATCCTGGGCGGACAAGATTCTCTAATGATAATATGTTTTCTATTTCCTGTCGGGAGTATCCCATTGATACAAGTATGTCTTCTAGGTCTTCTCCTTGCTCAAGCCTCTTTGCTAGCTTAGATGCGTTCTCGTATCCAATAATAGGAGAGAGCAGTGTTACTAGTGCAGTACTCTTAAACGCTAACTCTCTCATTCTATCAGTATTTGGTATAATGGATTGTACTGACTCTATTAGTTTACGTGTGGCAGACTCCATTATTTGTATAGACTCTACTATAGAGTACCCTGCTAGGGGGAATCCCATTCCCAGCTCGAGCTCCCCTAGGAGACCCGCATGCACCAGACTATTATTGAGGCCTAGAACATAGCCTGCTGCCTGCATAACGGATTCTTCTCTGACAGGGTTCTTTTTGCCAGGCATAATGCTACTTCCAGGTAGCTCTACTTGTAGATCTACTTCGTTGAAGCCTGTGTTTGGCCCCGAGAACATTAAACGTATATCCTGGGACAATCTATAGTAGACTGTTGCCAGAGCCCTTATGATTCCAGATACGAGAATGAGATCTGTTATGAGTCTCATACCTGTACTTGGCGGACTCCTGGGCTTGTAGTTTATACTGGTCAACTCAGATAGATAACTGAATACTTTTTCCCTATAGTTAGGATGGCTATTAATGCCTGTTCCTACAGCTGTTCCTCCCAGTGGAAGCATCTTGAGTTCCATTATTATTGATAATATTTGATTGTATATTATCGATAAATTGACTCCATACGAATTGAACCAGTCTCCCAAAGTGGTAGGAAGTGCGTCTCTGAGATGAGTCCTTCCAGGCTTCAAGGTATTCTTATACTCATGTGATTTCCTGTATAATATGTCTCTTAACTTCTCCAGCGATTTTACTAGTTCATGCAGGGATTCGACTGCGGCCATCCTTATTGCTGAAGGTATGACATCATTACTCGACTGCCCAAGGTTAACATGGTCGTTTGGATGCACATCGATACCGTACTGTTCTTTAACCCGTTCTGCAATCAACTCATTTATATACATATTAATGCCTGTACCGCTACCCGTCTGTAGGACGGATATATCGCCTGGACATCCCCCAGTATCGTATAGGGATTTCGCCGTCTCGGATATAGCTTTTCCCTTGTCTTCTGGTATTAGACCTAGTTCGGTGTTAGCTCTTGCAGCGGCGTACTTTATAGCGTATACCATTTTGATAATAGGACATGGCACGCTGGGTCCTCGGTCTAGAAAGTATATTTGCGACTTCTCAGTGTACGCATTCATTATTATCAGTCCTGCTGAGATATGTTGCAACCTAATCCAATAGAGAATAATATATATTAATAGGGAGATACGTTTTATTCATTCTCTTATCGTATCTTTTATGGTTCTTGAGCGGCTGGAATAATTTTGTGGATCTAGTATAACTTTAGGCTATTAAAATTGGCATAGAATTACATTCATGTTCCAGGATATGATAAGGGAGCATATACATAGGATGATTTATGTATTAAGAAGCTTTAACGTTATAACGGAAGGGAGCATATTATCGGTTTTAGTGGTGGTGATCAGTGGTATGACTATTCTTTTATATCAAGAAGATAGTTATCTAAGAGAATTCGATGCTCTCGTTATAGAAGTTAATGAGGGCAGAGTCATCCTAGATAAAACTGCGTTTCATCCCAGACCTAGCGGTGGACTTGGTGCAGATACTGGTGTCCTAGTGGGTTCTGACGGAGCAAGCTATAGAGTTATTGATACACTATTCGATGAAGAAAAGCGTGTCCTACACGTAGTCGACAAGCCGGGCTTAAAGCCAGGAGATAGAGTCCATGGCGTTATAGACTGGGAACGGAGATATAAGATGATGAAGCTACATACTGCCAGCCACGTGTTGGCTGCTGTACTCTACAAGAGGTATGGGGCCCTTGTTACGGGAGGACATATTGAGCCAGATATCGCTAAAGACGACTTCGATCTGTCAATGATCCAGGACTGGAAAAGCGCTTTTCGAGAAGCAGTGGAAGAAACAAACAGGATACTCTCGGAGTGCCATCAGGTCAAGGTATACTGGCTTCCCCGTGAAGAAGCTTTGAAAATACCTGGACTAGTTAAGCTAGCTGGCAAGCTGCCTCCCAGCGTTGACCGGCTCAGAATAGTTGAGATTCCTGGAATAGATATACAGGCAGATGGAGGTCCTCACGTAAAGAATACTTGTGAAGTACCCGGTATCGAGATAGTTAAGCTAGAGAGTAAGGGTAGGAGACGTAGAAGAATCTACTATAAGCTAAGAGAATAACCTTACGTTGTTAAAGGGGTAACTAGGTCCCACTATATTTTCACTTGATTAAATTTATTATTTTGTTTTTAACAAGTTTATCTAAGGTGTCCTCATCTTGACAGATCGAGATACACTTCTCCAGAAATTATATGAACTTAAACAAAACGACATTGACCCTCGTAGCGGAAGACTATTCACATACATTTACGAGACCGGCATTAACGAACTAAGAGAGCTCGCGCTAGAAGCCTACAGATTATTCGCCAATACGAACGCATTAGATCCCACCGTGTTCAAAAGCGCCTTCTTCTTCGAGCGTGAACTAGTAAAAAATGCGATGAGGCTCACAAATGCTCCTAGCGATGCAGTAGGTACAGTTACCTATGGTGGTACTGAGAGCATAATGCTTGCAGTTAAAGCTGCCCGATACAAGTTTAGAAAGAAGTATGGCTTTGATAAGGTGCCAAGGGTTCTGGTACCTGTCACGGGTCATCCGAGTATTAGAAAGGCTGCTCACTACCTAGGCCTTAAACTAGAATATCTCAAAGTAAAGAGGGACGATAAAAAGCTAGACGTCGACTACCTGGCTGAAAAACTGGATAAAGATGTGGCACTAGTCGTTGTATCTGCACCTAACTTCCCATATGGTACTATAGACCCTGTCAAGGAAGCCGCCGAGATTGCTCGTGAAAAAGGAGTCCCAATCCATGTAGATGCGTGTGTGGGAGGCTACATTTTGCCGTACATGGAGCGACTCGGTTATCATCCTCCATTATTTGATTTCCGCGTCGAAGGGGTAGAATCCATATCAATGGACCTCCACAAGTATGGATACTCTCCTAAAGGCGCCTCAATAATACTGTTCAGGGCCCCAGAATACAAGGAGGGTACGATTTTCGTCGATCTCCAATGGCCGGGCTATCCGCTAATAAATAATACCGTTCTCTCAAGTAGAAGCATCGCACCTCTCGCCGCAGCCTGGACTACACAGGTATATCTCGGCGAAGAAGGCTACCTAAAACTGGCTAGAGACCTGTTGGAGGCGAGAGACAATATATACAGGGGATTGAGTAGGCTTGGGTTCTCGAGTCTTGCCCCTATCGAGTCTCCTCTTTTATCCCTCTCGCTGGACTCGGAGAATGACGTATTCAAGTACTATAGTTGGATGTCGTTGAAAGGATGGGTTATAGGCTTACAGCCTAAGGTCAAGGATCTTGCACCGTATAATATACACCTTACAATAATGCCTATACATAGAAAAGTATACAAGGAATTCCTAAAAGACTCGGAAGAAGCCATTAATATGCCTCCTCCAAGGGAACTCATTGATCTCCTTGACCTCGTCCAGAAGGATCCCATGTCAGCAGCTCAACGGATAGGAGAGACGGCGCTCGACGGTATTCTTATTGCAAAAGTCCTAGAATCCATTCCTAAAGACTATGCCGAGGACTTGGCAAGAATGCTAGCGGTAGAGGTTTATAGGCGATGAAGAGAGGACTCCTACTCCTTGGCTTGTCACTCATTATATTTGTAAATCAGGCTGCTTGGATCACGTTTTCCCCGGTTTCGAGTCTTGTCTCCATGGAATTAGGCGTAACCAAACATATGGTAGGACTCCTCGCAATACTATTCCCGGCATTTTTCCTCCTTCTTACTATTCCATCCGGCTTGCTTCTAGATAGGTCGTTCCACCGTTGGTTGACAATTGGTGTGATACTCACTATCGTTGGTGTAGTATTGAGGCTCCTGTATCCGAGAAATTACCTGTGGCTTCTGGGATGCCAGGTCTTATTGGCAATTGGCCAGCCTTTCCTACTTAACTCGTTTGCCCCTTTTGCTAGTCGTGTTTATCCCGAAAACAGGGATTTCGCTGTATCGATCCTGAGTCTCGCTATGTATCTGGGCATAATTTATTCTATGGGTACTGGTTACTTTCTTTACACTAAGTATGGCCTATTGAGTCTCCTTGCACCCATATCGGCCGTGGCGATCATTGGGGCATTATTATACGTGGCGGGATATAGGATACTCGTAACTTCAAGAATAGAAAATAGGTTAGCTCCTTCATCTAGGAACGTCTTGGAAGAAATGAGGAAAGTAGTAAGCTATAGGGAACTTTGGCTTCTAGGAATAGTGTTGGGGCTGGGGGTGGCATTATTCGATAATATGACTATCTGGCTAGAAACAGTGCTTGATAGCATTGGGATCGGTAATATTGCGGGAGTAGCTATAGCTGCTGCATTACTACTAGGCTTGGGCGGCGTAGCGTTTGTGCCTAGAATTATAGCTAGAATGAGTAAGAGAACATACTACATAAGAGCTGCTACAATTATAGGACTTGTAATCTATATTCTCTTAGCACTGTATACTGGTAGGCTTCTTGTCGCCGTACTCATACCACTACTTGGACTAGTAATGTTGCCAGCATACCCGATAATCATGGAATGGATAAGCACATATTATCCACGGGAAATACATGGTGGAAGCTCTGGCTTCATTGGATTCGTATCGAGAATATTCACAGTACTCCTAGCAACTGTGGCCGCTGTATTCACTTACTCTCC
>WAOU01000054.1 GCA_015521095.1 Desulfurococcales archaeon | reverse complement strand
GTCCATATGTAGGGCTGTTAGCTGGGGGTATAGGTAGTGCTCTCGCCGATATAATATTGGGTTATTCGCATTATGCTCCCGGAACACTAGTTATCAAGGCTATAGAGGGATACTTGGCTGGATGGATATTCCTAAAGCTCTCGAGGTTACCGAGCGAGAAGCGTAGAAGTATGATTTATATAGCAGCCCTATTGGTAGGAGGAGGCATAGCACTTGCAGGCGCCTTCCTCTACGCTGGATTATACGGTGGGTCAACGGAGCTCAGCATATGGGGAAAGACTATAACGTTCACGATACCTCTAGGCACCTGGGTACTGATAGGTGTCCTAATCGCGGTAGTAATCCTATACCTAGGTACCCGCGGAGACGAGCTTCTCGGAGTAGCAACCGTCTCCATGCTACTCGCAGGACTAGAAATGGTAGCCGGATACTTCATATACGAGGCAACCGTCATTTATAGCCTAGGCCTAGGCGAGATGACAAACCCATTAGCGGCCGCTGCAGAGATCCCGGTAAACCTTGGACAAGTAATAGTAGGAGCAGCTATCGCATCAATAGTGGTATCATCAGTATGGCGTGCTCAGAAATGATAAACGTAGAAGACTTAGAAGTAGTATATGAGGGTTCTCGGAAACCAGCGGTAGAGGGAGTAAACCTCAGTCTCCGGTCCGGCGAGCTAAAAACCCTGACAGGCCCAAATGGTGGTGGTAAAACAACTATACTTAGGGCCATCACCGGGCTCATCCCTTCATTTTATCCGGGGAGAGTTAAGGGACGAATCCAAATAGACGGTTGTAGTCCACACGAATGTGATCCCCGCGAAAAGGTGTTTCTACTATTACAGGATCCAAAGATCCAGGTTACGGGTGCAACAGTCTTCTTGGAGGCTGCGTCCCCACTAGTTCTCCGCGGCATAGATAAAAGGACAATTATGGAAAAAGTTACGGAACAGCTACGTGTATATGGCTTATTGGATTACCAGTGGACCCACGTGTACATGTTGAGTAGTGGCTTGTTGCAGAGGACTGCTCTTGCTGCGGCAGGTGTTCTAGGGTCTAGGTATTTGTTGCTGGATGAGCCGTCTAGTTTCCTAGATAGGAGGGCTAAGAGCGTACTGTATAGTATTTTGGACCGGCTCCGGAGGGAGGGAGTTGGAGTACTTGTGGCAACTCATGATGTGAGGTTGGCGGAGCTTGCTGATGAATCCTACATTGTTAACCGGGGGGTAAACAGGGGCATATACAGGGCCAGCATGCAACAACAGCTTCATCCCCCTAGAAATGGTAGTGAACTAGTCCTTCAGCTAGAAAAAGTCTCTACACAATATCCCGGTAGCAATCAGATAGTGGTACACGATATCTCACTCTATGCAAAGAAAGGAGAAATAGTCCTACTACAGGGTCCAAATGGGGGAGGAAAAACAACTATACTCTATACTATCGCGGGATTCCTCAAGCCCGTGAAGGGAAAAGTAATTGTTAGGGGTGAGCCGAGGCTACTGCCGGCTGATCCATTCCTAGTATTTTCACGCGGGAGATTATCAGATATCATAGAAGACTTGGGAACGGTCTCGTTTACCGAGAAAATCAACGAGATATACAATAAACCAATATATAGTCTCAGCGGAGGAGAGCTCAGGCTAGCAGCACTAGCAATAGTACTTGCCTCTGGCGGAGACATCCTATTACTCGACGAGCCCACAGCAGGCCTCGACCCCGAGAATAAGTTGCTCGTAGTCGAATCCATCCACAAACTGGCAAGAGCAGGATACACTATCATTGTCGCGTCCCATGACGAGGACCTTGCACAGATAGCTACTAGATCATATCATGTCGAGGAGGGGAGAATACGGAAATGCTATGGTTTATGCTGACCAGGCTACTATCAATACTCTACACAAATAAGAAAACCAGATTGTCAGAGCTAAACCCGCAACTATTACTCGTAGGACTAGTGATCTCTTGGATAGGCCTATCTATACTCCATTATCCAACAATACTCATAGTGTATCCATACGTACTGGTACTTCACATATTACATGGCAGGGAATCAGCGAGAATAGCTGGTACAGTCTCGTTGCCAGTAGCGATTATTGGTCTTGTAGCAGGAATACTCTCTCCCTTCAAGCCTCTTTCCGGCGACTGGATCATATATCTTGCGAGCGTCGTATTGAGAGTATATGGGATAGCCTCATCCACCCTAATAATATACACGGCGCTGGGCCCATTGAAGCTCCCAGGCATATTTGCAAAAACCAGCCCTATGCTACACGATATACTTTCACTATTCTATAGGATTGCTCCCCAAGCCGTTGAGGACGCGCTCGTAGCATTATCAGCTCAGAGGCTCATGAACCGCAGGACGAGCGAGGTTCTCGTAGCGGTGACCCTATCCAATATACGGAAATCAGAAGAGATGAAAGTAGCTTACTATATGAAGGGGGCCCGGCCGGGGATTGCTAGGACTAGGCTCTACGATGAAAAGATAAACGCCTTAGACATGTTGCTACTCGCTCTGAGTCTTATATGGATACCAGTCTTTATCCTACTCTAGCTTCTCCGAAGTAGATAAAGTCCCAGTGCCATGCCTGCAATATAGGTCAGCGTGCTGAGGATCTCCAGTATTCTCCACCCGGACGTGGCCTCGCTATGTTCCACTATTAGAGACTGGTACCTGATCATAGCACCGATGTATAGTAGAGTAAATAGTATGAGCCCTGCTATTATCTTGGTTCTCTGACTACTCATCGTCTACGAACCCCCTTATCTATGAATGTCTGTGGTCTCGGAGGCGAATTAATCGATTCAATTTATATCTAGAAATAGCGACAGATAAATCAACAGGCGTAGACGCATGGGAGAAGCCGTCGCAGAGGAGTGCGTGGAGCTGGAAAGGCTCCTCGAACTGGCAAAACTCCGCATTGGCAAGGAAGAAGCCTGCAGGTATATCCAGGATGTACGATTAATGATGGAAGACCTCAGACACGTCGTTGAACGATACCCCGGTGCTGAACCCCTCTATTACGTATGGGACGTAGAAGAATATAGGCCTCCGGAGCCAAGTGAGGAGAGAACACTGCTCCTATCAAAGCTCGGATGGATCAAGCTTGACGAGGAGGGAAGAGTAGTCCTGCCATGGAGGCCAAGGGGATAAAGCGTGTCGCCGAGACAGCCACCCTACTGGAGGATCAGGCAGAGATACCTTGAGGGAAGTCTAAAGCCAAGCGAACACCTAGAAGAAATCCTCGAAAACATAGAGATATGGGAGCCAAAGATCAACGCATACATATCCCTAAGAGACAAGGAAGACCTAAGAAGAGCCGCGAAACAAGCAGACAAAGCCTACATGCAGGGAACCGTGAGGCCTCTCGAAGGAGCATTCCTAGCAGTGAAAGACAACATAATGACAATAGAACTGCCCACGACTGCAGGTAGCTTAATGCTCAAGGGGTTCATGCCGGGGTATGAGGCGACAGTAGTTAAAAAACTCAAGAATGCAGGGGCGATAATCATAGGAAAAACAAATCTCGACGAGTTCGCGATGGGTAGCACCACAGAATACAGTGCTTATGGCCCGACACGCAATCCACTGGATCCAGACAGGGTCCCCGGAGGAAGCAGTGGAGGAAGCGGAGCGGTACTCGCTTATGGAGGAGCAGATCTAGCTCTGGGAAGCGATACGGGGGGAAGCGTAAGACTCCCAGCGGCATATACCGGGACAGTCGGCCTAAAACCAACATACGGTACAGTCTCGAGATACGGTCTCATACCGTATGCGAACAGCCTTGAACAAATTAGCCCAATGGCAAGGGACCTAATAGACACTGCCCTATTATTCGAGTACATGACGGGGAAAGACTTCTTCGACGCGACCAGCGTAGACTACGACTATACAGGGCTAGCCGAGAAACTAAACGACGAGCTCGATCCAAGCATGCTTAGGATATGTCTCCCACAAGAACTGTTTGAACACACTGATCCGATTATCCTGAAAATGCTCGACAGGCTCTACGGCAAGCTGGAATCACACGGGGCAACCGTAGAAGAGATAAAGATACCCGTCCTCAGACACGTTCTCCCAGCCTACTATACGATTGCATTCGCAGAGGCAGCCAGCAACCTTGCAAGATACGATGGCAGCCTCTATCCATGCAAGAATCAGGACGCAAAGTCCTGGGAGGACAATGTTATTGGTGCTAGGAGTAGTTGTTTTGGTCGAGAAGTCAAGAGAAGAATCCTAATGGGAGTATATGTCTTGAGCGAGGGATACCGCGACGCATACTATGTTGCCGCGACAAAGATAAGGAGACTGGTAAAGGAAGCCATGCTCTCTGCAACCCGGCACTGCGTGATCAGTAGTCCAGCCAGCCCCGTCTTTCCACCACATCTATCGGAGACTCTAGATGACCCATTGAAGATGTATGCTCTAGATAGGATGACTGTAACAGCAAACCTTGCTGGAATTCCCGCGCTTGTGCATCCACTAGGATACACGGAGGAGGGCTTGCCTATTCCAGTGCAGTGGATGGCGCATCCTTTCGGGGAAGAACTATTGTTCCGTGTCGCTATGCTTGCAGAGAAGCTTGTCCAGAACGGCTAGGGGGATGGGAGCAATGGCAGGTCAAAAACAACGGGATCTAGCCCCTATGATAGGGCTCGAGATCCACGTCCAGCTAACAAATAGTCCGACCAAGCTATTCTGCCAGTGCAAGGCAGAGTACCGCCAGTATCCACCTAATACAAACATATGCCCGGTCTGTCTCGGCATGCCCGGAGCACTCCCAGTAGTCCAGCCAGTACCCCTAATATACGCGGTAGCAGCCAGCTACGCCTTAGGATGCAAGCCAAACCCCATGATAATATTCACCAGGAAACACTACTTTTACCCAGATCTCCCGAAGAACTATCAGATTACAGAGTTCGAGGGTGCACATGGAGCACCCGTATGTAGAGACGGGTTATTCAGGTATCTAGACCCGAATACATGGGAGTGGAAAAGCGTCAGGATAAGGAGGATAAACCTAGAAGAAGACCCAGGCCGTAGCACCTATGATAAAGGAGGAATAACTAGGAGCCCCTTCGTACAAGTCGACTACAACAGGAGCGGGGTTCCCCTCCTCGAGATAGTAACGGAACCCGATCTCCGAAGCCCAAGAGAGGCCAGAGCACTTGTAGAATACCTACTCCTCACCCTCGAGTACATGGGTATAATGAACCCAAGGCTTGAGGGAGCGTTTAGGGTCGACTCAAACATTAGTGTGGGAGGAGGGGAGAGAGTAGAAGTTAAGAATATCGGGAGTACACTCGATGTCGAGAAAGCGATCCGATACGAGATACTTCGCCAATCTAAGATCATTGAGACAGGAGGAGTAGTTACACGAGAGACAAGACACTGGGATAATGTGAAAGGCATAACAGTGCCACTGCGGCACAAGGAGGAGGAGGAAGAATACCTATACTTCCCAGATCCCGACCTACCACCAGTGCCTATAACTCCTCGTATTAAGAGAGAGGCGGCAGAGCTACTTAGGCTAACCCCGGCAGACGTATACAGGAAAATAACAGGATATGGAGTCAAGAGGGAAATAGCCTGGAGCATAACGCTTGTGCCTGCCCTAGCAAAACTCTATCTGAGAACTGCGAGCATGGCAAAGGATAAGATACTAGCAGCGAAACTAGTCGGAGTAGACCTGAAAGGAGAGCTTAAAGAAAAAGGAATAGAGCACCCTACAGACAACCTGTTGCCAAGACCGGAGACTATTGCACGGCTAGTCAACATGGTGGTCGACAGAGAACTCCCTTACGATACGGTAAAGGGGATTGTAATACCCCGCATAGTCGATAATCCAAACGCCAACCTCGACGAGGTAATTCCTAAGAAGGCCTCTGTATCCGAGGACCTGATAATAAGAATACTAAAAGAGAATAATAGGGCGGTATGTGATTATCTTCAAGGTAAGAAAAAAGCATTGAACTATCTTGTCGGCGTAGTCATAAGGACACTAGGTAAGGTAGCAGTTGATCCAAGAGAGCTGAGAAACATAATAGAGAGAGTTATCGTAGCTAATAAGGACTATTTCTGTAAGAATAATAATGTAACGAAGTCATAGATACATGAGATTAAGGAATGCAATGATATTCATACAGCGTTAAGAATAGGTTTCTCGGTGTCAACTTTTATTAATATAAATTGATCATTTAGTATCCTTCTTTCCATGATAACAGGAACCTTCCTGTGTTCTTTTTGTGAACTATCTTTTTACAGCCATACAGTAGTACTCCTATTATAGAGAGTCTAGGTGTATGCAGTGTATACTCCTGATAAGCCGGGTTCAACTTTAGATGGTATTCTTCAACTATTGTTGCAACATATATCCATAATAGTAGGATCCAAAAACTTAATAGCATCCAGGGCAGGACAAGTCCTATACCCAGGTATATAGTGATACTAGCCGAATATACAGGGTGCCTAGCTACACCGTATGGGCCTTCAAAATACAATGTTTTTGGAGGACGGGGACGTCAACGGAGAAAGTTAATTAGAGCGTGTTTTCCTCCACAAAAGAAGCGATTGCTTCCTCCTTGGAGGACTATAGAGTCCCGTATTACAACTAATCCTGCGACAGTCATGCACACTGTTATAGGAGCTAAATACGGTACATATGGCAGATCGCCTATGAGTACTATAGATGAGACCCAGCCAATTCCAGCTATGACCGTGAATCCCACCAATAAGGAAATTATTATTAACCAATGGTTGCATTTCATCATTAGGTTCCCTTACTATGTATAAAGTGATCTCTAGTCAGATAATATTCCCTCTAATACATACTCAGTGTATCCTATCGGTAAACTATAAGTTCTAGGTATCTACCTAGTATTAGTCTAGAGGGTGACATTATATTGCCACAGGATATAGAAAAACTTCCTAAGAAACTAAGAGAAAACCTTGAACCCGGCGAGAACGTCCTATTCTACACGAAAAAGATGCCTAGTCTGGAGAAACCCAAATGGCTTGTCGTGACTGATCGAAGAATCATCTATTTTGATGAGAAAATACTCGGTAGATACGATATGATGAGTATCCCCTACGAGAAAGTAGAAAGAGTGTATTTTGTTAAGGGAATTGCCTCGACAGATTTCCAGATTGAGCTAGAGACAGGTGAGATAGTAAAGATAGGATGGATGAAGAAGGATCAAGGAGTAAAAGTAATGGAGGCCATTAAACAGGCTATATCAAATATAGCAGTAGAGCCGCCCACTATGACTAAGAAGAAGAGCCTAACAAAAGAAGAATTCACATTAGTCAAGCCGAAGGAATCAGTAGTGAGAGGAGTCCCCGCTGTGAGACCGGTTCAGGCCCCTGCTCCGGTAAAGAAGCAGGATCCCTACGAGGAGCTCCTCAAACTCAAAAAACTACTAGACGAGGGAGTCATATCACAGGAAGAATACAGACGCCTACGGGAGAAGCTCCTAAAAGAAATGGGGCTCGAGGAAGAATAGAAGGGGGCCCGGGTCCAATGGGGCTTACTCCTCTTCCACAGGGTTACAGGTTCTACTATACGCTTCATCCCAGGCCCACCATCCTGCTCATGACCAAGTGCCCGAATGGCAGAGTAAACATCATGCCGGCGTCTTGGAACATGCCTGTATCCGAAGAGCCGCCGACTGTCGCCGTAGCTATAGACAGAGAGTCATATACTTATACATGTCTCGAGTATCATCCCGAGGCCACGATAAATATTCCATCGATCCAGCACCTTGACATAGTATATTCTCTTGGTACTGTCAGTGGTAGAGAAGTAGACAAGGTTAAGGAATTCAACATTACTCTTGAGGATTCGGCAAGGATAAGTGTTCCAAGATGGAGAGACGCAATTGCGAGTGTAGAAACTAGAGTCTATAACTCGGTGGATATTGGAGAGGTCAAGCTATACGTGTTCGAGGTGTTAGGAGTATATCTTGACATGGATTTGTATACGCGGTGGGGCTGGGATTTCAGAAAGACTAACATACTTCTTCATGGAGCGGGAAGAAACTTCTATATGGTTGGAAGATGGGTGAGAGCCCAGAAAAAACGTGATTAAAAAATTGTTTGGAAAATGGCCTAGGGACTCGTAGTGGTCGGTATCGAAGCTGTTAGAGCTATCTGTACTGTTGCCGGTGACTGGGTAATGTAGAAGGCCATTGTTACGTTGATGACATAATTTCCGCTAATATAGTTTCCTGTGATGCCGGCTACGTACGGCATAGGGTTATATCCTGCTAGATCTATCCAGCCATGCGAGTTCATAGCTGTCATGAGATTGTTAAGATCCTGCTGATAGGTGTTTGGATTGAATCCTTCGATCGATACTACGTAGAGGTATGTTAGTGTGCCGCTGCCGCTAACTGATATGCATGATAGGTTATCTGCTCCGTATATTTCTGCTAGGGCGAGATTGAGCGAGGTATATGCGTCTACAATTACGTCGCTTGGAGGAGGCCAACAGCCAAGGTTGCCGTTAAAGGTCGTTGTAGTTGTCTCTGTGGTTGTTGTGTATTCCTGTGTGGTAGTTGTAGTCTCCATAGAAGAGGTTGTTGTGCTTGTTTGTTCCTCGTTTAGGCAGGGTAGAGTATTATCGGAGTTTACTTTGGATCCTTGCCATGTTCCTTGATCGCTTCCTCCCATAATGTGCCAGTCTCCTTGTGCTGAGTCACCGCTGACTGTTCCGGTGAAGACTACTTGTACTAGTCCGACCGATCCTAGTGTTATCTCATTCCCTTCTACTGTTACTGTCATTGGTAGCCAGTCTGTGGTTTCGTAGGGACCACTAGTCATCAAGCATCCTTCATAATGTCCCGGGCTAGTCTCTTTAATCACCCACTGCCATGTCCCAGGTCCATATGAACTAGTGTAGGTACCCTGCCATGTCCCCTCTAGGTCTGCAGTTGTACTTGTTTCTTCTCCGCCTTGGACTGTAGTGGTAGATGCAGTGGTTGTCGTGTCTTGCCCAGTGGTTTCATTAGACGGTGTGGTTTCTCCCCCTCCCCCGATAAATATTGCGGCTGCTATTCCTCCAACAACTATTACTGCGATGATTGCGAGTAATTTCGGGTCCAACATATTTCACCATGTCCAGACACGGCGTATCTTTCTAGAAGCCGGAATAGGAGACAGTATATGGGTAATTACTATGGGGAATATACTTCAGAAATCTCCTTTCCGGCTTCTAGGTTTTATCCTATTCAACTATAATATTTGTAAAGTGGGTTATAAAGAATTATATACATAAAATGATATGAATGTACGTTCTACAATAGCTAATTGTGCCAGTATATTTTGGTGATTAGTCTATATATTTGAAGAAGTTTTCGCTTTACTCGTTATAATTATGAGTATGAAATCGAAGTGTTTTGCATACAGAAATATTTATCGAAACCTAATCTGTAGATACTAAATCATAGGAGCTAGGAGCTGAAAAATGATTTGGCCGGAATGGTATAGTCGTACATTAATCGAATTTATAGTCTTGGATAACCTAGCCAGCATTATACATGTACTCGCAGCAGTAGCTTTCGCGGTCCTTGGTTGCCACAAAAGAGTATTCTGGGCTTACCTTTTCTATCAAGTAATAACCACGGCTGCCAAGACCATAGTATTCCCAGAACATACTCTAGCGGATTGGTCTTGGGATTTGGGAGGAGATACGTTCGAGTTCCTTATAGGAGTAGGAATAGCAGAGGTTTTAGGTCTAAACAGTAGAATTAAACCATCAGGCTATGTAGAGAGAGCATGTAGTGTTAAAGGAGTCATCATAGGCCTAATAATACTGTTCGCTATATGGCTTGTAGCGTTCATAAATGCCTTGCCGCCATAGTGTGAGAAGGCCGAGATATTTCCAATTTTAATTTTTCCTACCATTAACTAGGAAATGATGATAAAAAAAGATAAAACTAAATTACGCTCTAAACCTTAATATATGGGTATAGGCATGTATAATGCTAGGATAATAATTTTTCTAATTATCATAGTTCTAGGACTATTCTACTATATGGAATATACGCCCGTTACTAAGAGCAGTCAGATAGAAGTATCGACAGAGTCACAGTTAATCGAAGTCATCAAGCAACGATATCCTAACGCAACAGATTACCAGTTATACGTCAGTGGGAGGACAATAAGAATAAACGTGTCAGACCTACCTTTTTTAGTTGGTAAGAACCCATCTAACATATGTATCCTAGCTTATATTAATGGTCATTGGGATAACTTGCCTTTCATCTTCTCGGACGGAGACAAGATAGTATATGAGGAACAGTACAGGACATATGTAGTAAGACATGTCCCCGAAAAGATATCAGAGAAAGCGATCCTACTAGTACAAATGCCGGGCAGTGAACCAACATACACTAATCCTTTAGAGAATGTACCACCCCAAGCACGAGGGGCCAAAGAATGGTATTGGATATGGGTTAAAACAGGCGAAACACAAAAATCCTATCCGATACTAGTAGCAATTGATTCTCCCCAGATAAGAGAGATGTGTGGGACCACGGCGAAGCTATACGCGGAGTCCGATGGTATAGCAGGAGAACTTAATGGTCAGGGTGTGCCTTGGATACTAGAAGCCAGTATGAAAAATAACGATATTGTGGTTTCACCGAATGCACTAAAAGAATTATTCAAGTCCAAGCCCGGAATAATAGACAGTGATGTATCCTCCAATTATGGGCCGCCTAGAAACATACTTCCAGACGGAGGAGGCGGGGGAGAACCTAGCTCAAAGTATATCCTCATGGTGACGACGCCCAAAGAAGTAATTGTCTCAGGTGGATGGAGCATTCCGCAAGACGTGTTATTCCAGCTATCGCCTGGAGAAGAAAGGACCTATACTTTAAAAATTAACTCTCCTAATTACACCGAGATAAGTAACCAAGATATATCAATAACGAAGATAATCATCATGGTTTATGGGAAAATAAACGACCCAGACGCATATGGAGTGGCTGGCCTCAATATAACGCTTTATCCAGGAACAGAATACCAACAGACAAAACCAAAAACCCTGTGGTCAGTATTTGGCTACGGAGAATACGGTATAATTATCTTTACACCTCCACAGAACAGTCCCTACGAGTTCCCACTTCTATCTCCAGGAGAAATACCATTAAAAATAGCTTTAGCGAGTAACAACAATAATGAATGGACAGTATCGCTTAAAATAATGGTAAAAGTTAAACTTGATGACTTCGACCAGTATATAAATGATGAAATTATAGGTTCGCTAAAGTACCAGGTCTACGATTGTGCCTATGAACCATGTAGCAGTACGGCTAGTCAATATCCTGTTAGGCTTATCATTCCTCCCGGCAATAGTGAGGGAAATATCACATTATATACTGGGACACCAACAGACATCGCTATAGTGGAATCAATACCATCATATTACGAAGATATAACACTCCCGTTTACCTACGTGGTAAAAATACCACCAGGATACTATGGAGGATTATTCTCCGTAGACCTGGCAGGAATCGGATACTGCCAAAATACACTACCAGGAAATCCTGGTCCAACCTATGAATACGTCACGTTGAACTGCAATATTACCGTCGGTAGAGGTGAACTAATAGACTTCTTTGTCAAGCCGTATGGCCTATTAACTATAACAATAACTTCTTCGACGAGCAATCACCCATTTTATCTCTTCGAGATATATGGGAGCTCTGGGGTTACAGAGTTCTCGAATCTCCCATTTATTAAGTTGCCTTATACTATGACCCAGTATTTCATAACACC
>WAOU01000053.1 GCA_015521095.1 Desulfurococcales archaeon | reverse complement strand
AGTCTGATCACATCGTCTACAAGCTTGTTTTTCTCTCCTAAATCACATCCTTTCAGTCGTAATAGGACTACTAGTTCGGGCCTATTTCTCTGCTCAAGTATAGATACTATGCCTTTTGGAGGACACCAATATTTTACGTAATTCGTGATAATTGTGGAGAGTAGTCCGTCACTGCATTTATTTGCACAATTAGTTAGAACCTTCTCTTCTATACGAGTACCTTTTCTCAATTGTTCTCTTGCTCCATAGAATATTATCGTATTTATCAGTGGTATACCGGAGAATACAGCAAGATACTTGTTTTTGGGCGCTATGAAGTAGAGTATTCCAGCTAGACCTGTTACGGTAAGAAGTATTGCTAGTATCATTGTTAGGCTTGTTGGATCCATGTCCGTGTCCCATCTTGCGATGTCTTTAGACTCAGTATTGGCGTGTTACCCGGGTATTACGTTGAGACTAGTGGGGTCTTTAACGGATAAAGGTCTCCTAACATTTTATGCTTCTCTGTTAATCTTTTACTAGAGGGATGAGGATAATCCCATGGTCCGAGGCCTGGATATGGCGATGGGGACTCTGGCAGGATCCGACCTCTCAGCAATATGATTGCGGATTGTGGGTTTGTTCTTGTATGTGTGTTTTGTTTCTATATATCGGTGATAAGGTAATACCTAGTCATCTGTAAATGGGGTAGCGGTATTGAGAGAGTCCACGCATCTACTGGTTGGACTTGGAGTTTCGGCTGTTGTATGCAAGTATGCTTCATGTGATACAATCGTTTATGGAGTGGCGCTTGTCTCCAGTATTCTTGTTAATGAGATAATCGACGTGTTTGGCCATGAACACTTGTGGTGGCAACGTTATCCGCGTAGGATAAAGATTACTCATAGTCTGTTTGGAGTGATCGCTGTATCCCTTATTGTGACAACAATCATGCAGATTCTCTTGAGCTATATTGGTACTAACTATAATTCGTCTTCTTTGATTTTTTGGGCCGTACTTTCTACTGGTGTGTCACATCTGGTATTAGATTCTTTTAATCCCTCAGGAGTTTATATTTGTGGAAAAAGGATATCGTTTAGAGTTGTCCGGGCGGGGAACCCGGTCGCTAACCTGCTTTTCCAGGTTCTCGGGGTGTTATTGTTATGTTATGGTCTCTGCAGTTGATTATCCTAGTATGGCTCCCAGTATAGTATATCGTCTATGGTTCCTCTTCGTTCTTCTTGAGGCTTGAAGACCGGGCGCACGCGTAGTCCTATTTCAGGCTTTATTCCAGGTTTTAGATAGTGTATTAATCCTCCCTCCCATCCTAGTGGCTGTACGAGAATCATTACTGCTGGTTCCTCTAGCGGGTTCCCGTAGAGGTCACGATATATTTCTGTATAGTATAGTATTGTCCATTCGGTATCTACTTCTACGAGTTCTCCTTCGCTGAAGTCCGGGCAGAAGGTTGTTGGGGGGACGATGAACTTGTCTCCGCACTTCATGCCTAGTATCTTGCCATTTATTAGTGCTTCTGCGAACTTCTTTCCGTGTATTCCTGGCGTGTACACGTACTCCTCGGCTTCTTGTCTCCCCGGATAGAATATTACGTTCTCGTGGCTCCTAGGCTTCCACCAGCTCATCTCCGGCCCCTCCGCAACCTAGGATTCAACTGGCTCGAAACACTCTATGTCGGTGACTGAGCCTGTTCTCTCATTTTCGGGCTTCCATCGAGGTTTTACCTTCATCCCGATGGCTTTTCCTGATATGACGTCTTCTTCCGTGATTCCACAGAATCTATGGAATAGTCCTGCGAACTCGTAGCTTTCTTTTGTATAGCCGGGTGCGTCTAGTTTTACTACACCTACTATTTCTGGCTTGTCCATTCTCTGCCTAAACGTTGATATGTAGCTTATCACGGCTGTGTGTATTTCGCCTGTTCCTGGAAGTTCGACGTATTCATTCATTGGGACATGGCAGTATTCGCAGAATGCTCTTGGAGGTACGTATACTCTGCCACAGCTGAGGCATTTGACGCCTATAATTTTTCCTTTCTTTAGTCCTTCTAAGAACTTTGTCTGTGCTATTCCTGCGCTAAAGCTGTATTTTGCGACGGGCTTGTATCTTACGAGTCCTGGGAGACTATACATTTCGTCCCTCTTAAGATAAGTTCCCGGATACTTCTTCGACATGTTCTATCACCCCCTCTAGTTTCCAAGAACAATCACTGTTCCCGCCTGCATGAGATCTCCCCATGCCTGAGCTACGCCCCGGTGGACTGGCTTCTTCACTTGCCTGGCTCCAGCCTCGTAGCGTAGTTGCCAGAATAGTTCGGCAACCTTCATTAGACCCGCAGCCGCAATCGGGTTACCTACTCCTAAGAGTCCTCCGCTTGGACTCGTGGGTAGTTCACCGCTTCTATCGAACCATCCTTCTTTAAGTAGTTTCGGTGCTTCGCATGGTCTTGCGAGCATTAAGCCTTCAATATGGTGGAGTTCTTTATAGTCGAATGGATCGTATGGTTCTGCTACATCTATCTCTTTCCATGGTCTCTCTATGCCGGCCATCTTGTACGCCATTCTTGCAGCATAGTTTACGTATCTCGGAAATCCTAGCTCTCTATTGTACCAGTGCGTATTGTCCAGTGTGAATCCTACTCCCTCGACCCATACTGGTGAATCTGTTACACGCCTAGCCACGTTCTCGCTTGCTAATACAAGGGCTGCCGCGCCGTCGCTTACAGGGCTTATATCTAGCCTGTTGACTGGCCATACTAGGAGCTCGCTTGAGAGAACGTCTTCCACAGTTATGTTCGCTGCGGCTTGGGCTACAGGATTATCGAGAGCGTTTCTCTTGTTTTTCACGCTTACAAGGGCTATATCTTCTTTCTTTGCACCACACTTATGCATGTATCTTCTCATCTCCATCGCGAATATCCATATTAGATTAGGTCCTAGGGGTCTCTCCAGTATAGGATCCCAAATATAGGCGAATACTCCTTGTGGATGTGGATGTGCTGGGCTCATCTTTTCTTCGGCTACTGCTAGTACTGTCTTGCAGTGACCGCTAGCTACATGCCACCAGGCGGCTATTGGAACCATTACTCCTGTTCCACCGCCCACATATACCCTGACAGTAGGCTTGAAGAATCCTCCGCTTCCGTCAGCCAAGTACTCACCGTTGAGGTGTATGCCATCGAACGCGTCCGGGGCTGTCCCGATAACTACACAATCTATGTCCTTCAATGTCAGGCCTGCATTGTCGAGAGCCATTTTCGCAGCTTCCCATGCAAGCTCGCGTGGAGTCTCGAGGAGTCTCCTCCTGAAGAGGGTTATGCCAGCGCCTACTATCGCGACCTTATCTTTTACATGTATATTGCTTCTCATAATATACCACCCCTATCCTACCTGGATAAGATCAAAACACTGCTTGTGTACGTTGGAGGACCTCTCCAAGATGCTACAAGTGCCTTCTCTACTTCGTGATGCCTGTACCCGGCCTTACCCTTAAGCTGAAGGTACGCTTCCAGAAGCCTAGATCCTCCAGTCGCCTCTAGTAGTACTCCTATGCTCTGGCTTCCACCACTTATGTTGACTGGCATGTGTGCATTCTTGTCTAGGTCGCCTGTTCTGAGAAGCTCTATCGAGTATCCTATTGTCGAGAATCCTATTTCATCCAGGAACAGGGGCTCTAGGTATGTGAATCTATCTTCTATCTCTATACTATCCATATCAGTTAGGTTTAGGCCCGACATCTTGAATGCTTGTTTAGCTGCTTCCCTCGCAGAGATCATACGTCCCCAGACGTGGTGGTTCCATCCTCCAGTGCCTGTTTCTGTGCTCCATCCGACTCCTTTGACCCACACTGGGTCATCTGTAAACTTTCTAGCAACTTCGCCGCTGGCTAGTACGAAGACTACTGCTCCATCTGTAAATCCTGCGACTTCGAGGTTCTTGATCGGCTTCATATAGTATCCTGAGTACATGACGTCGTCGAGCGTGATCGTTGACGAGTAACTTGCCCGCGGGTTATCTATACCGTTATTTCTGTTTTTGACGCTTACCAGCGCTAGATCTTCCTCGCTTGCTCCTGTTTCCATCATATATGCCTGAGCGTCTATACCAGCCATGAACAACGGGTTAGGCGGCCTTAACTGTCTAAGATATAGTGGGTCTAGGGATAGCTCGTAGATATCTTGGAGTGTTTTTATATCGCTTTGTTTAGAGTGTGATTCTACTGCTACAATATCGAAGAGGCCTGTCTTTATCATCATGAATGCTTGTGCTATGCCTTGTAGTAGATCTCCCGCCACTGTAAATGTTGGTCTAAGTACTCCTCCCAAGGGTTCTGGTGCGAATTCGTCGGCTATAGCAATGCCCTCCCAGAAGTCTTCCTGACATGATATGAAGCCAGCGATATCTTTTCTGGGATCTATTCCTGCCTCGGAATAGGCACGTCGTGCGGCTTCGAATACTAGTTCTCTAAAGGAGAGTTCTGGGACCGAGGGTTTGAACCCATAGAATCCCGCTCCTATTATAGCTACATCTGGCAAGGATCAGACCCATTTGGATCTATGGTGTTTATAGGGAATTAAAGAATTAGAATACTAACAATATATGTTATACTAGAATATTTATCGCCATTGTTTCAGCGTGATAATATATTATTATTTGAGAATGTGACAATATTTGATAAACAGAATTGAAAGAATTATATCCTTTACCCAATGATCTATATTAGAATCACTGTCCGATTTTTATTTACATTACGCATACAATTATTTTTAACCAGGTGTACAAGATGTACGACGATGATTCTATTAAACTAATAAGAGACTCCGTAAGAGAGTTCTCAGAAAAATATCTCTCAAGTATAGCTGAGAAGATCGACAAAGAGAATATTGTTCCTCGAGATATCCTTGAGAAAGTTGCCGAAATGGGCTATTTCTCTCTAAGAGTACCCGAAGAATACGGCGGGCCAGGTCTAAGCGTATTAGAGTCTGTAATCGTTGTAGAAGAACTTTCGAGGGTAAGTAGCGGTATAGGTATCATGGCTACTGTTAGTGGGAGCATGGTTCCGTTTCCTATAATTCAATATGGAAGCGAAGAATTGAAGGAAAAGTATCTCGGTATTCTAGCAAGAGGAGGCATAGGCGCTTTTGCTCTAACAGAGCCCTGCTGTGGTTCAGACGCAGCCTCTCTCGGAACAAGGGCAGAGCACGAAGGCGACGAATTCGTGATATCAGGCGAAAAAATATTCATTACGAATGCTCCCTATGCTGATTTCTTCATAGTGGCTGCTAGAACAGGTAAGAAAGAGGATAGACATAGAGGCATTTCCTTATTTGTAGTAGACAAGACCGACTGTATAGAGATTAGTAAGCTGGAAATGATGGGTTATAGGGGGAGCGGAACAAGTCTTGTTAGATTCAATGACTGCAGAGTACCCTCGACAAATCTCCTAGGAGAGCTCAATACCGGGTTCAAGAAAGTAATGATGACTCTCAACGAGGGTAGGATAACTACATCGGCAACAGGTCTCGGTATAATGCAGGCAGCACTAGAAGAAGCCCTTGAATATGCTAAGCAGAGGGAGAGCATGGGTAAACCACTCATAGATCACCAAATGGTCCAGTATATGTTGTCAGAAATATCACGACTACTAGAGACATCGAGACTACTGGTATACGAGGCGGCTAGAAAAGCCGACAGTAGGAGCCCTGACCTCCCCTTGTACTCGAGCCTTGCCAAGCTACATACAGCTACCTCTGGTGTTGAGGCTGTAAGGCTTGCTATGCAGGTTCTTGGCGGTCTTGGTTATAGTAAGGAAAGCCGTGTTGAGAGGCTCTATAGAGACATTAAGATGATTGAAATCGGCGACGGAACCAATGAAGTGCAGAGAATGGTTATAGTTAAGAGCCTGCTGGGGAAGATACGAGCTGAATGGTAAAAGAAATAATGGGGAGATCAGTGATTTAGACCCTAATCCTTTCCCTAACATGCCTTGACAGCCGGGAGAAATCCGCTAGATCTTTGCCACTTATTTTTCCAGAGTCTAGTTTTACGGATTCCTTAACTATGTTCTTCAATGCTATTAGTCCTCTTAAAGGACTTGAGCCAATGTCATCAACTGTCCTATAGACTATGATATTACTGACGCTATGCCTGTCTATTTTGACTACCATTAACTTGTCTCTATAATAGAATAACTCAACGCCACTACCTAGTGTCATTGATGAAACTAGTTTATCAAGCATCTGGAGGCTCGGTCTTATCACGATACTTGTCGAGCACCCTGGCTCAAACATTGATAAGCACTTTACTCCCTGCTCGTATTTTCTAGCTACGACGAGCTTCGCTCCTAGCCCTGTGGTATAGAGCATGCTTAGGGCAGACGTCAATGGGCTATAAGGTCTACATGAGACGGTTCCGTCTCCTGTGAGTTGCCATAATGCTTCGCCGAGGAGTCCGGCTTCTATCATGCTTCTTGATCTGCATGGATAGACGTGTCTGATTCCCTTTGAAAGCAGTCTTATGCCGACAAGTATGCTGGGCCATCCCACACCTAATCTTTCAAGGTATGATCCGATCGTATATCCAAGCTTCATGTAGAGAAGGCTTTCCCCGTGTTCTTCTTTTAACTTGTTCGAGGCTTCTATGATGTATTTTGGCTTATCTAGGGTATCCATAAGGGATCTAACTATGCTTCGCAGAGCTGTTAGCTGGGTCGCGAGGACTGGATCTATGTTTGATGGGGGAAAGTAGATTGAGTTCTTATCTATATCATCTTCACTTATCGTCTTTTCTTCTATAATTGAGTCCACTGCTAGAAGATACGTTATGGCTGTGAATATTCGTTCACAATCACCTCTTACATACATGGATCCCGTCAGTTCTGCTAAGCGTTCACGACACATCTTCTTAGGTTTGCTTCTACGAGATGCTTGCAATATATAGCTGAATATCTTGCTATGTTCCTTCCTGTTTTCCTCGAGCCAAGAGTAATACAGGTATGGGGGTAGCTCCTTAACATCATCGACAATGATCCTAGGAGGCCAGTCTTTTTGTGGGTATCCGACAACTATTCTACCATTCTCATAACCGATTCTGATGCCTGTTCCCTCTCCGGCTATTTGCAATCCTGTAGGCAGGTATACGTTTATCCCATCACTATATGCTTCCGCTACAAAACCGTATTTTGCAAGAACTCTCAACACGTCATCCATAACTGCCACATCTAACCCCCGGAACCGGTGGATGCCCAGTATTGTACTACTATATCCCCTTCTATCTGGGTATAGTTCAGTGATACTATTATTTTGTTACGCCCACGACATAATCGTTATGGAGGATTGGAAAATAATGACGCTCTACCTCGCAGGAGGCGGAATATCCGCTGAAACGATAACTCTAGGCTTAAAATCGCTGATAGAAGATGCCGATAAAATATACGTCGAGACATATACAATTCCAGGCTCAGAATGGCTGTATGAATTTATCAAGGATCTTGCTCCTCAAAAAACTATTCTCGCACATAGATCCGATCTAGAAGACTCCATAAATCAGATAATTGAAGAAGCTAGATCAATGACGGTACTCATAGTTGCCCCTGGAGATCCACTGGTGGCTACAACGCATCGATCAATTATCCTCGAAGCCGATAAAAACAATATAGAATACAGAATTCTTCCTGGAGTCTCTGGAGTATGCGCCGCGAAAACAATAACTGGTCTTGACTACTATAAGTTTGGGAGAACAATCACGATCCCAGGTCCATGGCGTGGCGTTAAACCGTACAGTACCTACTATTATCTTGTATCAAACCTCTGCATAGGACTTCATACACTTCTACTCTTAGATATCGACGATAAGGGACGTCAACTATCTCCTTGTCTAGCGCTAAAACAGCTTAACGATGTAGAGATAGAACTATCTCATGAAGCAGGGTATAAACCAATCCTGGATAAACTACTCTATCTGGCGGTTTCACGGGCTGGATTAGTTGACTCACAAGTCACAGGTGGAAAAGGAATCGAAAAAATTTGTAATAATGAACTCAAAGCCCCAATAAGTATAATTGTCCCAGGGAGACTATCCTCATATGAGAAAGAATACCTTGAGACCATCTATAGGATCCAAGTCGAAGAACTATCGAATATACAAGAACGTGATTATTGCAAGATTATGAATCTAGTGACCGAAATCATATAATGCTTATATAGACCGTTCCAACGGCCCCTTTCCTTAACAATTCTATAATCCTCCTATCGATATCCTTAGCCGACTTATTGGCTTTAATCATAAGCGTCTTCCCGTCCTTATACGCGCTCTTCCTTACTATCATCCTTGTATCGTCCTTCAACGAGAGCCCTGGATCTCCTTTGCCAACGATCGCATCGCACATATCCTCGACGCATATAACTAGTATCACGGTTTTTGATTCCCAGATCCCCTCCTTTATCCATGCAGGCAAGTCCGATACTGAAGCCTCTGCCCTTATTCCAATTATACAATCTCCTTTAGGAGTCAGGTAATCCTCTTTTGTAAACTCTAGTGTTGTCCGATGGGTTCCCTTTACATTTGGGTGTCCATAAATTCTAAACTTAAACCATGCCAATGACATATTCACCTGGTTACTGTCTGTTCGACGACTCTATCCTAATTCCTACTACAGGCTCAAGTATATGCTTAGTACCATAGTCTTAATTCTACTTCTTTATCTCTAAATCAAGTGAAAAGACATGTGTTGATGGACCATGATCGATTACTTTCCTACAGCAAAGTATCTGTATACTGCATATTCCAAGCTGTGTCAGTTCCTTTTCGACATCTTCACATTTCTTTGCTAATCTATAGTAGTGGATTATTGCGTGGCGTCCTGCGAGTTTACATGCTATGGGGAGAAACTGTGCTACCATTGTAGGATTATTCATTATTATTCTATCGAATCCCTCCCGCAATATCTTATCGAGTATCATAGCATCAGCTTTCATGGGTATAATGGTGCCCAATAATCGTTTCTTGTTTAATTCTATGTTTTTTATCATGTAATTAACCGCATAGGGGTTAATATCATTGGCTACTATCAGTGCCGAGGTTATTGAAGCTATGTGTAGCGGAAATACTCCTATGCCGGCGAACATATCAAGTATCTTTTCGCCTGGTTTGACCTGTTCTGCTACCCTTCTTCTCTCACCTGAGAGCCTCTGATTATAGTATACTTTCTCAACGTCTAGCTCGAATAAAAGGCCATACTCCTTCACACGAGTTACAGTTTTCTTCTCGCCTGCTAGGTGGATAAGTATAGGTGTTCTATATTCTCCGCTTGTTTCCTTTTTGAGATAGACTGCGCGTATGTTCTTGTTGTTAGATAAGAGCTCCATAGCTGCACGCTTGTATTCTTCAACTGGTATTTTATGAGTATAGCTGAAGACAGCGATGTCTCCTAGGACGCTGTAGGATTTAATCAGGGTAGTGAGTCTCTTCATGCGTTGTTCTTTTCGTTCAAACTCGACAAAGCATGCTTCGGCATCTATTCCCTTGGATAATAGGATTTTGAGTGCTTCGTCGATGCTTATGACTGGTATATAGACCTTATCTTCGTTAGAGGCTATCTTATAGTACTTGGATAAGAGTGAGCTTGCTGAAAGAATCTTTATAGATTCATTAGCCCGTCTTTTTGGCACTGCAATACAATAGGTTTCTTCTCGGGGCATCATTATTCTCTTCCCTTCTATAAGTGTACCCAAGGTATTTGTTTTGGGAATTCACGAACTTAATATTCTCCTAGAAGATTATCGTTATAATTGGGGTCCTTTATAATGGAGAGAATAGGCATTGTCATTAAACCTGATAGTAGCATAGCATTGAGTATTGCTCGTAGAGTCATTAAGACTCTGCTGGAGAATAGTATTATGCCGCTGATAGAGGAGGGAAGCGCCCGTAGTTATCCCACGTTATCTGATTATGGAACTTTTACCCTAGATAATCCTCCTAAAAAAATCATTGTTATCGGTGGAGACGGGACACTTCTAAGGACCATAATGTTTCTAGGCGACCCAGGCACGATTATAATGACTGTTAGGGCTGGGAAACGTGGATTCCTCCTAGACGTAGAGCCGTATGAGGTCGAGGAGAGAGTCGTCGATTTTATACGGGACAATTATCGTCTAACAAGATACTCAAGACTAAAGGTCAAGGCTCCTGATAGACAGGAATACTGTGTTCTCAATGACGCGGTGTTTATCACGAAGATGGCGAAATTGGTGTCTCTCAGCATAAACATTAATGGAGAGCGTGCGATGAACCTGGACGGAGATGGCGTAATTGTATCGACCACTGCAGGCTCCACAGCATACAGCTTGAGCGCTGGCGGGCCCATAATTGATCCTGGACTGGACGTGATAATTATCACTCCGCTTAACCCTGTCCAGCTACACCTAAGACCCTTGGTTATAAGATTTGATTCTAGGATCGAAGTAGATATCTCGCAGAGTAGCAACTCGCTCCATTTAGTTCTAGATGGCCAGATATCGCTTGACCTGTTACCCGGAGATATTGTTACTCTAGAGCATTGTCCTTATCCAGCAATAATAGCGAGGTTCAAGTGGTGGGAGAACTATTATGAAAAACTGTATTCGAGAATATACTCGTATCTTTAAACCTTATCTAAGTCGATAGGTTTCATGCGGGGAAAAATAGAGTAGTTTGATTGGTTAGAGAGGCTTATACATTTCTATCTGTAGTGGTATGAAGCGTTTTCCCTTGTAGAACTTCTCTGCGATAACGTTGCCTGCAGGATATATCACTGTTATGAGCCCTGCTCCGTCGCTTGAAGCCTTCTCAACTGCCTTGTCTAGTAATAGGGTTCCCACTCTCTTTCTTCTGTATCTTGGAAGAACATAGAATTCAGTTATAACGGCTTTTATCCTGGGCTTGTAGAATATCCTGTCCATCAACGTGTATACTATGAGCCCTGCTATTTCTCCTGTAGACTCGTCTACTGCCACTATCACGCGTGTCTTTTCGTCGCCGAATATCTTGTCAACGTATTCTCTTACAACGGTCTCGAGGTCGTCGACTACTTTGTAGTGTGGGTCTAGTTCTTCGTTTAGCATCTTAAGTCTGGCTATTAGATTGGCTACTTGTTCTTTTTCGTCTTCTCTTGCTTCTCTTACAATTATT
>WAOU01000052.1 GCA_015521095.1 Desulfurococcales archaeon | reverse complement strand
CGGGGGCCTCCCGCCTCATCTTCTCCAAGGATTCTGGTGGGGGAGGATCATAGAACGTCTGTTGTAGTTCAACTACGTCTAGATCTCTATAGATTAGTTTTCTACTGCGAGAAAACCCACATGTCCCTACATAGATTTTCATAAGACTTATCACCGTATGACTTTACGACTACGATAATCTCCTTAGTATCCATATGTGTCTATGCGAGTCTTGTATTTTTAGGGTTGAAGCCAGCTGATCATCACTTGATATGGTCAAGATTATTATAATGAGCAGGTTATGATTATCACAAGTAGGCGCGTAGAATAGAGATGATTGCAATGAGTAATGAAATAAGTGAAAATACTAATACTGGTGAGGAAGCATCTGCTAAGTTAAGAGACTATCTCAGTACTATAGCCGTAATTGTACTTTTCATAATTGCTGCCTACATGCTCCTAGGAGGAGTACTACGTCTTGCAATAGTTGAAGGCATAAGTATGGAACCTTTACTCCATACCGGAGACGTAGTTTTAATCAAAAAAGAAGCTCCCGATCAAATCAACGTTGGTGACATAGTAGTATACTCTTCCGGTACTAAATACATAATACATAGAGTTATAGAGATCAGGCAAATCGATGGAAAATACTGTTATGTAGTTAAAGGAGACAATAACCCAATGCCTGATCCTGGATTTCCTGAATGCCACGGACTAGGAATACCTTACGATGCCATAGTAGGCGTTGTCCAGGAAGTCGACGGATCCCCTGTAAAGATCCCCTATGTCGGTGGACTATCTCTAATGGTTAAAGGATAACTTACACAAGCATCTTATACTTCTTTATTGGGCTGTATCCTTGCGTCCCCGCGATCCTATTTGGTCCCAATTAGCGGCTACTTCTATCACCCATCTGCCAGCCTTTCCCCGAAGCCTTGCTATTGATTTTATAGCCTTGTCCTTTTCGACTCCAAGCCTTCTTGAGATTTCTGGCAATGCCCTCTCAAGCCTGAGAAGTGCTTCATGATGATGCTCGCAGAGGTTTATACCATTCTTTATCTTAGCTGTTTTTCCACATAGCATACATGTTATATCTGGACGGGTTGCTCCTAAGGCAACTGAGATTTTATATCCTACGTCTTCGAGCCTCTCATTAAAGTTTCTTATAAGGCTATCCATTATACTCTTTGTTTCCTCCACTACTTTTTTCCGAGTCAACAAACCTCTTCTCACAAGTTCAAGTTTTTGTTCCATATCACGTGTAAGATCAGGCTTAGATAATTCAGGAAACAGAGTTGAAATTATCTCGGCAATCGACTCTCCTAGTTCTGTTACGACTGTTTTTCCTCCCCTCGATTCAAGGTATCCCCTAGAGAATAGAACTTCAATTATTCTTGCTCTGGTAGCCTCTGTTCCAATGTTTACGCTCTCCATCCATTTTAGGAGTGCTGTTCTTGATAGATCGGGGACGTTGCGTGACCAGTTGGTCCGATACGATGCTTTTGTTACTTTAACAGTTTCTCCTGTTCTTAGGAGAGGTAATTCTTCTTCCTTTGGTCTAAGATACGGGTAATAATGATACCAGCCTTCTTCTATTACTGTGACACCTTTAGCACTATACTTCCTACCAAACTTGTCTATCAGCTCTGCTTTCGTTCTTGAGATGACTGCTCTTGGAGCAAAGGCTGCGAGAAATCTCCTAACTATTAAGTCATAGATTTTTCTGTGGTCCGCGTCAAGATACTTTGGTATAACTCCGGTAGGATGTATTGCTGGATGCGCCGGATCGTCTTTTCTTCCCTGTACAGGTTTTAGAACGGGGTTCTCCGAGAGTATCTTCTTAGCAAGGCTTCCATAATACTCGTTCTTAGATAAGCGGAGAATTATGTTCCTATAGTTAATTGTAGGCGGCAGCTTCTGGCTATTGGTCCTCGGATAGCTTATTAGGGCTTCTAGATAGAGGTCTTCTGCTAATTTCTGTGTTTTCATGGGGCTAAACTTGTATAATCTAGCCGCTTCTTTCTGGAGATCCCCTAGGTTAAATGCTGGTGGAGGCGGTACTGGTATCTTGTTGCTTTCAACGTTTGAGACGTTTAGAACGGGATTTTTCTTGAAGTAACTTACTATACTTGAGGCTTCTTCTTTTGATTCTGGACGCCATCCATGAGGATATGCCTTGAAAGATACATTATGATGTAGACATTCTAGTACTAGGGAAAACTCTGGTGTGGGAACTGCTAGATTAATCTCTTTCCATCGCCTAGCAGCCTCGACAATAGTTGGGCTCTGTACTCTGCCAGCACTAAGGATTATTCTTTGCCCAGTGACTTTCCGCGCGGCATGCATTAATGCCCTGCTTACATTTATGCCCCATATCCAGTCTATTTCGTGTCGGGCCATTCCCGCTTCTACGAGGCTAATATCTGGGGGTTCGAGTCTTTCAAAGGCTCTCCTGAGCTCAGTGGGGCTTAGGCTCGAGAATTTCATTCTTTTATACCGAGACGGATCGCCTAAATAATATATTATCGTGTAGCCGATTACACTTCCTTCAATGTCATAGTCACAGGCGTTTATGTAGAGAGAAGCATTTGGGAGTATGTATTTCATTAGATCATAGAATTTCCTTAGGTGCGAGGCTCTTCTATCGAATTCAAAGATGGGTCTCCACTCAAACTCGTATACGGGAAATCCTCTCTTAGGAGAGTAAGGTCCGAATAAGTGGCCTGCGCTTGGAACGACAAATATTCTCCGCCCGTCTATCTGTATGCTCCAGTAAGGTATCCCCTTATATCTACACTTTACGCCTTTCCCTAGTGCATACGCGATTTTTTCTGCTGCTTTCGGCTTTTCAGCTACAACCGCGATATATGGGTGTCTTGGATAACAGGCGTAGTTCTGAGTTGATCGGTTAGCGGTTCTAGTATATCTTGGCTTTTTGCGTGGACTCCGCTTATATTTCCACATAATAGGGAACCTCTATGTCGTGGTTGTATAGAGAGTAGAGAGCGTTTCTATCAGGTTACGGGTATAGGCATGGTCAGTATTAGTAGGAGGCCAAAGAGGATCCCTGCAAGAGCCGTTCCAGAATCAACTTCTTCTATTCCTAGGGCTGTTCCTGGATGACCATGTCTATTCATGTAAAATATGAATATCGCTAGTAATGCGAAAAACGTGAATCCAGGCCACAGCGTGCTCGATATTACAAGTAGGATGACAGTAGTTATCGTTATAAGATAATGGAGTCTGAATCCTGCTAGAGCCCTTACTATATGGCCACCATCTAAAGATGCCACTGGAAGGAGGTTGAGAAACGTTACAACAAACACTATGAACGCTGCGAATCCCATGGGGCTTAGCACGATTACTTCGTGGGGTCCAGGAGTTACCGGGGTGGGGATAAGTAGCATTATTAGAGGTACAAATGGGATCACTCCACCTGTTGCTGCTGCTGGTAAAACTATTGATGCTTTTATTCCATAATATGCAAATGGGAGCGCTGCAAGGAATCCTGCTAGTGGACCCATAATGCTACTCATACTTAAGGCTCTCGCATTTGGTGGAAGCCATCTCATGTTGATGACTGCTCCAAAGGTACCTATGAAGCCTAGCTGGATAGGTGGAGCAGGGATAAAGTAGGGTATGCTTGCTGGAGTCCTATATTTTCTTAGCGTTACCCAGTGTCCAAGTTCATGTGCGAGAAGTGGAACCAGTAATCCTAATAGGTAGCCTAGAGGGTTCCATGCTATTCCCTCTCCATAGTTCGATGAGAGCGCCAGGCCTGAAACATAGACCATAAGTAATGTGATACCTGCCAGAACTATTCCAAGAAACCTCCGGCTACCCTTGTTTTTACTCCTATAAAACACCATTGATAGCCCGTTTTGTTTTCTTACAAGCCTAATATAGCATCCTCGTGGAACGAGGTTATCATAGGCTAGTAACAGGGCTCTTTTCCAAGAAATAGGTTCCTTTGGAGAAAGAAGCTGTAGTTCTGCAGTATTCTCATTATATAGTATTAGAGAACCCGTCTCGAAGAATTTTCCGACTATCCCTGCACATCTACTGAAACTATTTTCTTTCTTAACCTGTGATTCCATCTGAAGACTAGTATCTGTAGCCAATTTCCCTCCCGAACTCTAATAGGGTCTTAAGCGGTATTGCCTGTGCTGGTCCTCCGGGAATATATCTATAGACTGAGAGCGGTAGTATTCCATTGTCGACCTCATACCTCGCAATATCTAGAGGATCCGTCGAGCCTACGACTTCTGGTGGAACCAATGGAGGCACGCCGAATCCTAGCTGGAAGGCTCTTATGCCTATTATTCGAGCTCTCTCATACTTGGTCAGATAGGGTGGGCCTATCTTGACCTTCTCGCTTATTCTTGGATAGGCGCTGTAGAATTCTTCTGCCATCTCCCTCTCCCACAAACACGCAATGGTTATTTCGGGGTAATAAGTCTAAGACGGATAATTGGATCGTTAACGGTGGTTAAAATGAAGTGGGCTTTAGCAGCGATATTGACACTGTTATTATGGGGAGTATGGGGGATACTCCTAAAAAAGATATCTGTAAGAGCCGAGTGGTACACAGTATACCTAGTGACTAATACAGCAATACTCTTAGTAATGATAACTATCATATTTACAAAAGGGCTCTCTCATCTATCTGTATTAGATACAAAGTCTATAGTAGTTGGACTAGCAGCGGGGCTAGCAGGTACTCTAGGCTATATATTCTTGATATGGTCCTTGCAGTGGGGCGGTAAAGCCTCAATAGTCATACCTCTCACAAGCCTATATCCTGCCATAACAGTTGTGCTTTCATACATTGTGCTAGGAGAAAATTTATCATATAAACAGATAGCTGGAATCATATTCGCTATGATAGCAGTCGTACTTTTGAGTAGTCAAGACTAATCCACTTTATTAAGTTTAAATTAATTTCTTGCAATAAGGAGAATTGTCTTAGTGGGAGATCAAGAAAAATTAGGTGCTTTAAACAGGTTAGTCGAAGTTGAAGGATCCTGGACCTGATCCTTCTTCCTCTTCTTCCTCGCCTTTACCTTTGCTCTCTTTCTTTGGAGGCGCAGCCGCTATTACGTCGTCGATCTTTAGCAGGCTTATTGCTGCTTCGCTAGCGCTCTTTATTACTTGCTTCTTTACTATTATTGGCTCGTATACATTTATCTTTGTCATGTCTTCTTCTACTTTGCCTTCAATCACGTTTATTCCTGCGAACTTGTGG
The DNA here is from genome assembly GCA_015521095.1 of Desulfurococcales archaeon. Next base: position 5,771 of record WAOU01000052.1, on the reverse strand, counting down.
CCCTGGTTGTGCATTGCTTTTAGCTGTAGTAGTGTGTCTAGTGCGTCCATGCCTGCACTCTCTGCTAGTACTGTGGGTATTACTTCTAGAGCCTCTGCATATGCCTCAATAGCCATTTGTTCCTTACCGCCTACGGTTCTAGCAAAGTCTCTTAGCCTCTCAGCTAGCTCTATTTCTACTGCTCCTCCGCCGCCTACGATCTTAGGCTCTCTGAGTATGTTCCTTAGGCTGTGAAGTGCGTCTAGTACGTTTCTCTCGGCCTCGTCTAGGAGCATGTCGTTGGCTCCTCTGAGGAGTATTGTTACGCTCTTGGGGTTCTTTGCTCCTTCGATGAATATCATTTTGTCTTCTCCGACTTTTCTCTCCTCAACAAGCTCAGCATAGCCTAGATAGTCTTCTTTGAGGTCTCTTAGGCTTGTTATTATTTTTGCTCCTGTGGCCTTAGCAATCTTCTCAATATCACTCCTCTTAACCCTCCTAACAGCAAGAATACCCCTCTTAGCAAGGAAATGCTGCGCAACCTCATCAATACCCTTCTGAGTCACAACAACATTAGCACCAACGCTCACGATCTTGTCGACCATTTCTTTGAGGAGCTTTGTCTCTTCTTCGAGGAACTTGTCTAGTTGGTCTATGTCTGTTACTCTTATCTTTGTTGTTAGGTCTGGTTTCTGTATCTCGAGTGGTGCATCTAGGACTAGGATCTTTGCATTCTCTACTCTCCTAGGCATTCCTGGATGAACTACTTCCTTGTCAATAACTACTCCTCTGACTAGCTTGGAGTCGAGGAGGCTTCCTCCCTTCTTTTTCTCTATCTTTACATTGTCGAGGTCTACCTTGTATGTTCCGTCGGGCTGTTTCTCAGCAATTGTCTTTATGGCTTCGATTACCATTTCTATGATTTTTTCTTTCTCGGGTCCGTGTCCTACGATTTTGCTTGAGAGTGTGGTTTCTACTATTCTTCTTAGGACATTGTCGTCTTCGACATTGATTGGTTCGGCGATTTGGTCGAGTATCTCTAGGGCCTTGTGTAGGGCCTTGATGTATCCGCTCATTATAATGGTTGGGTGAATGCTCTCGTCTAGGAGTTTCTCGGCTTTCTCTAGCATTGTTCCCGAAAGTACTACTACGCTTGTTGTTCCGTCTCCTACCTCGCTATCCTGGGCTTTTGCTACCTCTACGAGTAGTTTAGCTGCCGGGTGTTGTACTTCCATTTCTTTTACGATTGTTGCTCCGTCGTTTGTCACTACGATATCTCCGAATGCATCTACAAGCATCTTGTCGAGGCCTCTGGGGCCTAGGCTGGTCTTGAGAAGCTCGGCGAGTACCTTAGCTGCTAGGATGTTTGAGCGGAGAGCGTCTCTGCCATATGTCCTCTGCGTGCCCTCTTTCAGTATTAGAACCGGCACGCCTGGTCCTACTGCCATTGTTCTCACCTGTGATACCTTTTTATTTTAGACTCCAGAATACTATTGTCAGATTACTTCTATAAAAACTTTTCCATATCCCAGACTGTTATCCAGAATCCTCACACAGAAAATGAAAAACACAATACTATCTATAACCGCCTATACCTACAGGCAGAGGGCCACGGAATATGCACAGAACATGCACAGTATGCAAGAAAAGACCTGCAGTATACTATCGTAGATACAGCGGAGACTATCTCTGCGAAAAATGCCTCTCAAGAACACTAGAGAAAACAATACACCGATCCCTAGCATCCACAAAGAAGCTAGAACCAAACTCAAAAATCCTACTCCCAATAACTTTCACTAACCCGATCCATTCACTGATACTCTCTAAATTCGTTCCCAGAATAGAATCAGAATACAATGTAGAAACAATCATAGCAGTTCCTCAATATTTCTACGAACAACTCAGAGACTATAAGCCGAGCGAAAACCTCTACGTAACCAACATCGCTCCTCCTAGCCATAATGTGACGGATCCATTTTATTGTTGGAGATATGATCGTGCCTGGTCAATAAAACTAGCTAAAAAACACGGAGCACAAGCAATAGTTCTTCCTCTCACCCACACAGATCTAAACTTACTCATGCTAGAAGCAGTGTTAAGAGGACAATCCTTCCTGCTGAGCGAATCCCTACCTATCCTACAGTTAAATTCTATATCTATCATATCAGGAACCCAGCGTGCAGAAGGAGAACTCTTGGCAGCATATTTGGCGTTAAATAAAGATACAATACCATTAGTGAAAACACCATGCAGGCCCAATCTAAAGAACGCCAAACTGCTTTTCTATAGTGTGGCAGTAGGCAGGCCTGAACTCGAATTTAGCTCGTTTAAGAGCATCTCCCTATTAACACGAAAACTACCATTAAAGAATAAAGCGTGTCGTTTATGTGGAGGATACTCAGACAAAGGAGATATTTGTTCATATTGTAGATCCTATTTGGAAACAATTAACTCTTTAGAAGTAGTCTCCTAGAGCCTGTCTTTCCTTCATAATTCTCTCCAATATCTCCTTTTCTCTTTGAGTAAGATAAAGCTCTACAGCATACCCTCTCGATCTCTGAGATAGCGGCATAATTCGTTCTCCATCATATAAAACTAGGCCGGACGAGATTACTTCTTGAATTACGGTTAACGGCGCTTTTCTCGCAAAATCCTCTAATAATGCTTCAAAACCAATGTACTCTTTTAGTTCCTTCTCATCGATCTGGGCTCCACACACGATACATGTTAGTTCTGGTGTGAGTGCTCTAAAACCACAACGAGGACACTCGATCGGTGTAGGACTACCGTATCTAGTCCATAATAATCGTAATGAATCAATTATGTGATCGGCACCGATCCTTTTTGCTTCCCTGTAAAGATATGGAGTAGCCTTGCCGGCTATGTCTGGTGCATAGGCAAGGATAAACTCTAATTGTTCGGATGAGAGTTTTTCCCGCGTGACAAGTTTTGCAGCTATGGCTTTAAAGAAGGAGTGCTTGTTCCTATAGATATTCTTGTACAGGCTCTCCATAGAGGGCTTTGTAGCCCTGGACTCCGCTATACCTTGTACTATTGATGCGACTATATCGCGTATAAATTCCGGTTCAATTCCAGCATAGTCTAGACCAAGCCTTTCTACTAGGATTGATGATAATTCTTTTGATACACTCTCTATATCGAGAGTCCATTTCTTTCTTTTTCTTGTTTTCTTTGTCTTCTTTTTCTCTTTTGATGATTTATTCTTTCTCGCCGAGGCTCCTCTCCCCCCAATATTATTTAATATTATTTTAATTAATTATATTTCCTGATTGACCCGTCCTATATCCCACCATAACAACTGTATTATTAGTAAACTTATACCTATGTAGTTTATTCACAATACTCGCCACGACCTAGATTAGATATGGTATTACCGTTAATGGAATACAAGTGACCGTGTAGAACCCCACAACGAGCTCGAAACAAAACCAGACAAACCACCAAAACACCCATGAACCGTTATCAAACCCGGGACCCAACAATTGATTTCGCAGACACCTGGTGTTTACCAAGAGTAGCCAGGTTGCTCTTTACACCATTCCAATAAGGGGTCTGAACCATGATACCCTCCAATGTAATAAAAAGAGACGGAAGAAAAGAGCCATTCAGCCTAGCTAAGCTAAGAGCATCGATAAGAAAAGCAGTGTTAGGAGCGGGGCTTTCAGAAGAAGACGCTCTAGATTTACTGGACGAGGTACTCAAATCAATAGAGGAGAGAGAAGTATACTCGGCTGTCTTAGCGGACAAAATAGCTAAAATTATGGTTGAGAGAGGCATAACTAACCCTAAATGGTTTGAGGCCGCGAAGAGATTCGAGCTAGCTCATATCTATAATGATGTCTATGGAAAGGGTAACTGGAACGAGTTTGATGAGAGAGATCTCCTACTTTCATTTAATGCTTTGAAAGTTCTAGAAGCCAGATATCTTTTAAAGGATCCCGAAACCTGGAGATTTAGAGAAACCCCTCAAATGCTTTTCTGGAGAACCGCTAGATACCTAGCCGAGGTAGAAAAAGACTATGGTAAATCAGACGAAGAAGTCGAAAAGTATGCAAAGAAATTCTACGATTTGCTAAGTACACTTAGGTTCATGCCGAATAGTCCCACGTTAATGAACGCAGGTACACGGCTCAAGATACTTTCAGCATGCTTTGTTGTCCCTGTAAGAGACGCAATGACCACTCCCGATCAAGAAGGTATAATGGACGCTCTCAGAGCACAGGTGCTAATCCATCAGAGTGGTGGAGGAACTGGTTTTGACTTTTCAGAGCTACGCCCCGAGAACGATATTGTAACGAGTAGCGGTGGGCTTTCAAGCGGTCCACTTAGCTTTATGAGACTCTTTGATGTGGCAACAGACGTAGTAAAACAAGGAGGAAAGAGACGAGGAGCAAACATGGGAATAATGCATGTCTGGCATCCCGATATAGAGAAATTCATCCTAGCTAAAACAGGTCAGCTAAAAGACACCCATCTACAAAACTTCAACATCAGTGTCGGCTTCTACGATGCCTTCTTTAAAGCACTCGAAAACAATGAACAATGGCCACTCATTAATCCTAGAAAAACAGACCTAAGAGGCAAACGCGACTCAAGATACTACGCGATCTCAAGGGCCAGACACTATCTTAGCGATGACTGGGTACAGGAAGTAATAATCAACGAGCTAGAAAAAAACGGTGGAAGCATAAGCCTTGATGAATCCCTTATAGTAACAATAGACGAAGCGATAGCTCTTGCGGAGGAAGAAGATGCCATCGTAAAATGGATAGATCCAAAGGATCTATTCGATAAAATCGTAACTGGAGCCTGGGAAAGCGGCGATCCCGGATTCCTTAACATAGACGAAATCAACAGAAGACACCCTACTTGGTACCTCGGAAAAATAAATGCGACGAACCCCTGCGGAGAGGAGCCTTTGCTTCCTTGGGAGGCATGTAACCTGGGAAGCATTAATCTTGAAAAATACGTTAAAGACGACGAAATAGATTGGGAGGGCCTAGCAAAGGATGTGCGACTGGCTATAAGGCTACTAGACAATGTCATCGATAGAAACCTGCCACCTCTCCAAAGAATCCGAGATGCAAACCTACGCACTAGAAAAGTCGGTCTCGGAGTCATGGGGTGGGCTAGATTCCTGATAAAGCTCGGAATACCCTATGATAGTCCAGACGCGATAAGACTTGCATGGTCGGTAGCGGAATGGATAGCCTGGAACGCCTACATGGAAAGTATAGAATTATCGAAGGAGAAAGGACCCTTCCCGGCATGGAATCCAAAACTATACAGGTGGCTACATGAAACACTTCCATACCAGAGCCCAGACGATTATCTTAGGATTGTATACAAAGAGACGGGAAGAAAAGAATTCCTTTCGCAGCCTAGTGAAAAACTACTACATCTACTAGAGAAAAAGCCCAAGACCGACTGGAACCTGGTAAAGGAAGAAGCCATGAAATTCGGATTACGGAACGCCGCACTATTAAGTATAGCGCCAACGGGATCCATAAGCATAATAGCGGGAGCTAGCTCTAGTATAGAACCCTTATTCGCCTTAGCGTTCTTAAGGAGGGTTGCAGTAGGCGAATTCATAGAAGTAGATCCATTATTCCTAGAGGAGCTCGCAAAAAGAGAAATGGATGAACCCGAGGTGTTCTTAGAAGTAGCCGAGACAGGAAGCATACAGCACCTCAAGTGGATCCCGAGATCTCTGAGAAAAATCTTTAAGACCGCTCACGACGTCGATCCCGAGTGGCATCTCCTGCAACAGG
>WAOU01000051.1 GCA_015521095.1 Desulfurococcales archaeon | reverse complement strand
CTCTAGTATTAGCCGGGGGATACTGGTTTACTAAGAGGCGAAAGAGTGGAGGTTCCATCACTAAGCAAGGAACAGGCCCAGGCGACTCTGGATCTCCAAGTATATCAGTAATGAGTGAAGCACTAGATGAGAGAGATCGTCTTATAATAGACGCGCTAAAGACCGGGCCGAAAACCGCATCTGAACTAATGGATCTAACAGGTATACCCAAGACTCCTCTCTATAGGAGGCTCCGTAAACTAATAGATAGAGGAATAATAGAGTATAAAGATGAAGGTGGTTCAAGGAAATACATGCTTAAGACAACAAAGGGTTAGGGCTCCAGGTTTTCTAATCGACCGGAACCCATAATTTTCTGTTACAGTATTCTCCAGACTAGGTGATCAGCTCTTTGACACACAAAGACATGATTGATCCATGGGGAGCGATAGAGATTAAGGATTATAACAGGCTACTAGCAACATTCGGGATTAAGCCGTTCTCCCAGCTAAGACCATTATTAGTCGAGCAGGGAATACCACTCCACCTATACATGAGGAGGGGGATAATCTTTGGTCATAGAGATCTGGACATAGTAATGAACGAGTTCAGGAAGGGTAAGAGAATAGCAGTTTTAACAGGCTTCATGCCATCGGGCAGATTCCATTTCGGCCACAAGCTAACCGCGGATCAACTAATATATTATCAGAGCCTGGGATTCAAAGTATTCGTAGCTCTAGCGGACGCAGAGGCTTTTGCAGTAAGAAGAATACGAAGGGAAAAAGCGATAAAAGTAGGCATAGAGGAGTACGTGGCGAATTTGATTGCTCTCGGACTTGATCCCGAGAAAACAGAATTCTACTTCCAGACGAATAGAGGCACCCCATATTATAGACTCATACAACTATTCTCTGGAAAAGTTACTGCAGCAGAGATGACCGCGATATATGGAGACCTAACTCCTGCAAAGATAGTATCGTCTCTCACCCAGGCCGCCGACATACTCCACGTAGAGCTAGAAGAATATGGCGGATACGATTATGTGATAGTACCAGTAGGCGCGGATCAAGATCCTCATCTCAGGCTTACAAGAGACCTAACTGATAGGCTCAAAGGAATAATAGACCTCACGAGGCCTGCATCAACATACCACAAGCTAATCAGAGGCCTCGACGGAGCAAAGATGAGCAGTAGTAGGCCAGACTCCACTATATTCCTAACAGATCCGCCGGAGACTGCGCGGAGGAAACTAATGGCTGCATTAACTGGAGGCAGAGCAACAGCCGAGGAACAGAGAAAACTTGGAGGAATACCTGAAAAATGCACTGTTTATGATCTCTACATGTATCACCTTATACTAGACGACAAGAAGCTCAGAGAGATATACGAGAATTGCAGAAGTGGGAAACTCCTCTGTGGGAAATGTAAAAGACATGCATGGAGCTTACTCGAGGAGTTCCTGAGGGAACACCAGGAAAAACTCGAAGTAGCAAAGGAAATAGCATACAAGATTGTTGAAATTCCAGGTTTTTAGGATCTTATCTATTTTATGGGGGTCTCAGCAGTCAACGCCCTCTTCAAAGTAATACTCAGTATTACCTTCTATCTGACTAGCGAGATTTGATCATCATTACCCCCGGGATATAGAAATGGTATTGTTTAGGTAGATATCTTGATCTCTTCTCCTAGATAGAAAGATTTTTATAATCTGAAGATATTATTCGTGTAGACAAAAGAAATCGTCTGGATCTGGTCGGGCATTCTCTCTTTATATCGAGCGTCTAGCTAATCCCACCGTTGTAGTATTGTATGTTTGGTAAAATTGTATAGTAGAATATATGTAGATTTATTTATTCGATAAACTCAGCGACTAAACATTTAAATTCTGGGCGTGACGTTCTACAATTGATCAGAAAATAAGTGTATGTATGGTGGTGACCGCATGGACGCAAAGGTCGCATTGGCAATAGTTGTCGCGATAATAATAATTGCAGGAGTAGCGTTTTACATGGCTGGACAGGGAGGGGAGGAGCAGCCGACAGGCGAGGAAGTACAGACTATACAGATCGGAGTACTTCTCCCACTAACTGGTGACCTTGCAAGCTTCGGTAAGACAAACCAAGAAGCAGTAAAGATGGCCGAGGCAGACGTGAACAAGTACCTAGAGGAGCAAGGAGCAAACTTCAGGATTCAGCTCGTCATTGTTGACACAGAGACTAAGCCAAGCGTAGCCCTACAAAAGTTCGACACACTCTACCAGCAGGGCATCAGGTTCTTCATAGGACCCATGAGCAGCGGAGAACTCAGCGAGATAGTGAGCGAGATCCAGCAGGGTAAGGAAGCAGTAGTAATAAGCCAGAGCAGTACTGCCCCATCACTAGCACTACAAGACACAGTATACAGGTTCCCACCGCCTGATGAGCTTCAGGGCAAGGTTCTAGCAGAACTATACCAGAATGACGGAGTAACACACGTAATCATCGTCTACAGAAACGACGACTGGGGAAGCGGTCTAGCAGGATTCGTAGAAAACTACTTCACCGATCTAGGAGGAACCGTAGCAGCAAAGATACCATACGACCCACAGAGCCCCAACTTCGACAACCTAGTACAAGAGATTGCTAATCAGGTAGACCAACTAACAGCCCAGGGCGTGGCACCCGAGAACATCGGCGTCGAGCTAATCGCATTCGAGGAGGCTAGCCAGATACTCGGTACAGCAAGCCAGTACAGCCAGCTCGCACAGGTCAAGTGGTATGGTAGTGACGGTACGGCTCTAAGCCAGCAAATACTACAGAACCAAGACGCAGCCAGCTTCGCTGTCCAGGTAAAGTGGAAGAACACCATTACCTTCGGCCTAACAGACAAGACCAAGGACGTCTACTGTGCACTACTAAACAAGCTAGGATACCCACCGGACCCATACAGCCTCATAGCCTATGACGCAGTATGGGTAATGGCCCTAGCAATCCAGCAGGCAGGTGGTCCAGACGCAAGCGTACAAGACGTAGCGAACGCGGTAACACAGGTAGTTCAGTCATACAACGGAGTAACCGGAACAATCACCCTCAACGAGTACGGCGACAGAGTCGCTACTGACTACGGTATATTCGAGATAGTAGAACAAAACGGCCAGTATCAGTGGGTATTAACCGAGATCTGGAAGTACCAGACAGAGCAGTTCGAGACAATAACCGAGAATCCACTCCAGTGCTCGTAGCCCGCGTAAAGCTCCTTCTTTTTCCCCTTATCTATTCTCCAACTATTCTAATGTATAATTAATCCCAGGGCCGGGCGGGAGAATAGTGGGCTCCCTGCCCGGCCCTGGGATAGAAACAGTTTTCTTTCCTCCCCTAATGTGGACACATATAAATAGAGAAAGGGTTGCGTTTCCAGTGGGGGAGAGGGTGTGAGTGTGTGGAAAACAGGAGGGATAACCGATGAGTGACCCGATACTCGAAGTACGAGGCGTAGTTAAGAAATTCGGGGCCTTGAGGGCGTTAGATGGAGTAGACTTGGAGATACCGAGAGGAAAGATAACTCTATTAATTGGCCCAAATGGGAGCGGTAAGACTACGCTAATGAACGTTATTAGTGGAGTCTACACTCCCGATGAAGGAAGAGTAATATTGGATGGAGAAGATATCACAGGACTCATGCCACACGAGAGATTCAGAAAAGGCCTCGTTAGGAACTTCCAGATACCAAGACTATTCTCCGGCCTCACAGTCTTAGAAAACACTGCCTTTGCGAGATACGGCAATCCAGGAGAAGGAGTAGTATCCGGGATACTCAAGAAGAAGTGGATAGGATTCGAGGACGAGACTATTAGAAGAAGTGTAAGAATGATTACATTTACGAAGATCAGGCACCTATGGGACAAGAAGCCAAGCGAGCTCAGCGGTGGACAGATGAAGCTCCTAGAAGTAAGCAGGAGTCTCATGCCAGATAATCCAAAAATTATACTAATGGATGAGCCCACAGCAGGAGTTAACCCGACACTAGCACACGAGATTTTCCAAAGAATCAAACAAATCAAGGAAGAGAGAGGAATAACCTTCCTTATCGTAGAACACAGACTAGATATAGCAGTAGGATACGTCGACTACGCTTATGCAATGGCATTCGGTAAAGTAGTTGCCCACGGAGAGCCAGAGGAGGTTCTCACACACCCCAAGGTGATAGAGAGCTATCTGGGGGGTTAGACATGGCGCTCCTAGAAGTAAAGGCTTTGAATGCGGGATACGGAAGATTCCACATACTCTTTGATCTCGACTTCAAGGTCGAGAAACAAGAAATACTCATAATAGTAGGACCAAACGGTAGCGGAAAAAGCACCACGCTAAAAGCAATATTCGGAATAGCAAAAGTATACAGTGGCAACATAATCTACAATGAACGAGATATAACCCGACTACCGCCACACGCAAAAGCCAGAATAGGCCTAGCATACCTGCCACAAACTGACAACATCTTCGCCGAACTAACTGTCGAAGAAAACCTCAGAATGGCAGGCTATACTCTGCCCCCGGCACTAGTAGAAGAACGGATGGAAAACGTCCTAGAGTCATTCCCCTTCCTCAAGAGCAAGCTCAAGGACAAGGCAAAGAGCCTGAGCGGTGGCCAGAGACAGCTTCTAGCAATGGCTATGACCCTAATACGAGAACCAGACCTCATAATGTTCGACGAGCCTACAGCAGGCCTAGCACCTATCGCAGCAAAAGAAGTAGTAGACAAAATAATATGGCTAAGAGAAGAACTAGGAAAAACAATCATACTAGTAGAGCAGAACGCAAAACTAGGCCTAGAGATAGGAGACAATGCTCTCCTACTAGTCTCCGGAAGAATAGCGTTCTACGGCAAAGCACAGGAGCTTCTCGAGAACAAGGACCTAGGCAAGCTATACCTCGGACTGGCAAAATAGGAGGTGTGAGGTCATGGTGGAGATTATCCCAAGCGGAGTCTTCCTAATGAGCGCAATAGCTTACGCTGCTGCTTTAGGTTTATTGAGCATGGGTCTAAGCCTAACATATGTAACTACTAGAGTCGCCAACTTCGCACATGCAACAATAGGAATGCTTGGAGCAATAGTAATGCTATTCCTAATCGACAGAGTATACTATGAGGGAGCAAGTTACAAGCTCTTCATTCTAGGACCACTCCTATCATTTATAGTAGCAGGAGTATTCGCCATGATAATGTACCTACTAGTAATGAAGCCACTACAAGACAAAGGCAACGATGTAATCGGTCTAATGATTGCGACATTCGCGATAGACATCATACTCCTTAACATACTAAGCTTCCTCCTAAACGCTATGACAGGAAAACACTTACCAAAGCTCTATGGAGTAAACATAGGTCCTTGGGACCCAACAATACAATGCTGCGGACTCGAACTAAAAGCCTCAAACTTCGTGCTACCAATAGCAGCAGTACTCCTGACATTCATCTTCCACCTGTTCCTTACAAAGACAAAGTTCGGAGTAGCCATGAGAGCCACAATAGAGAACCCTAACCTTGCAGCAGTCATGGGAGTAAACACCAACCTCGTATATACTGTATCATGGTTTGTGAGCGGAGCACTGGCAGGAGTAGCGGGATCACTCATAGCATTCAGCCTAAAAGACACCAGCCCCAACAGTAGCGCCCTAATAATAGTAAGCGTATTCGCAGGAAGCATAGTAGGAGGACTGACAAGCATATACTGGGGCCTCGTAGGAGGATTCATCGTAGGACTAGCCGAGAAACTACTAACATCAATAATCAACGCACTCTACAACGGATACTTCGCACCAGCACTAGGACTACCAGAGATAGCAATCATAAATTATGAAAAAGTAATGAGCCTAGGCCTCGTAATAATAGTCCTACTATTTGCCCCACAAGGACTAGCAGGAGTAGACTGGTCAAAGCTAAAACAAAAGATCTTAAGGAGGTGAAGATGCCATGGAGTTCCTGATATTCAGCGATACATGGCTCATACTACTAATCGCCTATATCATAACTACGATAAGCCTCAACCTAGAAGCGGGCTACACAGGCATACCAAACTTCGGCAAAGCAGTATTCGTATTCATGGGAGCATGGGCTGCACAAGGAATCGGAATAAGACTAGCGGCATGGATAGTAGAAAAACAAGATCCTGAACTAGCCCAGAAAGCCCTGGAATTCCTAAAAGACCACCTAGGCCAAGACTATCCAAGCCTAGTAGCAGCCGCAGCAGACACAGACGCAAACAGAATAGTGGCTAACCAATACATATACCCATTCCTCCAGGACCATCCAATGGTTGTAGCAATGCTATTCATAGCGATAGTCTTGATAGCAGTAGGATTGGCGGCGATCATGGGCTTAATAGCAAGCTATGCAGCGCTCAGACTCAGAGAAGAATACCTAGCTATACTACTCCTCTCATTCAGCGAGCTAATGGTAATGGTGATATTCAGGCAGACAGAGAGCCTAAACGGTGGACCCAAAGGACTATGGGCTGTGAAGTTCGTCGCAGATAACAGAATGTTCGCCATAATATTCGGTCTAGTAGTAGTCGTTCTAGTATACCTATACGCTGAAAGACTTGCTCACAGCCCAATGGGCAGAGCAATGAGAGCCGTGAGAGACGACGAGATAGCGGCAGGAGTATACGGTAGAGACGTGGCCAGGATAAGACTAAAGGTAATAATTGTAAGCAGCATAATAGCAAGCCTAGCAGGACTAGTATATATAGAAGCCAACCTAGCTGCACAATCACTATCATTCGATAGAGTCTACTGGACGTTCTTCCCTTGGGCCTTCCTAATACTCGGAGGAATGGCCAACAACAAAGGAGCAGTCCTCGGAGTAATAGTATTCATGGTACTCAGAAGAATGATTGACTACGGGCTCCCACAGCTAGCAGCGGGACATAGCGCTCTAATACAAATGGGTGCGGCGTACCTAAGCAACATACTGGTAGGCCTCATAATACTGCTAGTCCTATACTTCAGACCTCAAGGAATACTACCAGAAAAACCCAGCAAGACATTGGACTTCGGAGAAATACTAAAACAAGAAGAAGCATAACCCACCTAACCCACTATCTTTATACGCTATTTTCCAAAAGAAATATAGAATATAATGAAGTATCTGATAATTGTTACGGGAAATAGTTGGTTAATGCGTGTAGAACGAGATTAACAATGTAGGAGGCTGAGGGTCCTAGAATCCTTACCATTGCTTCTCTTCCCTTAGATCCTCTATCATATATTACATCAGGAACCCTTCCGTTGTTGAAGGACACTGCTTGCTCAAGGCTCCAGGGCAGACTCCGCCCCTCTACACTGGCGACTTCTGCAGGCTCCTTTTCTCTATCAACATACACGACGCTCAAACCTGCTCTTCGAATTGCTTCTACGAGGTCTTCGGAGAACCTAAGATTCATGGCTGCTCTTATCCTAGGATCGAATCTTTGAGCGGCGATAATGAGTCTCGCCATGTGGCTGGAGGCACCCCACACGATGGAGCCGGCGGTTAATCCTCTCATACTTCTCCGAATCCTCCCATCTATGGCTGCAACGTCATTTATGCTCCTAACATATTGGGCGGGGAGACTCATTGCAATATTTGATCCGACCTCCGCGACATGATCATAAAACACATCCTCGTTCTCAAGAACTATCCATAGTGCTGTCTCGAGATCGATGAGTACACGGTGTTTCTCGGCGTCAAGCTCGAGCCATGCAACAGGGTTAACTGGGCAGTGGCCTGATCCTATCCTGAGACCATATCGTATTGCCTCGGTAATGAATTTCTTAGCCCTGTATATCGCTTCTTCCAGAGGATAGCCCTTTGCAAGATTAGCTGTTATAGCCGCGCTAAAGCTACAACCTGTACCGTGATAGCAACCCTCAGTTATACGGGGGGACCTGTATAGGGCGGTTCTACCTCTATAATAGAGGACATCTATGCTCTCACTTCCCGCAAGGTGTCCTCCCTTAACAATTACGGCCTCAACACCATACTTCTTACTTATAAGCTCAGCTGCTTTTTCCGCGTCAGATAATCCATTAATCCTTATACCTGCAAGCTTCTCCGCCTCCATCCTGTTAGGAGTTACTACAAGAGCCCGTGGCAACAGTAACTCTGTAAGGGTCACAACAGCGTCTTCTCTAAGAAGCGGATCACCGCTCTTAGCAATCATCACAGGATCGACAACCAGGGGGAAATCGTATTTCCTTAAGACCTTTGCCACAGCCTCTATGATATTCTTATTGCTCAGCATACCAGTCTTAGCCGCGTCTACGCCTAGGTCTTCAACGACAACCTCTATCTGTCTAGCAACGGCATCCGGAGAAAGATCGTATACTCCATAAACACCCGTAGTGTTCTGGGCAGTAACACTAGTTATAGCAACCGTACCATGGACACCGAACACTGCAAAAGTCTTGAGATCAGCCTCTATACCGGCTCCTCCTCCGCTGTCGCTCCCAGCAATAGTAAGCGCAACAGGAACATGTTTACGCGCCAAGGATAATCACCCGTCTAGACCATATATGTCCGGAAGCGAAATAACGTTTCATACATTACTCAATAATACGAGCAACTATAGGTGTAGGCAATCGTGATCCCTGCGTGAGAAGTTATGGGCTGGGAGATAATAAGACCAGACGCGGTCATAGTCTGGAAAGATGAGGAAGTAAGACGTAGGCTCTCATGGTATTATAGTGTGATGAAAGGCTGGAAACCGGCAAAGTTCATCATAGCACGATCTCTCCAATTAGACAATTATAGTAGCAGACAAGAACTCTCAGAGGCAGAAGAGCAAGATCTCTGGAAACACCATGAGAAGACCCAAGAAGAATTCAACAAGATATGGCGAGAGATAAAAGAAGACGACAATCCTGGAAACCTAGCCTATACAGATACAGTAGAGCCAAGTTTCCTAGACTTAAAAATAGAACTAGTTAAGAGACTGGCTACACCGTGCAGACTATGTGAGAGGAGATGCCTTATAGATAGAACAAAACGAATAGGAGCCTGCAGGCTAAAATACGAAACCTATGTACATAGTGCGTTCCTACATATGGGAGAAGAAGCACCACTCGTTCCAAGCGGCACGATATTCTATGGAGGATGCAACTTTACATGCGTATTCTGCCAGAACTATGATATAAGCCAAGTAGCTCCCCGCCTAGGAAAAATAGTATCACCGGTAGAGCTCGCATATATGCAGGACATATTGGCTAAGAAAGGAGCGAGAAACATAAATCATGTGGGTGGAGACCCAACACCAAGCGCTCATATAATAATAGAAAGCCTGAGATATGTCAGAAGCAATATTCCACAGCTATGGAACAGCAACATGTACATGACACTGGAGACACTAATGTTGCTAGTAGACTTGATAGATATCTGGCTGCCAGACTTCAAATACGGAAACAACAAATGCGCATTCAGGCTAAGCGCAGTAAAGAACTACTGGGAAGTCGTAACCAGGAACCTCAAAATAGCGGCTGCCCATGGAGACATGATAATACGCCACCTAGTCCTCCCAGGACACACAGAGTGCTGTAGCCTACCAGTCATGGAATGGATATCGAAAAACCTACCAAAAGACAAGATACTAGTTAACATAATGGAACAATACACTCCAATGCACTTGGTCAAAAGAACACCACATAGATGGCCAGAGATCTCCAGGAGGCCAAAAATAATAGAAATAGAGAAAGTAAGACGAGCAGCTACAAGACTAGGGATACTATGGGAGCCAGTCAGTTAACGAGTGAGTCCTACCAAGCTCCTTATCATAGTAAATCTTCATACGCTTAATCTTACCAAGCACATAGTCAACGAATTCGAGGAGCCTACCTCTAACATCGTCGTCCAATCTCCCAAGAATGTATTCCTCTACGAGCTTATACTTCTTAAACTCCTCGTTGAGCTTCCTCCACGGAACACCCTTAAGAGCCTCGGCAAGAGACTCGTTATAAGGAAGAAAACCGGAAGCCATCATGACGGAAATTATGGGATATCCAACATATCTCCGATACACTGTGCCATTATCATTACTATAAACATGATATAGAGAGTCATACTTCCTAAGCACAACAACTCTATATTGGCGCGAGCCATCACTAGACACAACTTTGGCGCGAACAATACTATTTTCTAAACGCATAGATACACGATCATCAGCTAGCGCTCCTAAAGCCTCATATACCTTAATGCGTGGAGGTATCCTCAAGAGAATAACCAATTCTAAACCACCACGACACTCAATCTATATAATAAGTGATATAGCTAAACTACATAACAATTACCCACAGGACAACGAAACAGGTATAGAAGCCATACACGGAGAGTAGAGAAACTTGAAAAAATGGAAAATAATAGAAACGACACCGATAAGCATCAATCCCGGACCAGCACTAGAAAAACTATACCAAAATAGGGACCATATCAAGCCATACATAATCAGGCGCTCATCAAACAGAATAGAAATACTCGTACAAGAACAAAAGCATAGACGAGTCCTCGAGATAATAGAGAAAACAGGCCTAAATGTGATCGCCCGTGATCCTATAGAACCCAGAGAATGCATAGGAATAGAAACAATACAGGGGCTCATCGGAAGCGAACGGTTCTACGAAGCCCATATATGTAGCGAAGCACTCGAAGAAAACGACAAGAACACAGGAGAATGCCTAGCACTATATACCGCCCTACTAGTAAAGATCGCCGAATCATCCCAAATAGGAGTAATGGACTTATCACAAAAACTCCTATCTAGAGAAAACTGTCGGAAGATCCTCGACTATAATTGTATAAAGCATCTAATCGAGGAACATGGATACAATCCCAAGAAGATAAGCGGTACAGAAGCACTGAACTGTATATTGAACCAGGCACATACCTGACCACAACATAATGGAATCCTAGTTCTCCACCTTAGATACCTTTATGCATTCAGGAGGCACGTGTCTCACCAAGATTACCTTATCAGATGCCCTAAATAAGGTAGTGTTCCTCCTCTTAAGACAACTAGTATCAATTACAAGCAACACAACAGGCTTCCCATATCTTCTCCCAGTTTCTAGAGCCATCTCGGGCTTCGTGGTTAGATGAACCCAATGCCGCTTGCCAGGGAGTAAACCCCTAGTCATTATACTACTAAGGTTTCTGAGCGGGGTACCATGATATAATATCCTAGGAGGGTTAACAACCTCCTCATACTCCGGAAATACATGGGGCATACTATGCCCGTATCTAGCCCTTATGTATTCCTCCTTTATCTCGTATCTCCCTTTATCATCCCTCCTTACTACCTCCATAACATGTCTTTTCTCGACCCACTCATAGCCGGGCATTGATCTCAGAGCCCTTACGAGATCTTCTATCCTAACCCATCCATTCT
>WAOU01000050.1 GCA_015521095.1 Desulfurococcales archaeon | reverse complement strand
GAATATCTTGTCAACGTATTCTCTTACAACGGTCTCGAGGTCGTCGACTACTTTGTAGTGTGGGTCTAGTTCTTCGTTTAGCATCTTAAGTCTGGCTATTAGATTGGCTACTTGTTCTTTTTCGTCTTCTCTTGCTTCTCTTACAATTATTTTCGAGGACATATCTTTACACCTCTCTTAGATATAGGCTCGTGTAAGGCCTGAATTTACGAGACCTATAGAATCCTTCGGCTACAACGTTGGCTGATGGGAATTCTGCTGCGATGTAGTAGACGTTATGATCCTTAAGCATGTCTTGTAGTTCGTCAACTAGTTTTGTTGCTATACCCTGGCCCCTGAACTGGGGTATGACGTATAGTTCTTTTATGACTCCTATTCGTCCTGATGCTAGCATGGGTTTTTCGGTGATCTCTGCATGTATGAATCCTACTATTCTGCCTTCAAACTGGGCAATCAGCGTATATCCCTGGCCGTTAGCATATGATTCAGCAATTTCTCTTGCTCTCTCGCGTGCGTTTTCGACCATGCTCCATGCCGGGTCGAATTCCTCGTTGAATAGATAGAACCTGAAGATGAGTCCGGCGAGCTGGTCTACGTCTCTCTCCTCTACCTTTCTTATGACTATTCCTGGCTCATACATTACCTATACACCTCCTACGGCTCATAATCGTAAGGAGGCCTGGGAATCAATTCAGAGTCCCACATTAACTGGTACTTTTTCCTGGTTAATCCAATGATCTCTTTTGCCCTCTCGTATTCTTCTTTGAACGTGGTGGTTCTTCTCGCTTTGCCTTCCTCCACTGCCTTCACGGCTACTGCAGCGGCGACTCTAGGATAGACGTCCCATTCCTCCATTGTGGGTATAATATAGTCTTCGCGGAGGCCTTTTTCTCTGGCGTACTTGGCTAGTTCCTCTGCGGCTGCGATTGCCATAGTATCGGTTACCGTGGTAGCTCTTACGTCTAGTACGCCTCTGAAGACTCCTGGGAATACGAGACTGTTATTCACTTGGTTAGGGAAGTCGCTTCTACCCGTTGCTACTATTTTCGCTCCTGCCTCCTTGGCCTCCCACGGCCAAATCTCTGGGACAGGATTAGCTTCTGCAAACACGATAGCATCTCTAGCCATCTTGGAGACCCATTCTTTCTTTATAACGCCTGGTCCCGGTCTACTAGCCGCGACGAGGGCGTCGGCCCCCTCCATCGCTTTCTCAATAGGTGCGCCTGGTGGGAGTCCTCCTCCCTTCGTTTCGACCGCTACTTGATACTTCCATGGATGGCTGAGCATGAGCTTATCTATATCGAATCTGTCAGGGTGCAAGACACCCTTGCTGTCTAGAACTACCATGTTTTCCGGTGGGACTCCATAGGCTTTGAGGAGTCTGTATAGTGCAAGGTTTGCGGCTCCTGCTCCGAATATTACTATTCTGCTCTTCCTCATGTCTTTCCCTACATAGATGAAGGCGTTTATCAATCCTGCCAGTGTCACCGCTGCGGTTCCTTGCTGGTCATCGTGCCATACAGGTATTTTCAGCCTCTTTCTTGCTTCTTCTAGTATATAGAAGCACTTTGGGCTTTCGATGTCTTCCAGGTTAATGCCTCCAAAAGTGGGCTCTATCAGCTCCAGGAGCTCTAGGAATTTCTCGGGGTCTCTCGCCCTGTGTACTAGGGGGACCGCGTCTACTCCTCCAAGATACTTGAATATGAGTGACTTTCCTTCCATTACAGGATATGCTCCCTCGGGCCCGATCTTTCCCAGGCCTAGGACTCTTGTCCCATCGCTTACTACAGCGATGGTGTTCCATCTACTGGTTAGCTCGAAGCTTAAGTCGGGGTTTTCAGCGATTCTTCTACTCGGCTCTGCTACTCCTGGGGTGTACCATATTGCAAAGTCTTTGATTCTCCTAACCGGTACTTTGGGGATTGTTTCTATTTTTCCTCCATAGAATCTGTGGAGTTTGACGCTTAGATCATACCAGTCTACTTTTGGTTTTTCCTCAGTCAATATTCATCGCCCTTTCTACACAGATACTAGTCTCTTGTCGAATATTATTATAGACACTAGTCTTATTTATACAAAGAGTACTACATGTATTTACGCTAATAAGATAATAGAAAGATCAAGCCCGATTAATAGACACAGCAATAAATCATCAATTTAGGAGGAAAAATCTATAGTATTATAATTATGTGTTATTCTACTGCGATTCGACAAGTATATTTCTAAACTTCTCTCTTAACGCCCTCTTATTGATCTTGCCTACACTTGTCATCGGTAGTTCTTCAACTACTATTACTTTGTCTGGTAGCCACCACTTTGGTATCTCTCCTTTCTCGACATAGTTTTTCATTAGATAGTTGTTGATCTCTTCCGTAGTGATTTTGTCTTCCCATCCAGGCTTGGGGACAATTATCGCTACTGGTCTCTCCTGCCACTTCGGATGATAAGCCGCTATAACTGCTACTTGGCCTACTCCCGGATGCCTGCTTATCGCGTCTTCTAGCCTAACACTGCTGATCCATTCTCCACCGCTCTTTATGACATCCTTATCTCTATCTACTATTACTATACTACCGTCTTCGAACCATACAGCGATATCTCCTGTATGGAACCATCCTCCCTTCCAGGCTGCCTCAGTCTTCTCCTTATTCATGTAGTATTCTGGCGTGACCCAAGGTGCTCTTACTACTATTTCGCCCATTGTCTTTCCATCTTTTGGAACGGGTTTTCCTTCTGGGTCAACTACTCTTAGATCAACTAGCGGTATAGGCCATCCTGTTCGTAACGCGTAATCGAAATAGTTTTCTTCTGTTACATCTAGGTACGCAGGAGGTGCTGCTAGTGTTAGTATTGGTGCAGTCTCTGTCATTCCATAGCCTACGAAGATCTTCATTCCCATCTTCTTTGCTAGCTCTGCTAAGCCTCTCGGGAGGGCGCTTCCACCGTTCACGTAGAGGACATTGGATAGATCGTATTTCTGCGCGTCTGGGTGAGTTAGCAACATGTATAGTATTGTTGGGACTCCTGCCATGAATGTTACCTTTTCCTCGTGTATGAGTCTGAGGATTACGCCCGCGTCTAGTTTTCCTGGATACACTTGTTTCATTCCGAGTAGCGTCGCAATATAAGGTAGACCCCATGAATATACGTGGAACATTGGTACTAGGTGGAGTATGACGTCTTCTGTCTTAACACTTATGTGCCTGCTTATGGTCGAAAGATGGAGTGCTCCACTCATGGCATGTAGGACTAATGCCTTGTGGCTATGATACGCTCCTTTTGGAAGGCCTGTTGTACCACTCGTATAGCCCATGGCTGCTGGCTGATCCTCGCTTACCTCTGGCCATTCATACTTCGAACCATACATCTTTAGAAGATCCTCGTAATGGTAGGTCTTGATGCCATGGATCTTGTCTGGAACTGAGTCTGTATCTACGACGATTATTGCTTCTAGACTCTTGATCTTTGGAGCAATTGCTTCTACTAGTGGTAAGAAGTCGCTATTTGTTACAACCACCTTGTCTTCTGCCTGGCTCATGACATACACTATTTCTGCCGGAGCTAACCGTATATTGACAGGGTGTAGTACTGCTCCCATCATTGGCACCGAGAAGTAGAGCTCATAGTGCCAGTGCGTGTTCCAGTCGAGTGTCGCTACTCTATCTAGTTTGCCGATGCCTAGCGCCGCTAATGCGCTTGCTATTTTCTCTATTCTATCTGCCGTCTGCGAGAACCTGAACCTTTCTACTCCTTTCTTTGTTCTTGACACTACTTCCATATTGTAGAAGAGTTCTTTTGCTCTATTGTATAGTGAGTGAAGAGTTACTTCGTAACCGGGTCTTTGAGGTATTTTCTCTGGTAGCCCCATTTTATTCACCCACTATTAGGACACTTTTGCATCATATTATAGTAAGATCTACAAGTGTTTTTTATAACTTATAGGAGTTAGAATCATTATTATTAGGTTAAAATATAATAGGTAAAAATAAAGATAATGAAGTTTTTGACTCTACTAACTCAGGATTATTTTCTTATCAGTACTGCAGCGGCACCTGCTATTACTAGGATTAGTACTACTATCGCTATCATTACTCCGGTATTGTTTCCGCCTGCTTCCTCTGTGGTGCTTGTCGTTGTCTCCTCGGCTGTCTGCTGCGTAGTTGTCGTGGTTGTTTGCTCTGTTGTTTGTTCTGCTGTGGTTGTCGTGGTAGTCGTCTGCTCACCAGTCGTAGTCGTCGAAGTCTGCTCCTGAGTCGTAGTAGTTGTAGTTTCTACCGGTGGCTCAGGTCCAGATAATGCTAGAGTAAATGAGTGGCTTGTTGCATGTCCTGCATAGTCGACTGCTGTTATATTGATTGTTACGTTTGTCATATACTGGCTTACTACCGCGAAGGTCAATAGGTAAGTTGATCCCGAGTAATGTTTCAGGTTATATTGTACTACTTCGCCTCGTTCGGTCGTTACTGTACCATATACCTCGTCGACGCCCCATCCCTCATCTGAGACGTCGATGAATACTTTGATTGTCCTGTTAATTGCTGGTGCTCTAGGCAGTACTCTTTTCAGTTCTACTGTTGGTGGTGCTTGGTCTTCTACTGTGTAGAGAACGTATTTGAGATAGCTGTGGGCTGGTAGCGTCATATTTAGGGCGATTGCTACTCTACCTACTTCAGGTAGGTATTGGTATCCGAGCATTGTGATGTTCGCTCCGCCATCGCTTTCAAGTACTTGTAGGTTAACTGGGGCGTTTTCTGGCCATGGGAGAGTTATTACGAAGGCGTTGCTTATGTTAATTGGGTCATACATGTTCTCGAGACTCATTACTACTCCTGTTGATCCTTGATCTATTGTACCGAAGAAGTAGGTGTTTCCGAAGAGGTCTTGTCTCCAGTTTTCGGTGTATTCTGGTTTCGTTATTGGTATTGAGTTGTATACGTCGTATCTGCTCACATTACTGTATCCGACGAACCATTGCCATGCATATGGATATGTTATCTCTCCTGTTGCAAGGTTGAGTTGATCAACTTGTAGGCCTTGGTAGTTTCCTGTTCCGTGTGATAGGGTTGTTGTTGTCTGGAATAGGGTTGTTGTATTGGTTCTTGTCGAGTGATATGCTACGTATTGGTCTCTGTGTATGTGTCCTGCTAGAACTAGTGTTACATTGTAGTCTTCGACGAGTCTGAGGAGCCATTTGGCTTCTGTTATGTTTCCTCCCCAATAGTAGCTAATGATGCTACCCGACACGCTTCTGGGATCTCCTAGTAATGGCGAGTCACTTGTACTGTTTATGTATACTTGGCCCTGATGGTAGAATACTGGATGGTGCATTAACATTATTTTATAGGGGATGTCCGAGTTGTTTTCGAGTATTTGTTCGATCTTTACCATTGTTTCGTAGTATGGATGTCCGAGTTCTCCATCGGTATTTACGAGTACTACTAGGATTTTTCCTCCTATGACTCTGTACGCTACCGTCTCTTCATAGTACTTGATGAAGTTGCTGTTAGGATAGTCGTGGTTTCCTGGCGCCATGAACATTGGCACATTATATGCGAAAGAGTATCTATAGCTTAGACTGTTCATGTACTGTGTGCTTGCCTGTGTATCTGCTTCGTCTCCTGTATCGAGAATCATGTTTACTCCCAGGAGGGAGGACATGAGATAGCCTGTGAAACGCCTCTGTTGTCCTGTAGCCTCATCTGGGAACCCGGCTCCGAAGTGGACATCACTCATGTGTATGAATCTTATGACGTCGCCTAGGCTTGTTAGAATCCATATTGATCGTGGTAGTACAAGTTGTTCGCCGTTCGACAAGTTGAATACTAGATCATATAAGCCTCCCGTTGCATCTGAAGGCATTGTAATGTTTATCTCTGCGCCACTAGTCTCGTTTCCATACGATAGTATCGTATAGCTGATTGGCTTTCTTATAACTACGAGCTGGTTTTCCTGGAGGAATACTCCTAAAAGGTAAGCGTCAGTTATGTTAAGAGTGTTCCCTTGGTCGTCGAGCAAGGCTGTTTTCAATATAACTGTAAAGCTTTCTCCTGGAGCTAGTACTGCTGGAAGTGCAGGTCCTAGGTTGAGGCCCGGATTGGGGAACGCAGCTGTGTTGATATTGGGTATTATAGGGTTGAACTCGGTGTCTTCTGCCGTTGCTGGAATTATCGGTGCTTTATATGAACCTGCTCCAATTATTGGGGTTATAAATAGGAGTATGAGGAGGAGTGTTACTCCTTTGGTATAGGTTTTTTTCATGCCATCAACCCCGCTTGGAGATCTTCGGGTTGAAAATGTGCTTTGAATGGATTATAAGAATTAATATGATGATTACACGTCGATGTAAAATAAATTTAACATATAATTTATTGTAATTGGTAAGGAAAAAGAAGGTTTTATTGTTACTTCCTTAATGCGAATGCTCCTGCTATGATTATGATTATGATTACTACTACTGCTACTAGTAGTCCTGTGTTTATACCGCCTTCCTCAGTTGTTTGTTCAGTTGTAGTTGTTTCTTCGGTTGTCTGTTGGCCAGTGGTTGTAGTGGTTGTTTGTTCTGTTGTAGTTGTCGTAGTGGTAGAGGTCTGCTCCTGAGTCGTAGTAGTTGTAGTCTCTTCGGTGGTTGTTGTAGTTGTTTGGGTTGTGGTTGTGGTTGTCTCTGTGGTTGTTGTCGTAGTCTCCATCGATGGCCAGATCTGGAGTATTAGTGTGTTGAACCAGGTTATCATGTTTGTCACGTATTGTGGACCGTCAAGCTGTACTCCGTAGTACTCCCAGGCGAATCCTGGCTCGTAGTCTCCGTAGGGTGACTCTCCGCTTACTACTACTAGGCTGTGGACGTCTTCCCAGTATTCTGCGGCTAAGAATACGAATGTGTGGTTGCCTGAGCCTTGTCCGTAGAATAGTGGGTCATATAGCATTGGAGCTGGTGGGTTGTTGTCTCCTATATATGCTGTGTCGTAGGACCATAGTATTCTTATTAGTCCGGGGAATGTCTCGTTGGTTATGTCGTGTGGTGTTCCAGTGTCGTCTACCCATATTAGTGGTGCAGGGCCGTGAGCTAGTATTGGCTTAGTAATGTTCTGGCTTATTATTGATGTCTCTAGCTCGGGGTAGTCGTCTACTGCCATGTGGACAAGTACTCTGTAGAATCTTTGACAGTTGTGGTAGTCGTCGTAGAAGCTTGCGTACTCTATTCTTAGCTTTGCTCCGATGTATTCGAGAAGATCGTTGACATACTCCTGGGTCTGCCATCCGCTTCCATAGTCGCTGTCTCCGGCGACCCATAGTACTTTGTTTCCGGAGACGAGCCAGTTATAGATAGCGTCCATTTCGTCTGGGCTGAATCCTACTGTTGGCTGTCCTAGTATGAGCACGTCGACGTTTGAGAGATTTTCTGGTGTTATTGAGAGGTTTTGGCCGTCGAATACCACCCAGTTTACAAAAGTAATATTAGACATGATGTAGTCTAGGTACTTGTCGCTTTCACCGTGGCTTAAATCGACTGCTACCGTTATCGTGTCGGTTGTCTGCGCCTTAGTTGGCATAGCTGCTAGAGGAGCAACTATGGATAGAAGGAATAGGCCTGCTACGATCAAGCCAAGCTTTATGTTTTTATTCAAATCATATCCACCCTTCAAGGTTTCTCGGGTAGATGATTACAAGGTCTTGTCTTAATAAACCTAGTCTCTAGGTTTACAGAATCGTTTAAATGAAAAATAGTATTAACCAAGCTTCCGGGTTTCTTTTACAGTTCATGTGCATGATTATTTATATTGTCAGTTAGAAGTCGTTTTATCTCGAGGGAAAAGGAGATGAACAAACTCCTGACAGGCATATTCATGATAGTTCTAATCACGATATCGAGTCTCGCCCTCCTAGCCGCTCCCAAGGCAACCGCCCAGAACGAGACTTGGCCTTGGGGAACTGCATCTGAGCCATATCCATGGCTTGAATATCTAAAATCATTACCACACGATACAAACATAACACTAATCATTATTACGAGGCACGAAGCCACGATCACAGAAAAAGTAAG
>WAOU01000049.1 GCA_015521095.1 Desulfurococcales archaeon | reverse complement strand
CCCAAGCTAACGGGCGAGATACGCGAAAAAGCAAAAGAGCTAGGGGTCTCGATCAGGAGGCTCAGGATGTAGTCTCCTCAACCTCCATCATCTGGAGGCCTATTTTCCTATATGGACAAGTACGCCAATAGTTCTCGCATTTTATAGCCGCGTCCTTTGTTAGGTATCTTCCTAGAACCTTGCATTTTGCCAAGTAGTATCCTTCTGTCTCCTCGTATTCGAAGAACTCGCACCCAGAGGATGGCCTATGATATATTGCGTGTATAGCTGTATACATTGGTTTCCTCAATGTATTTTCTCACCACCAGGATGATAATGTGGGCAAAGTAAAAATATAGGGAGGGAGCCTTAGAGCTACTTAAGCTCCTCTAATAGTTTCTCTAGTGTCTCCTTTACTTTTGATAACTTGGCGCGTAGTTCTTCTAGCTCCTTTGTATCGCATCCTGCTACCGGTATGGCTAGCTGTAGCTTTCCTCTCTTCAGCATGTCGTATGTCTCGAGCACTAGTTTTCCGGCTTTTGTCTTGCCCTGGAGATGGTTTCTTATCGTAGCTTCTGTCCTGCCTAGTTCCTCGGCGATCTTTGATATGGGATATCCTGCCTTGTCCCTAGCCAGGGCTCCGGCCGCTACTGCTAGGCTATCTACCCATGTCGTGAATTCTTTTGGATCGAGTACTTCCTTTAGTACGTCCTGTCGGAATAGTGTTCCTATGATAAGTGCTATTTCGAGTTCTCTTACTTCTTTGGCACCCATGGGTTTTATGGGGACCTTGGTGAAGTCTACCTCGAAGGTGTTCTCTATCGTCACTTTATATCACCCCATTATATTATAAAAGAGTGTCTCTAGAAGTACATAAAGATATGGCTAATTCCTATCTCAATGATATAATTAAATAACTATTAATAATAGCAAATTCAAGAATACAACTACACTAGGATAAATCCTTATCTGCTATAGACCAGTCTTCTGAGGTCAATTCTATCATTGTATTATTTAGATGGAATTCTCCTCGCACAGCTGCCTGGCATATTCTCGTATCCTGAGAAGTAATCTTGTTAGGTATCCAGAGAGATACGAATATCTACTCGAATGATATCTCTGTATCGCCAAATCTATTTCATTCATAAGTCCACAAGCCGAGAACTCAGCTGCATATGGATTCTTGTGGAGATCCTCTACAAGCGTATTCATTCTACTGTAGATATTGTACATGACAGGTCTCCAATTATCAACTGCCTCCAGCAGATAGTAATTGTTGATCTCGCTAGCTTTATCACGTAGCTTCTCTAGCTTCTCTATAGTTCTTCTTAGATCGTTCAATAATGCGTCGCCCAGTGGATCGGCCAGCATGCCCCCTCCCCCGCTGATGAGTTTCCAGCCCCTACAGATATAAGGGGATAATCACGTTTCCAGGCCTATATTGAAGTGTCAATTATAAATAATATTTTGTTTCTTTAAAAGCTTTATCTTATTATAAAAATATTTTTGACATAAAAAGTTATACACTGGATCTCTAACTCTCTTCCAAGGTGCCGATGATAATGTATGCCGGCAAGGAAATAAGAGAACCCCTCTCGTGGATCCTAGGAATAGCCGCTATAAC
The DNA here is from genome assembly GCA_015521095.1 of Desulfurococcales archaeon. The sequence continues at coordinate 22,848 of WAOU01000049.1, read as the reverse complement.
TGTTTCACTTGGAAAAATAAACAATATAGTAAACCCGGAATTCTATACTAGCAGTATATTCATAGGGATCCTAATCGGCTTCATAATACACGAGGCAGCTCACAGGTTCGTCGGAGCAAAATACGGCTTTAAGACCGAATTCATAGCATATACTCCGGGTCTATTCATAACGTTTCTAACAGGGTTCCTTCCGGGCATAGTTATACTAGCTCCCGGGTATGTTAAAACCCTAGTATACCGTTATACTCCTAATGTAGAGAAAGCCATGTTAAATTCTGTAGCGGCTGGTCCCGAATCAAACATAGCTATAGGATTGTTATCGCTTCTAGCATATCATATATCGGGGAACCCCTTCTTTTTAGGAATTATGAGTGTTAACGCGTGGATGGCTCTCTTCAACCTTATACCTGTGCCTCCGCTTGACGGTAGCAAAATCATCAAACTAGATAGAAAGAGGTGGGGGATTGATATGGTTCTAAGCATTATATTATTCGTTTTTTAGAAGATTATTGGATTATCATAATGTTTAATTACTAAATTTTTAAGGTTACTAGATACTCTCTAAATCATTTAGGAGAGGCCAGTCTCTAGTGCGACGCAGAAGCTCTATTCCTAAAACGGAGGTGAATAAAAATGGTGGGTCAAACTCCAGAGGGGCAGGACGCGTTCAAGAAGAAATGGATCGAGAAAATGGTAAAAAGCGCCAAGAGATACCATAAGCTATGCCCATATTATGATAAGAAAACGGGCCAGTGTCTACTCATGGTTACCGTAGAGGGACGAACCGGTAGGTGCGATAGAGACGGTAAATTCGACGGATGCCCTGTCTTCACCAAGTTCCTGGAGAAAGTCTACGACTACTACAAGTCGAGGAAGAAGGTACTTCCTAGTGATTTCCAAGATGTTGTAAACCAAGCCTACTTTATATGAAGCTGTAGTAAAATGGAAACTGCTTGTTTTTCTCGGTGTCTGGTTAATGGTAGGATAGAGTAGAGAAAGAATCCCCTTATATCAAGGGGTAGTCTTCTGGTTCTTCATAAATCTCTTCTTCTGGGCCATAAAGCCCTGCTAGATAATAGTATCCTTCTCTATCGACTGCTACGAGGTTCTCCTTCATCAAGCGTCCTAGAGCGTACCTAATCTTATCCTCGCTTGCAAGCCCTGACAAGTAGCTGTGTAGCTGTCTAATGTTCATCTTCTCATTCTTGTGAAGGAGATCAAGCAGTATTTCTTTGAGTTCTTCCTCCGTAGGGGCCGTGTAAACAACTATCTCGGGATCCTCGTATACGACCTTGAGGTTCTTAGTTATATTTTCTCTCTCTGTTAACTCGTGCTCGTTTTCCATGACCTATCCACCACCCTTGATACTGGTTAAATAGAGCCTATAAGGTTTAACAAGATTATATTAGTCGCCTAGACACATACCCTTAACATTATATAGTTGTCTCGAACAATCAAAGAGCCCGGAAGAACCAAGCACCTCCAGAAGACCCCGCTTGGATTCTAGAACAATAACAATTAGAGGCCACAGGTGATAGGAGTAGTGAAGCGCAGGCCGAGAAGAGCTTTAATCTTCGGACGATTCCAGCCATTCCATAAAGGACATCTAGCAATAGTGAAATGGGCACTAGACCAGGGATACGACGAGATAGTCTTCCTAGTCGGTATGGCTTCAGAGAACTATACTCCTAGGAATCCTTTCACTGCAGGAGAACGTATAGAGATGATAAGGCTCTCGCTGAGAGACGAAGGCTTTCCCCTTGAGAGATTCATCACGGCAACCATCAGGACTCTTGAAACAAGCATAGGGAGCGTCTACTACGTATTATCATACGTGCCCCGAGTAGACGTCATAATGACAAGGAACCCAGTAATATCAAAGATATTCGAAGATGCGGGAATAGGAGTAGTCCAACCTCCCATATTTAACAGGGACGAATGGAGAGGAGAACGCATAAGGATGCTCATGGCAAAAGGAGACCCGAGATGGATAGAGACAGTTACCCCATCAACAGCAGAGTTCCTTTTAGAGATCGGGGCCATCGAGAGGCTTAGAAAATCACTCGCCTCCGACTAGCTATCTTCTTATCTTATATCTCAGGATCCCGGCGAGACCCGCAAACGTGTTCTTGAACCACTCGGCCTCCGGCAGACTGCTCGGAACTACTATTACCTCGGCACCGCTCAGCTTTCCTTTCTCCTTCCACACGTCGACGTCCTCTCTATCCTCGTGAACTAGTATTGTCTTAACCATCCCCATGTTGACCGCTTCCTCGACTTCTTTCTCTCCGTAGACGACCATTCCAGTATCTTTTGCGAGATGCTTCTTGAATTCCTCGAGTGCATTTATAGCGTCTCTATACTTTTGCACCTGAACTATGCTAGAGGCTTTCATCACGACTTCTTTTAAGCCTTGATCGCCCTGGTATGCTACATCGACAAGATCCCTTGAGACAAGTTGTTGGAGCCTATAGTCGAGATACTTGCCCTTTACAAACTCGTTCTTTGCAAGGCCCGGGCCAGCAACGATTATTCCTTTCAGCTTGCCTTTCTCAAGGTATGGTAGGAGCTGTCTCCCGGCGTGCTCTGCAAATCTCTTGAAGAAGTTGTCGACCATCTGTTCTATTATTCGGTCGAATCTCCTCTGGCTCTGTCCACCCATCTTGTGCTTGCCCGGTATATAGTCGCTTATCTCTTCGAGAACCTCTAGCCTAGTACCCTTCAATATGCCTATGGTTCCTTGATCCCTCTCTACGATCAATATACCTATTACGTCCTCGGCCTCGACCATCTCGTCTAGGAAGTCCGTGATAAACCTCTTATCCGTCCTATAGTAGAATACTGGGACCTTCTCCGGCGGGCTGAACACGTAGCATATGAAGTCGCCTGTATCCATGTTCTCTCCACAGAATAGTACTAGTCCGTTCGGCGGAACCTTAGGTATCATCTGGAGCCTGTCCATGGCTGCGGCAAGCGCTCTTTTAACCGCCTGCCTGGTTCTCTTCAACTTTATATTGTCTGTTATCGAGTACTCTTGCCTGAGAAGGCTCATAACATCGCTTATGGGTCTACCGGGCGGTATATAGAGGCTCAGTAGCACTGTGGCGGGTGCACTCCACTGTTTGAGCTCCTTCAGTATACTCTTCAGCTGTCGCTTCGTCACCTGTAGTTTCTCTATGTCCACCGTTGTCCTTGCCATTCTCTTTAACCCGTTATTCCTTCCAGTGTCTGGGCGAACTTATATTGTCTTAGCCCAACAATATAACAATATACGGCTTGGAGGGAACACCCATATGGTAAGAATACTAGAAACAGACTGCCACTGCCCAGACAGGAAAGTTATAGAAGAAGCAGTAAGAGTCCTCAGGAACGGGGGCGTGGTAGTAGCTGCTACAGACACATTATACGGCTTACTCGCCGACCCCTTCAACGTCTCAGCGCTCGACCAAGTCTACACAATAAAGGAGAGGCCACGTGACAAGCCTCTGCCCCTACTACTGGGGGAATCCCATTATGCCCTTAAGATTATAGAGCCCTCTCCCCTCTTTTGGCGCTTAGCTCTCAGGTACTGGCCTGGACCGTTGACGCTCGTAGCTAGAGCTAAGGACTCATTGCCGAGTCATCTGTCTCGATGGGACAAGATCGGTGTAAGACTCCCTGATTGCCCGCTTACAAGGATCCTCGCAAAGGAACTCGGGGGAGTAATTGTTGGTACCAGCGCTAATAAGTCCGGCAGGGAGTCGCCTGTAACGGTCTATGAGTCTGTCTCACAGCTAGGTGAGCTTGTAGATCTCTATATCGACTCAGGCCCCACCTATAGACGGGCTCCTAGCACGGTAGTAGATACTACTGGAGAAAAACCAATCGTGTATAGAGAAGGATACATTACTAGAGAAGAGTTAGAGGAAACACTAGGCCTAGCGTAGGAGCAGGGCCAGTATCGCCTTCTGGATGTGGAGCCTGTTTTCTGCCTGATCCCATACCAGGCTCCTTTCCCCGTCCATAACCTCGTCTGTGACTTCTTCTCCCCTATGGGCGGGTAGACAATGCATGAATACAGCCTTGCTCCCAGCATGCTCCATGAGTTTCTCGTTCACCTGGTACGGTCTTAGGAGCCTTATCTTGGCTTCTCTCTGCTCTTCCTGGCCCATGCTCACCCATACATCGGTATATATTACGTCGGCTCCTTTAACCGCCTCGTAGGGATCCTCATAGAATTCTATTGATGCACCCGACTCGGCCGCTGCCTGCCTAGCACTAGCAAGGATCCTCTCGTCGGGCCTTAGCTGTGGAGGCGAGGCGATCCTTATGTTGACTCCCAGCTTGGCTCCAGCAACAAGTAGGCTATGCAATACGTTGTCGCTTCCATCACCGACAAATACCAGTGTTACTCCCTTCAACCTACCGAGTTTCTCGAAGATAGTCATATAGTCTCCGAGGACCTGGCATGGATGGCTGAGGTCGCTCAAGGCATTAATCACAGGAACATCCGCGTATCTAGCGAGTTCTTCTATCTTAGAGTGCTCCTTTACACGTGCAACTATGCCGTCCACGTATCTAGAAAGGACCCTCGCAGTATCCGCGATGGTCTCGCCACGGCCTAGCTGGAGATCCCTCCAGTTAAGGTAAAGAGCACGCGCGCCCAGCTGAGTTGCTGCTACCTCGAAGCTTACTCGTGTACGTGTGCTGGGTTTCTCGAATATCATCGCGATAGATCTACCTTTGAGTACGGGGATTACTTTCTCCCCTGCATAGTATCTTCTCTTAAGATCCAGGCCTGTCTCTATAATGGCTCTTATCTCGTCGGGCGAGTACTCGGTTAAGCAGGTTAGGCTTCTTCCCTTCAAATTATACAGGGTCATGCAGGTTTCACCGTATACTATGGCGTAGTAGACGGGTTATTTTACCTTGAATACAACTATACCCTCCACGGTGTATTAGAGGAATGTATAGGCAGAGGAACAGGGAGAACAAGGCTATAAAAGAAGCGTTACTAGGCCAAATCCCAACCAACAACATAGACCTTGACGAGATCGTGGAATGGCTCTGGGAAGACTTCGGCATAAGGGCTAAGAAGGACTGGGAACAAATAAAGAAAATAATATTGAGAGAAAAAGAGATCACGCCCCAGGACCTAGCCGTATTCATGATAGATAACGATATATTTCCCGAGGAGGGCGCATGGGATGTCATGCCCCGCAGAGGCCTGCGAGGCCGCATCGCTGATAGAGAAGATTAGTTCTCCTAGGAGAGGAGGACTCAAATCCTATAGGCCGGGCCACGTAGTCATACTACTCAAACTCCTCAAAGCACAGGGGCCCCTAGGAAGACCCAGGCTCACCCGACTACTGAGCCTAGGAGAGGCGTCTATCAAGACTCTCCTCTCAGAGCTCGAGAAAACGGGACTAGTAGAGAGGAGTGGGAGAGGACACATCCTTACGGAGAAGGGAGAAAATATACTCTCCGCGATAGAAGACACTATAAGCCTTGAGGAGGTCGAGGTACCTATATTTGATACGAGGAGTCTCCGGCTCGTAATTGCGTGTGTTGAGCCTCCTAGGAATCTCACCCAAGTATACCTGTTAAGGGACTACTTGGTCGCTGCTGGGTGTACTCAGTCGGTTATTGGAGGATATGTTGGCGGGGAGATTCGTTATCCGGGTGTTCCTGAGGATATTGTGGAGTTGTTGAAGAGTACTAGTGTTAACCGGGGGGTTAACATCTATGCTCCTCTCGAATGCCAGATCCCCCTAATAGACTCCGCGATAAACTTGATTCTTCGATCGTGCAGCTAGGTTTCTTATGATGCTCTGTTAACTCCCCGGTTAACACTCTCTATCAGTAATTACTACAACATGGCAAGACCGGTTTTCTTGCCGTTTCCTGGATATTGGGGATCGGTATTATTTTTATCATTATACAAACAGTAATACTAAGAACGATCATAAGAATAGAATAACCGAGCTCGTAGAGTCAATAATACGGGCCAATAGTAGTAGTAATAATTATAGTAGAGTTTGAAGAGTTAGAGAGCAATAGTCTTCTCTTTGATGTGAAGGATTCTAGAAACTGCATTCTTCTAAGAGCTCCTTGGCCTGCTTGGATAATCCTATCCTCATACCTAGCTTGGGATCCGTATAGATGTATATTAGGTTCTTTGTCTGGAGGCTCCTTGCTGTCCTGAGAAGCCATTTGTAGTCTGCCTTCAGGAGATCAGCTATCTGGTCCAGATACATGTATGTGTTGCCCCATTTCGTATAGTGTGATAATAGTGCAGTGAATAATTCGAGCTCGTCGTCGTCTAGCTCGTTCTTGAGCACGTCTATGACGCAAGCCGCTGTCTGGGCCCTTTCTTGTAGTTTATTTTCTGGTTTACGTTTTAAAGCCGCAATAAATGACAAGGAATCTTTTTCCTCCACTGTACTGATGGTTTTTCTTTTGTGTTTTCTTGTCGGATTAATTGATTCGCTTGCAAGGATACGTTGTGCTAGGAGAGTTAATCTGTCAAATTTCTCGTCGGAGGCTCTCTCCGCGACCTCCTGGGCGTATTCTTCTCCTTTCTCGGTCAGGAACCAGAATCCGCTGTTGTACTCGACGTATCCTCGTGTTTTCCAGTAGGAGAGGTAGCTGGCCACATATCTGCTGTCTAATCCTAGTATCCCCGCTATCTCAGCGCTCCTCATGGGTTTGCTTAGTAGGAGTACCATTATCGCGTCTACTAGTTTGCTCCTGGGGCCTCCTCTTGTGTGGCCTCGTTGTCTCTTCAACTGTTCTCGTATATGGTTGATAATGTCATCTACCATTCCCTATACCCGATATAATATTGTGGGGTTGTTTAGGTGATACGTGGAGAAACTTGGTATTATCGTGTTGTTATCCAGGTAGTTTTGTACAAGAAAATGTTAACCGGGGGGTTAACACAGGACAGCGTCATCAATGGATACCAAGTCGTCAACGAGCTTGGCTCTCTATTCCGTATACTGTTACAGACTCGACCGTTAGTCATTCTTATGTTATACTGCTGGAGGTCATTCTACGATATTAAGAATATTGATATGAGAGCAGAGATGTATACTATCTTGCAACCGTTGCGGAGGCTCTAGCATTAATTATCTTTATAGGTCGAAGAATTCGGTGAGCCTCCTCATTCTCCCCTTGAATCCTAAGAGACGCGACTTAGCGTATATCTCGTCTTTATTTTCTAATACTAGTAGCTTGTCAATGACGTTTTTGACCTCTAGTGTAGTCGAGGCCCGGGCGAGCGGGAGTTTTTCTAGGGCTTTACGGGTGGTCTCGCGGATGTGCCAGTTTCCTACCGGTGCATAGTATGAGGGGAGGATTTCTCTTATTATGACGGTGTCCGCCTTCTTTCCCCGCTTGTAGAGGGCTTCTAGGACGGCTAGTTTTGAGGCGCTGTAGCCTCCGTCCTCCATAGTCTTTCTACCTAGAGGATCCTCGTAGAGATAGTATATGATTGGCTTGGGCGAGGTCTTTGTCCACACGGTTCTCGGATGCCAGACCTCTATCCATTCCAGGCCTCCCTCACCGGGGAGGAGCACTACTATGAACCTGTTGCCGAGGTACTCGTGGAAGTATACCTCTACCTGGTCTATGGAGGGCTTATCGCGAAGAGCCCGCTGAAGATGCCTGCTGAGTATCTCGTCAACGGCTGTTATAGTCCATCTGGTAGGCACTACTCGCCGGTTCCTATATCGGCCTAGGAAGCCGAGCGAGAACGCCCTCTGTATAGAGTACACGTCTACGCCTGAGAGATAAGCCTCCCATACAGCGTCTGAAGCATATGCATCGTCCCATACAAGCCGTTCAAGCTTCCGGTTCATCACCGGGTTCTCCTGAACCAGTATCTTCTTCGCGGGAGCCGAGGGACCTATGGGCTTTGTTATCCCAGTGAACCGGAGCCTCGGAACAGGTATCTTCTCAAGGAGGGCCTCGGTCGACACGGGTTTCTCTGAGAGGGCGGCGATGCCGAGCTCGCTGGAGTATAGGGAATATGGGTCGTTTGCCTTCACTCTTACGCGGGCTCCGAGGAGGCTCGATCTCAGCCTCAGTATTCTTGCAAGAGAATATCTAGCCCTGCTCCATCCAAGCGGATCATCGTATACACGTGCTTGTTCGCCGGTAACGCTTGGCGGTATGTAGAAGTAGACGTTGAGGCTAGGATATCCATGTTCTCCTACAAGGAGTCCGGGCGGGGTTGATCCCTCGACCTCGGGTCCACGTATTCTTAGCACAGTTCTTGCCTGGGACTGGAACATTTCTAGGATCGGGCATCGAGGTAGCCCGCATAGCTTCTTGTATCCTTTACACCGTGCACAGAGCTCGGGCGGGATACGTGGCATAGATCTAGTCCTCCAATATCTCGAATCCTAGGTCTTCTAGTATCTTCTCTATCTTCTCCTCGCTTTCTTCACCCTCAGGCTTGAAGTATTTGACTAGTAGGACGTCTCCCTCCTCAATAGTATAGTCTGGAGATACAGGTATTATCCATGAACCCTTCTTTTCTAATGCGATAATCATGACTCCTCGATCAGGCAACGAGAGGTCGAGTAGTCGCTTACCCGATACCTTGTTTGTCGCCCTTATCTTCAGGTAGGCCTCCTCGGCCTCCTCCAATGCTTTGCCTATAAACGGGAGGTATCCTTCTCTGCGCACGATCTCGCTCATCTGCACGGCGGCGTCAGCGATAGTCTCCATTGCAGAGGCAAATATTGCGATTGAGACAAACTCCTTGGCATAGCCCGGGTTCGAGGCAGCGTAGGAGTATTCAAGTATCTCGTGGAATAGTGTGTCTACGGAGTCTTCCATTTCCCGTATTAATCCCGCGATCCTTGGGTCTCCATAGATGAGAGAGTGGAATGCTAGGTCGAGCATTTGTCGAGCCAGGTTCTTTATTCTTAGTATCCTGAGTGCAAGGTCGTCCCCGGCGAGTGCAGCGCTTAGGCTTCCTAGACCTATGGTTTTTAATGCCTGGGTGTCTCCCACCTCCTTTGCAAGATCCGCTATCTCCTCGTGGGGGCCTCTGGCCACTAGGATGTCTCCTTCCTCCACGCTCGTTAGCTCTGGTGCTACGAGATATGATTCTCCTCTCTTGACTATTAGTAGGTCTACGATGGGCGAGAATTCTTTAACGGGCTTGTTTACATGTAAGAGGAGTATTATCTCGTCGCAGCAGTTAACCACGGAGCTTATGTATTCGTGGATAGGGTATCCTCTAAGTACGAGTCCTGCTAGGTCCCCAGCGGCATCTGTTATCTTGTCAAGTGCTCTTCCGACCTCTGCAACGCTTACAGCTAGGTGGGTTTGTTCTGGGCTCCTGATTGCTAGGGAGATTTTTGCTATTAGTTCCTTTACGTATTCGTCCACTTTTCTCTCGATTTTGAGGGTTTCTAGTGCGACCGTCTTGTCCCCGCTAGCCAAGGTATAGAGTGAGAGGTCTACTGCTACGCTTGCATAGTGTTTTATTAGCTGGAGGAGGTTCTTAACGGTGTATTGCTTCATCTGGAGACACCGGTTCTCGCCAATGTGTAGAGGATTAACGCGAGCTCCCCTATCGGACCTATTTTTCCAGGGGAGTCCTTGAAGTATACTGGTTCTCCTAGCTTCAGCTCCGAAGAAGAGAACTCTGGGTCAGAGCCTGAGACCACTACTAGGATTCTTCCGTTCATTTCTTTCATGTTTTCTAGATCTATTGTGTTCTTAGAGTAATCATACGTGAGTAATAGTATACGGTCGGGGCGTAACAGTTCTACGGCATCGTCTAAATCCGGCAATACGATGAATTGTCTATTAAGTTTGAGGGAGATACGCATTGCCTCGGCGACACCTGATTGTGCTGCCCCGCCATAGGCTTTAGTAACTACAAAGGCCTTGGCCCCTAGAGAATAGGCTGTCTTCACAGAGTCTACGAGTCTCTGGACGCTGCTCACGTTGTGGAGTACCGGTATTATCTCCATTTTCACTGTTCACCGTCATAGTATTCTAATATGCTCGTCTTAATGAATTCTGCTATTGCTTGTGCGAGCGGGGGAGGGACTGCTTCTCCCACTATATCGTATTGCGCGTCTCTGCCTCCGAGAAACACGTGGTAGTCGGGGAACCCCATTAGGCGTGCTTGTTCTCTTACTGTTAGAAGCCTGTCCTCGTATGGATGGATAAACCTTGATGTGCCCATCACGGTTGGGGCCGGTCTTCTGGGGTCTAACCTGATATAGTTAGGGAGTCTTCTTTTTGCGCCTTGGTATGTGATTAGGGAGTTGCCCCACCGAAGCCTGTGGATTCTTCTCCGGTGGCGTGAGGGTATGTTTCCGGGAGCGTCGTGGTTTGGCGGGTATGGGGATCCAGGGGAGGGTAGGCCTGCTAATGCGTCTGATACTGTTTTCCTAGGCTTTTTCGGTGGCCTGATCCTATAGTTGGAGACGAATACTCGCGTCCTCCTGCTTGGGGTCCCGTATTCTTCTGCGTGGAGCACGTTGAAGTAGATATCTGGATAACCAGCTCGTTGGAGCTCTCTTCGTATAGCTTTCTGGATAGGTCTCTCCATGATGCCTGGAACATTCTCGATAACGAATACTTTGGGCTGTAGATCTCCTATCAGGCGTATGGCGTGCAGGAATAGTTGCCCAGCCGGATCAGTATAGAGCCTGTCTAGTGGATCCTTCTGTCTCTTTGGGTTTGCTCCCGTGAAGGGTTCACAGGGAGGACTAGCGATTACTACGTCGAAATCTCCTCGGCCGTACCCCGTATAATCTTTTATCGTTCTCCCTGTTATCTCCTTGATATCGTCGGCTATGAAGAATGCCTTGGGAAAATTCGCCTTGTAGGTTTTACCGGCTGGAGGAAAATTATCGACTCCGACAATGATATCGTAGTATCTGGTTTCGACGAATCCCCGCGCGTATCCTCCTCCACCGCTAAAGAAGTCAGCTACTTTGTATTTTTCTCTCATCTTCTATTATCTCCTCCTCGAGGCGCTTGATGTACTCGGAGAGTATCTTCTTTATCTCGGTGTTGTCCTCTTCTTCGAGAACGCTTCCACACTTTGGACATATGAACTCGTAGTTATACGCCTCTTCGAACGTGTATCTCGTCTTGTCTCGAGGACAACGGTAGAAATAGTTTTCTTCCTCGTATTGGAGACGGTACTTCAGCTTTTCTAGGACGGCTTTCTTCCTCCAGAGGAGGACGCTGTTGAGGAGGTTGACGTCTATATACCAGTAGAACCTTGTAGCCCCTGTCTCGGGGTGTTTACCTCTCCTATAACGGGCGAGTTTATACATGTAGAAGGTTCTGAGGATCCTTCTCACGTCGCTTTGCTTATAGCCCATTTTCAAGGAGATGTCTTCATCGCTTAGTCCCGAGTCTTCGCTACTGGCTAGGAGTGCTTTGAATATTGTAAGGGCCTTCTCAGGGTCTAGCCTGTTCTTTCTGGCTAGAAGATCAACGAATACTAGTAGGGATCTTAGCCTGTTCTTGCTATTTGGATCGCCGTTCTCAGCATTTTTCATCTTCGATCACCTTCTTCCCGCGTGGTAGGGGAATTATTCTCTTGCGGGCTCCAATATATGACTTGTATAGTTCGCGGCCCCTATATAGTCTATCTAGGAATACGGCTAGGGCAGCTACCTCGCTATGGGGCTGGTTCCCTATGGCTACATTATAGTCTGCTATTTCGTAGAAGAATCCTTCTACCTTCTCGGCGCCTACTATGATTAGTTTATCCCGGGGACTTGTAGAAATTTCTCCTATCACGTCGTCTATTGGGAGACCATACATGGTCAGGTGGATTACTTCTCCTCCGTTTTCTTTCCACTCTTTAACGAAGCGTTTGGGATTAACGCCGCATTCTATTTTGAATGGTCCTCCCCAGCACTGTGTTACTTTACGGAGTGAGTTAACTACGTGTTCATCGCATTCTCCTGCGAGAACCATGCCGTGGGCTCCGAAGGCTCTTGCTGTTAGACCCACATGTGTTGTTATTCGTTTATCTCTTAGGGGCCTGTGTCCTAGCCTTAGCACTATGATTCTCGGTCCTTTCATCTCTTCCGGGCACCGGGAGGATATCGGTGAGCGCCAAGAATAATTGGTCTATTCCTTTTCTCTTCTTAGCAGATATCTCTACTACTCTATACTCCGGGACCGTGGGAGGGATATACGTTGGGAGACTGTTTTTCACTTTTTCTACTATTTCTGAGTCTGCAACGTCTATTTTGTTAAGCGCGATTATTACGGGTCTACCGGAGGCTCCTATTCTTGCTAAGATATCGAAGCCGGACCTGATTTTTTCGTGTATTATTTGGAGAGGATCGGATGAGTCTATTACAAATATTATTGCGTCGGAATAGACTATTTCTTCTAGTGTGCTGTAGAAGGATTCTATTATTTCCGGTGGAATATCTCTTATAAAACCTACAGTGTCGACAAAGATATAGTCTACTCCGTTATAGTTTACTCTTTTATGCTTCGTATGGAGCGTCGTAAAATATTCTCTTCCAACAGGCTTCGACTCTCCCGTCAGCACGTTGAATAAGCTTGTCTTGCCGGCACTAGCGTACCCTACAATAGATACGTGCACGAATCCCTTCTTTTCCCGCGATCCCCTCCTTACACTCCGTATTCTACGCTGTTTCTCGAGTTCTCTACGTATTCTGGCCAGCTTACTTGTAAGATGCCTATAATATGCGTCGATAGCGTATCGTCCTGGGCCTAGGAATCCGGGAAGCTCCCCCATCTTGCTTCTCCGGATCCACTCCCTCACTATTGGTATCTCGTGTTTTATCCTAGCGGCTTCTATTTGCAACTGGGCTTCTCGGCTTCCAGCGTGCTTAGCGAATATCTCTAGGATGAGTTGTACTCTGTCAATGACACGTTTTCTGGATTTCTTCATTAGCTGGAAAATTGATGATGGGGAAGGATTACCGTAAAAGATGATCGTTGTGACTGTTTCAGGTACCTCGTCGGAGATCATGTATATGAGGCCTTTACCCAGCCGGTTGCGGTACCTGGTCTTATATACGCGTATTATCTTGTATCCAGCTGTTTCTGCGAGGGCTAATGCCTCGTCGAGCTGGTCTATTTTTTCTCTCGGGATTACAAGAATGGCTTCTTCCACGTTAGTCTTCATCCCTCCTGACTACGACGACGTCTCCTAGGGTCAGGGTACCGGGTGGGGGTGCCTCGAACTCTTCTTCTAGCTCTGTGGGCTCGAGTATCTGTATTTTTAGGATCTTCTCGATTCTCTTAGCGAGGTCTATTGAGGGCTTCATTTTTCCTGACTCTATTTTTCTCAGCATGGATTCGCTTATTCTGAGTTTCTGTGCTAGTACGCTGAGGCTCCATCCTTTGCTTTCTCGTGCTCTCCGTATCTTTTCATAGTAGTCTTCTACTATATCGTATAGTTCGAGGGAGACCTTCCTGACGGGCCTAGTCCTTCTGGGGGCCCGGGTGGTCTTTGTCGGCCTCTGTTTTACTGGGATGGCTCTCCCGCTCCTTGTTAGTTTTAGGTAACAGCTGGGGCAGAGTATCATCTCTACTCCATCTACTAGGGCCTTATAAGGTCGCCCGGGTATAGGTGATCCACATACTTCACAGTATAATTGTTCCTTGCCTCGTGCCAAGGCCATGCATCCTCTCTCCTTTATATTCGCGACTCCACAGGTTTTATATTGATTAGAACAAGATTACTGTGGTTATACATGATAAATACTTGGATATTATCGAGGAGAGGGAGGACCTTCCTCCTTTTAAGCCCTCATGGAAAAATAAGTTTTACGGTGACGCTTAGCGTGTCAGTGAGCAGTGCCAGCCGACGACGATCAAGCGAAACACCATACATCGACCCAGAAGACCACATAAGGATACTACAAGAAAGGATACGGGCATTACTAAAGCAGAAAATGGACCTAGAGCGAAAACTAGAGGATACACGCAGAGAAATCTACAAGCTTATGAGCCCTCCATTCATAGAAGCGACAGTGCTCGAGGTCCTAGACAACGAGAGGGCCATAGTTAAGAGCACCACCGGCCCTAACCTCGTCGTGAAAATATCTCAGAACATTAATCCTAAGGATCTAAGACCCGGCATGGTCGTGGCCCTCAATAATCGGGGCTCCACCATAGTAGAAGTATTGCCGAACAGGGTGGATCCCACAGTAAAGGCAATGGAGGTAGTCGAGCGTCCGAACGTCACATTCAAGGATATTGGAGGCCTAGATAAACAAATACGAGAACTATACGAGGTCGTAGTACTCCCCCTAAAGAAGCCAGAGATATTCAGCGAGGTCGGCATAGAGCCCCCGAAGGGCGTATTACTGCATGGACCTCCAGGAACAGGAAAGACACTCCTCGCGAAGGCTGTTGCCCGAGAATCAAACGCCGTGTTCATAAGAATAGTTGCAAGCGAGCTCGTAAACAAGTTCATAGGAGAAGGAGCAAGAATAGTAAGAGAGGTCTTCAGATATGCAAGGGAGCACGCTCCCGCCGTTATATTCATAGACGAGATCGATGGGATCGGTGCAAGGAGATCCGAGTTGGGGACAAGCGGCGACAGAGAAGTTCAAAGAACGCTTCTCCAGCTTCTCGCCGAAATGGATGGATTCGAGCCGTTATCCAATGTCAAAGTTATAGCTGCTACAAACAGACTAGATCTGCTTGACCCGGCACTATTAAGGCCCGGAAGGTTCGACAGGATAATCGAGATACCGTTACCCGACTACAAGGCGAGAGTAGCAATACTCAAGATACATCTCAGAAAGACTAAGCACTCAAAAGACGTCGACGTAGGGAGGCTTGCCGAGTTAACGGAGGGCTTCAGCGGCGCGGATCTCAAAGCTGTAGTAACGGAGGCTGGCTTCTATGCTATAAGGCAGGGCAGAAAGAGGATAACTATGAGAGACTTACTAGATGCCGTTGAAAAAGTCAGGAATAGGACTAAGTCCTCTAAGAGCAGGGATAGGGGAGCCGGGGCCCATATTATCTTCTAGCCTGTCTACTCATTTTTATTAACTCTCTAGGGCCTCCACCCTATCACATAGGGAGTCTAAGGAGTGAAGCGTAGAAAACCCCTGCCAGGAGAATTAACAAAGCTGAGAGCAATTCTCTCATACCAGTTCGGAGACGATGTCTCAAGCCTCCTCCTAGGAAACCCTGATGAAATAGAAGTAGACGTTACTTCTAGAGGAAAAATAAGAAACGTCTATAAGTCCGGCGAGAGGATACTAACACTAAGACCCAACGATAACTTGTACAGTCTAGGTCTAGGCGCTGCTAAACTCATAGTCTCGGGAACTAGGCCGCCGAGACTAAGAATTATTGTAAGAGGGGATCGGGAGTTGAGAGGTAGCGTCTTGGCTAGAGACATTGTCTCCTATGACGAGGATCTCAGGCCGGGAGATGAGTGTGTAATCGTGGACCGAGACGATAATTTAATAGGTGTAGGAAGAGTTAAGATTTCGCCTCACATGATAGAGGGCTTGGATAGAGGGGAAATTGTAAGGATCAGGCATAAGAGGTGAGACAAGTTGAATAAAACATTTGTCGACATAAATCTCGATGTACCAGTCGAAGAGCTTAGCGAGGCCATTATTGTAACAGGATTCCGAGGATTCGGAATGGTAGGTTATCTTGTCTCAAAACACTTAGCACTCGGTCTCGAAGCAAGAAAGATAGGATACATATTGACACGGCCGAGCCCGCCATTTATTATAGTAGAAGAAGATGGAGTAGGGATGCCTTTTGACGTCTATTATAAGGAGGATCCGAAAACCGTCATCATTGTGAATAGGGCTCTGCCCGAGAAAGAGATCGCGGACGAATATGTAGAGGCCCTTGTCAAGTTCGCACGGGAAATTAATTCAAAATTCATGGTTCTTGTAGGAGGCTTGAATAAGACATTCATGTATGGGGAGGAAGAATACGGGTATAGACATAAGCCGAATAAATACTATCAGGGCCCCAGGCTCAAGGCTCCCGAAATGGAGACAGGACTCGGAGTAATGGGCCCCCTCGCACTACTATACATCTATACAGTCCACTACAAAGTTCCATCAATCATAGTGCTCCCATACTCGACAGTCGAGGAAATAGACTATAATGCGGCGTTAAAGGGTGTACGTGTAATAGCAGGGGAAATTCTCAACGTAGAGATAGATACATCTCTACTGGAAGAATACGCAGAAAAATGGAAAGTCGAGCGGGAACGCCTCATGGAGATGCTCGGCCCCATGTTATCGGGTAGGAGCGAGGAAGAGGATGAAAGTGACCGCCACAAGGGAATCTATATGTAGAGAGGGCCGAAAGGATCCTCTCCTATAATTGTTTTAAGAGCCGTTCAAGCTCCTCAGAGAGCGATCTATAAGTACTTGATTGAAGGATCATTACACTATACCTGTCTATCCCCGGTATATTGTTTAGGAACATTAGGATTTTCTTGGCTACAGTTTCAGCGTGTCCTTTGTCTATATCAATATCTGGCCTATGAACGTGTATAGTTGGATAAACACCGCATAGTTCTTGTGGTACGACTATTAGGAAGGGATCATAGTATAGAACGTATTCCTCTCCTCTCTCCAGGTCGCTGGGCTCTGGGCAATGATCGGGGTCTAGCGGGAGGGGCGCTAGGATAATCCTTTTCACGTCTCTTCCCAGGCGAGGAGTATAGTTTTGTATTTTTTCATGATAAGATGAGAGTCTCGGGTTTCCCATGCTATAATAGTCGTAGGCCCTTATCCCGCGAACTACTCCTTTTACACGTGGAGAATATTTCGAGTAGTAGTCCTTCATCTCGTAAATAGCCCGGAATGCCTCATATAGTCGTACATGGTGTCTGCTTAGTGATTCTAGGAGTTCCCAGAGTCTCCCCTCTTTTATTGCCTGTTTTGTAAGGTCGAGATAATACTTTATCATACAAAGATTATGTCTCGCTAGGATCCTTATTCTCTCCTTCTTAGGGAGATTCCTTACTTTCTCAGCGTTATAGTCGGAGCAGTCGCCACATCTACAGGGGAGATATGTTATTCTGTCTAGGCGCTCTACACCGAAGTCAGTAAATACTCGATCATCCCTCGCGTATAATATATAGGATGCACTGTCGAAGAGGTCTACTCCTAGAGCCACAGCGTAGGGTATTATGAGTGGATGACCGGCTCCGAAGAGGTGAACTGGTTTACCTGGTTTGAGATGTTTCTTGGCGGAGACTACTATTTCCAGGACTGTCCGGTAATCGTACTTCTCTAAGAAGACCGTCGGACTACCTATACCATATATTGAGAATTCCTCGTGCTCCGACGCTTTCTTGGCACTGTACTCTACTAGGTCAAGATATTTTCCTCCCTGGACGGGTAGAACCCAGAGAGTTTCAGGATAATCAATAACTATTCTTCGCGCCTCCTCGACTCTTTTCAGAGTAACCGAGACGCTTCTTTCGGCAGCGAGACGGTCGACGTCGCCTGTAGGTATATCGAGGATCACGCCTATATCTACGCCGATTTTTCCTTCAAACTCTATGATTTCCTTGTTCGTTATGTCTACGGAGCCGTATTGAAGGATCTGATATGCTCCTGAGTCAGTCATTATCACGCCGTTGAAGCCTAGAAGGCTGTGGACACCTTGTTCTAGGACTTTTTCTCTATAGCGTTTGTATAGAATGTATGCGTTTGTTATTACTTGGTTGAATCCTAGCTCTCTGATTTCCTTGAGAGGTATTTCTTGTCTTTCGACGTCAACCACTGGGAAAAATGCAGGGGTCTCGATCACGCCAGTTTTTGTGTATAGTTTGCCTATTCTTCCTGCTAGGTCTGCGTCTTTGGCCTCAAACATTTCAGTAACCCGTCACTGGACAAAGAGAGATTTGTGGTTTAGGGATTAGACCCGGACTCCTTTACGCCGCATGTATTCTCTGAAGAGCGTGTTTACTCTGTGAGCGAGTGGTCCGGCGCCCTCGACTCCGTCCTTCGAGACCTTGACGCTTCTAGCGATCTCGACAACGTTGATATCCTCGTATACTCTTATCTGGTGTGGAGGTATTCCACCGTGCTTTATTAGGAATTCTGAGAATTCTTTAGCGCTGAAAATTGATCCTTCCTCTACAAGTATTTCGGAGATTGTGCTCCCATATATTATAGCGATGGGCCAGTTATTGTTCTCGTTATCAACGGCTGCCTCTAGCGCTATACTTAATGTAGACTGATCGAATCCTGCGAGTTTACCCTTGTATGTTCTCCCGTTGACGAGTTTTACGATAATCACCTTGTCGAGCAAGGTGTTTAACTTGACTGTGAACCTTCTTGCCGCGTCGCTGGCAAAGACCATTTTTATCCCCTTGTACCACCGTAGCCATACTGGTTAATTTAGATTAGGGGTTCGGAGCCATGAAGAAGAAAATGACAGTTACGGTGACGAGTGTAAAGCAAGGCGAGATAAAAGGACAGTGGGTTGCAGAGGGCAAGGCAAAGGGCTACAGAGTAAAATTCGATGTCCTCGAGGAGCTATTCTCTGTTAAAGAAGGCGATAAGCTCGTATTCGAGATTAGAGATTCGAAACCACAGAACCTAGAGAACTATGTATTCTGCGGGCATGGATACATAGTAAGAGACCTCAAACAGGAGCATAAAGAGGCCCCCAACTATACAGTGTTCAGTGTATGGGGCGTTATCTTTAGATTCGAGCCCCGCCTAGAGGAGCTTGAGCCAGGCAAGAAATACTACTTATGCATTACCCGCGGCTAGACAGCCGCAGGAGGACTTCAATCCAACTGGGAATAACAATTATTCGCTATAAACCAGGGACAACTATCAAAATGTAGCTGGGCATATTCAACAGCACACGTGTTTGATAGATAACACATAATTGTTATTGAGCGAAACAATATGTCCATCGAGCAGTCTCTCCCACATATACAATCATGAAAATATCATTACCGGAGAAAGACCATGGATTGGGTCGAGAGAGCACCTATTACACTAAGGCTGATACCGGCTATAATCGCAATAGCGCTTATAGCATACGCATCCAGAGCACCAGGCGCCATAGTCTTACTAATAGTCGGCGTAGCCTTTCTAGCAACGGTGATTTCATTGTACAAAGCAAACGCAGTCAATATAACCGCGAGAATAAGGTTTCCTACGGGATCCGGTCTTGGATGTAGACATACAGATGAGGATCGGAGGGAAAATCCTAAGGTCTTCCAGATAATATATGAGGACCCAATAGTAGGGTCAAAAATAGAGGAATTTCTTTTATCAAGAAGTACTAGCAGGCCCTCTAATAGGTACGCGATCCTACACGAGTTTGTAACTGGGTCAAAAACCACTTATCTTATAATAAACGGGGAAGATCAAGATATTGAGTCCGAGATAATAGAGAGTGCAATAGTATCGTTTCTAGAAGGAGTAAGTATACGTCCGGTAAAATCGCCTAGCTTCAGTGGGCTAATATCTAGTAGTTCTAACAAGATTGGGCAGGACAAGGATCGGGTATTCATTGGATACCGGCTAGATACTCCTCGACTTGAACCTGTTTACCTGTACTATAGGGATTTTGAAGGCCACATCGGGATATTTGGGTCCACTGGATCAGGTAAATCCACTACATTAAGGGTTCTCGCATCACGCTTACTTGATCAATACAATGCGGGGGTTTTGGTTTTCGATTGGACAGGAGAACACCGGGTACTAGCTTCTAAAGGATTTAAGATCGTAGACGTATCGACGGGAGAGTTGCCTGCTGATATACTCTCGTGTAATGGTGAAGACAGGAAAGACTATGCCTTCGAGGTATTGACCCGTGCTCTTGACCTTACAGAGCCCCAAGCGTATCTTCTTTCTCGGGTATTGTCTAATGCTAGGAACCTGCGCGAATTGTATGATATGGTGTTAGAGTTACCCGAAGACTCTCGATGGGATAGAGAAGTAAAGAGAGCGCTTCAGCGAAAACTGGGTATGCTTGTCTTAAATGAGGGTAGGAGGATCTTCAGGGATTGTCCAGGAGATTTAGCTAGAGGGAACGTCTCGGGGATTGTCCTTGATTTATCGAACATAATGAGTCTCCACGTGAGGAGATTATACGTTATAATGATGTTATCAATTCTTTTCACGGAAGCATACAGACGATATAGTTCTCAGGGCGAGAATCATCCTTTAATGTTTGTCTTCATAGATGAAGTTCAGAACATATCTATGGCATCTGATATACTGGCGGTTATACTTTCAGAGGCGAGGAAGTATGGGGTGCACATAATATATGCTACGCAGAGTCCTTCAGTAATGGATTCTAGGCTCCTACTTAATACTAATACAAAGATAGTTCATTCATTGAAATCGAATAAGGACAAGAAGCTTATCCTAGAGACAATGGGTATGGATGTGGACTGGTTTTCTAGGCTTGACAAGCTACCTACAGGTACGGCGATATTGCAGAGTATATCACAGCCCCAGCCTATACTTGTCGAGATCCATGCGGATGCTCCATTTAGCCACTAGGTCCTGTACGTGTGGATCGTTCATCCAATCTATTGAGATGCCTGTTCTCCACTCCTCTAATTTATCATATAGTGATTCGAGGGATTGTCTAGGAGTCTTCTGAGAGGTATCAATTTCAAGAACATCGTATGAGGCGTCGAGTAGTTCTTCAGCTATTATGTTGAAGGCTTCAGAGAGAGCGTTCTCGATAACTTTTTGCTCTGGCCAGTTCCTAGCCTTTAGTCTATTGTAGAGTTCGACCGGATGTGCCCGTAATAATATGATTAACGAGATTTCATAGTCTAGATCCTTATAGGATAACCATAGCGAGGGATATACCGTCTCCAGAACAATACATTTGCCTTCTTGGGATTCTCTTACAAGAAGTTCCACGGCAGAAGATATTTCGCCGTCCACGACTTCTGTGAAGCGTCCCGTGGGATCTGCTCGTGTAAGGCCAAGTTCTCTCAATAGTTTAGACGTACTTGTCAGAGAACAATCTATGTCTTTTGATAACAAGTTACCCAAGACTGTTTTTCCTGTTCCTGGAGTTCCTGCGAGGATTATTATCAAGACGCTTCAGCACCCTTATACTAGAACCGTGTATAAACGAGAATATCCTGACTTTAGAATAATTCGGAAACGTATAGGATCGTGTTTGGAAAAATTAACCAGGGAGAGGTGTAGGTTACTTCTTTTCTTCTTTGTCTTCGCTTCTCCTAGCGGCTATTATGTCGTCTATTCTTAGTATCATTGTAGCTACTTCGGTTCCTGCTTTGAAGGCGTTTGCTTTTATTCTTACTGGCTCTATTACTCCTAGCTCCATCATGTCGACTATTTCTCCGTCTTCGACATTTATGCCTGCCCAGAGCTTGCCTTCTTCATGGGCGCTTCTTAGCTTCATTAGTATCTCTACGGGGTCTAGTCCTGCGTTGAATGCTAGGGTCTGTGGTAGTGCTTCAAGGGCCCTTATCCATGCCTCGATGGCTAGCTGTTCCTTGCCTGGTACAGTCTTAGCGTATTCTCTTAGCCTCTTTGCTAGTTCTGCCTCGGTGGCTCCTCCGCCTGCTACGATCTTGCCGTCAATTACGGCATCTGCTACAGCGCTTAGAGCGTCGTGGAGTGCTCTGTCAGCTTCTTCTACGAGTCTCTCGAAGCCCCCCCTTATGAGTATTGTTACGCTCTTGGGGTTCTTTGCTCCTTCGATGAATATCATTTTGTCTTCTCCGACTTTTCTCTCCTCAACAAGCTCAGCATAGCCCAGGTCTTCCTCGGTTAGGTCGTCTAGGTTCGTTATTATTTTTGCTCCTGTGGCCTTAGCAATCTTCTCAATATCACTCCTCTTAACCCTCCTAACAGCAAGAATACCCCTCTTAGCAAGGAAATGCTGCGCAACCTCATCAATACCCTTCTGAGTCACAACAACATTAGCACCAACGCTTGCAATCTTTTCTACTTTCTCTGCTAGTATCTTCTCCTGTTTCTCTAGTAGTCGCTTTACTAGGTCTGGGCTGGTGATGCTTACCTCTAGGTCTATTTCGGGTTTCTCTATTTCTAGTGGTGTGTCTAGGACCGCGATCTTTGCATTCTCTACTCTCCTGGGCATGTCGGGGTGTACTACTTCCTTGTCGATGACTATTCCTTTGATTAGTTTTGTGTCTCTTAGGCTTCCGCCATGTTTCTTGATTATTTGTATGTTGTTTAGGTCTACGTAGTATTTGTCTCCCCTCTTCTCTACTATGGTCTTTATTGCTTCTACTGCTATGTCTGCGAAGTAGTCTGCTGCCTCGCCTACGGCTTTGCTGTTTAGGCTTGTTAGTGCTATCTTCTTTAGAGTTTCATGATCATTTATGTCGATTGGTTTGCCTATCTCGTATAGTATCTCTAGTGCCTTTTCTAGTGCTTTCTTGTATCCCTCGACTATTATTGTGGGGTGTATGTTGTTGTTGAGCAGTTTTTCTCCTTCTTTGAGGAGTTCTCCTGCGAATATTACAGAGGTCTTTGTGCCGTCTCCCGCCTCTTCGTCTTGTCCCTTAGCGATTTGCACGAGCATTTTTCCTGCTGGGTGTTGTAGGTCTAGTTTGTCGAGGATTGTTGCTCCGTCGTTTGTTATTGTGATGTCTCCTAGGCTGTCTACTAGCATCTTGTCCATTCCTTTTGGACCATAGGTGGTCTTGAGGATTTCTGCGATGGCTCTTACAGCCATTATGTTCGAGCGAACTGCTTCTTTTCCGTAGGAGCGGGAGGTACCTTCTTTGAGTATTATAACTGGTACTCCCATTGATTCTAAGGGTAGTGCCGCCATGTCTTGTCACCTTATCCTTTTATCGTTCTCCAATCTCTAAGGTAAGATTACTTCTATATAAAAGTTTCGGTG
>WAOU01000048.1 GCA_015521095.1 Desulfurococcales archaeon | reverse complement strand
GTAGGAGAGTCCGGCAGTGGTAAAACAACGGTCGGTAGGCTGGTGACCCGTCTCTACACGCCGACATCAGGCAAGATAATCTTCGACGGAATCGATATCACTTATATGCCGGAGAAAAAGCTTAGGCCTCTTAGAAAAAGATTCCAGATGATATTCCAAGATCCTTACGCTAGCCTCAACCCCAGAATGAAGATAGGGCGAGCAATAGCAGAGCCACTAGTAATCCACGGGATAATGGATTGGGAGAAGGCCCGGAAACGGGCTCTCGAGCTTCTCGAAAGAGTCGGACTAACACCCGCGAAAGACTTCTACGAGCGACTTCCAAGCCAGCTGAGCGGAGGACAAAGACAGAGAGCAGTCATAGCTCGTGCAATAGCATTAGAACCAGAGCTAGTTGTCGCGGATGAGGCTGTCTCAATGGTAGACGTAAGCATGAGAGCAAGCATACTTGAACTACTAGACCAGCTACGAAGGGAAATGAATACAGCGATCATATTCATTACACACGACCTAGCAGTCGCAAAGCTGATCAGCGATAGGATTGCAGTAATGTATGTTGGAAAGATAGTGGAGGAGGGACCAGCCGACGAAGTACTAAGCAATCCAAGGCACCCCTATACCAGGGCACTAATAACAAGCGTTCCAAGCATAAAGCGAAAGATAAGGAAAAGGTTCCCGATAATAGGAGACATAGCCGATCCTACAAATGTACCATCAGGATGCAGATATCATCCAAGGTGCCCTATAGTTAAACAAACGTGCAAAGAAAAAGAACCAGACCTGAAAGAAATTGCTCCAGGCCACAAAGTCGCATGCCATTACCCAATAAACGAGAGCCTATGATTTGGAATGGTCTCAGGGAGACCCTATTCTTTACAATTGTTTTATAGTACTCTTGGGATACGGTTGGGCTAGTTAAGAGAATATAGTCCTTGAGAGGCAGTGAAAATATTATAGTTGGTGGATGAAGACTCCACGGGTCTAACCCCTCTAAAAGAGGGGGATGAAGAGACCTGTCTCACCCGACACCAACGCTTCTATCTTAAAGGATCTTGTTTTATTGGTTCTGCTTGCCAGGCATCTCTCTTATATGGACATCTAGCTGTGGATACGGTATCTCTATTCCAGCCGCATTGAACGCATTGTATACTGCCTTAATAATTTCCGGCTTTACCTGGCCATAGTCTTCTTTCTTTACCCATACTCTCACCTGGAGATTCACAGATGAGTCAGCTAGCTCGGTGATGACTACTTGTGGTGCAGGATCCTCTAGTACCCCGTCTACATTCTTCACAGCTTCTAGTGCTATCTTAACGGCTTTGTCTAGGTCAGTTCCATATGCGACTCCTACATCTAGAGTGATTCTCCTCGTCGGGTTCCTAGTATAGTTCACTATAGGGGATCCCCAGACGCTCTTATTGGGCAACAACACGACTTCATTATTGGGCCTGACTATTACTGTGGAGAGAATCCCGACATCTTTTATAGTGCCCAGATACCCGCCGACCTCGACTAGGTCTCCCTTATCGAAGGGACGCGTTACAGCTATCCACACACCGGCAGCGAGATTATTTATAGTATCCTGAAGACCGAAGCCAAGAATTAAACCGATAACGGCGCTTAGACCAAGTACCACGCTCCCAGTATTGAATCCTGCCGCCGATGCGGCTGCAAGTACAAGGGCTAGATAGAGTATCACGGAGACTAGCCTAGTTAGGACTCCTGCTACAAGTGGTGGGAGACCTAGTCTTGAAAGACTGCGTTTAAAGATGGCCAGGAACGATACCACGATGATGTAGCCTACTACTAGGATGACAAGTGCCCATAATAGGCCTCCTATAGTGATAGAGGTACCGGGAATAGTATTAGATAGAATGTCTCCTAGAGCCATCGAATACTCACCTCCAGATAATTAGACTAGAAACCCCACTATATTATTTACATAGGCAATGAGTATTCTAGAGGTGCGCCGAGAAGATAGGTGGAGATCTTTGAACTATTCCAGAATACTTGAAAATCTATATGCAGGAGCAGGATGCACCGACCCCCCACAAGTAGACAAGATAATCTGCCTAGACCCCGAATGCAGGATACATAACATTGAGGGCGTCGAGGAGTCCTGCTACCATATTATGCCTGGAACAGTCCAACCGTTTAGAAACATGGTCAGCGCGGTGATAGACCTCTACGAGAGCCTAGAATCTGGTAAAAAAGTATATGTTCACTGCAAAAGCGGATGCGACAGAACTGGGATGGTGATATCGGCGTATCTAATCCTGATCGGGCTCAATGCCTCTACTGCCCTGTCTAAGTTCTATGAGGCGAGGAGATGCGGGCCAATGGGTAGCTATGAGCAGTATATGTTTCTACTCGGCCTAGAGAGACTTGTCAAAAAACATGGTAAGAAAAGAGCCAAGGAGATCCTGGAGAGTGTAGCAGATTTCGAAGAGTTCTTGGCCCAGGCTATTGATCAGCCGAAGTAGTATTCTCCTTTCGACTTCTGCATCCTGTCTAGGTAGCTTCCAGGCTTGTTTACCCTGGGTCTCCCAGTCTGAGGATCCCGCCTAAAGGTTACGCCGAGCTCTTTTAAGAACATGTTCATAGCCTTTCGGAGATTCTCGGGCCTGTACGCGTTGCCCTTGTATCCTGGCTCTCCCAGTATGGGTACTAGTTTATCGCTTATGTAATCTATGAATAGCAGATCGTGCTCCACGACGAACGCCGCCGCCTGCCTTGTCTCGGTGAGTCTTCTTATTATTCTTGCAACGCTCAGCCTTTCCTCGACATCTAGGTAGGCGCTGGGCTCGTCTAGTAGATAGATATCTGCTTCTCTGGCAAGCGCGAGTGCTACTGCTAGTTTCTGCATCTCTCCTCCGCTCAGTCTGCGTGGCTCACGGTCGTAGAACTTGTCAAGTCTCAGCTTCTTGACTAGCTCGAGGTATAGCCAGCTACCGGGGATAATAGACTCGGGATTGGCCTCGCGTAGGAGTTCTCGTACTGTGACGCCCTCTGGGAACATTTCTGGGCCCACATGCTGTGGCTTGTAGCTCACGGATAGTTCCTCGAATTCTAGAACCATTCCGTCGACTGGCTCGATCTTCTTTGCTAGTGTGAGGACAAACGTTGTTTTTCCTATACCGTTTGGTCCCACGATACCTATTACTTCTCCGCTCCAGATTTCTCCTGCCTCGACTGTCAGCTCGAATTCTCCTCTCTTAACCTTTAGATCAGTCCACTCAAGGAACTTCTTCCTCCCAGTTCCCTCCTTACCGGCTTGCTCTGCCTCGGTTATCTTCTTGAACTTTATCGGCTCCTTCCTCAACCTTATGTTCTCGGCTGGCAGGTATCCCTCGAGGAAATTGTTTATGCCTACTCGTACACCGTAGGGCTGGCTTACTATACCGTATGCTCCTGGCTCGCCATAGAGTATGTGGAGTGTTTCGCTCACATAGTCTAGTACGGCTAGGTCGTGTTCTATTACTAATACGTGCTTGCCTGGTTTGGCTAGCTCGTTTATAAGCTTGGCGACACGTATTCTCTCCCTAACATCTAGGTATCCGCTGGGCTCGTCGAACACGTAGACGTCGGCGTCCTTTGATATTACAGCGGCTACTAGGAGCTTCTGGAGTTCTCCTCCGCTAAGCTTCCTTATATCACGGTCCCAGACCTTGTCGAGGCCTAGTTCCTTGGCAAGCTCTTTCGCCACTCCCCGCTCGTCCGCTTTGGTCAATAATTGGCCTACTGTTCCCTTAACGTGTCTGGGCACGAGGTCGACGTACTGGATTTTGTGAGCCGTCCGTAGCTTACCGTCTGCCAGCTTCTGGAAGTAGACTTGTAGCTCGCTTCCCCTGAACCGTCGTATTATCTCGTCCCAGCCTGGATCAGCGTCAGGATCGCCGAGATTCGGCTTTAGCTCTCCGAGAAGGATCCTTATCGCCGTCGTCTTACCAGTACCGTTCTTACCGAGTAAACCGACTATGGAGCCCTCCCTCGGGATAGGGAGCTTATACAGCTTGAATCCATTCCTACCGTATCTATGAACGGCTGACTCCTCGAGCTCACTGGGCAGATTCACAATGAATATAGCATCGAAGGGACAAGCCTTCACACATAAGCCACAACCTATACACGCATCCTCATATATGACCGGCTTGCCTCTTACTGCTTTATCAGCCTCTATCGCTACTCCTTTACGGGTCCTATTAACCGGACATACGTTTATACACTCATAGCTACATTTCTTGGGTTTACATGATTCGTAGTCTATTACTGCTAGCCTTACTTTTCCCTTCATTATCTTCCCCGATAGAAATGTTTGACACTGTTGAGAACAATAAAAATAGCGTATTAGATGCGACTAGTAGTAGGATTGCGACCTTTCATATAGTTCAAGGGGTATTAGACATTGAATCCCATCTTCCTGGCTAGCTCTCGTATTAGTTCGTTCCTCATCTCGAAGTATCCACCTGGCCCCGCATACCTCTTGATGAGTCTCAGGTAGTCTCCCCTCCTGGTTATCGGGTTCATCGCCTCGTATATCCTTTGAAGATCATTGTTGTCATAGTCTCGGTAGTGGTTCTCATGCACTAGGTACTCTAACGGTATTCTGGGCCTTTTACCCGGTTTCTCATCGGGAACGCCTATGACTAGGCCGAAGAGAGGAAACGTCTTCTCAGGTAGTCCTAGAAGTTCAATTATTAGCTCGGGGGCGTTCATTATCGCGCCTATAAAACAAATCCCGTACCCGAGACTCTCAGCCGCGATAGCCATGTTCTCTGCTGCGAGGCCTGCATCGATGGCAGAGAATAACAGTAGGGAGAAGTCGACTTTTCCTAGATCCTCTCCACGATATTGTAGTAGTTTTCTTAGCCTATGGAGGTCGGCCACGAACACGAAGAATTCCGCAGCCTCGTAGACATGGGGCTGGCGTATTGCCTCGGCTATTTTCTTCCTAGCCTCTCTGTCTGTGACCCGTATTGCTGTCCATAGGTGTAGTGCGGCGTCTGTGGGTGCGCGTTGGGCGGCGCGCATTATTAGTTGGAGGTGTTCTTCTGGTATGGGGTCGGGCCTGTATTTTCTTATACTTACATGGTTTTCTATTGTATCTATACACTTGTTCACTGCTTGTTACACCGGGTAGTTTTGTATTAGGTTGGACGGATTATTATTGTAGAGTATGGGTATGTACGGGGCTTATTCTTCTCTGGTTATTTCCCGGCGATTAGTCCTCCTAGGGCTCCTCCGACCGCAGCGATTGCCCCCATTACTATGCCTGCGAAGATGGAGAGCCACCCGGCAAATAATCCTAGGATAGCTGCGTGGGGACCGAACAAGGGACCCAATAGCATTACTGCGATTGCCATTAGTAGACCGGTTATTAGCCCTGCGAGGAAGGCTGCTTTTGCACCGTTTCCTGGTCCCTTACCTGCTACTACTCCTACTACGAATCCTCCTATGAGTAGCCCTATTACGTTGAGGAAGAATGCTAGTGGGGGGAGTATGATTATTCCTAGTAGTATGGCTAGTCCTGTACCCATCTTGTTGCACCATATAGTATTCTATGCTTGTAACTGGGCTTGATATAGGATTATCCACAATTTGTGAGTATTCCTTGTTTCGCAACGCCACTATATTCTATATGTTTTGACTTGTTCTACTCCTTTGATTGCTCGTATCTTTGATGATAGTAAGCTGGCGCTTGGTCCTTCGTCGACTACTATTATGGTGAGGCATCTTCCGTCTCCTAGGTCTTGGTGGTATAGTGCTCTTAGTGATTGGGCTATTCTATAGGAGGAGGCCATTATTTTCTCGTCTACTCGTGGATATTTCTTGTGGTTGCTGACCGCGATTATTATCCTGTACTTGTATTGTTTTGTTTGGTCTCCGAGTTTTTCCATGACTGAGTCTCTTATGAATTCGCTTCTACTGGGGTATCCGAGTTCTGCGACTAGTTTGTCTAGTGCGACTAGTACTTCGTCTGGCATGCTTATTGTTATTATTGCCATTGTGTGGGCACCGGTTAATAAGATAATATATGTAGGTTAATAAATCTTCATTATCTAGATATAATGTTATTAATAAGATCAGACTAATAAGATACACGGGCGAGACAAGAAATGCACCAAGAAGAAAACCACTACATATACCTAGTAATAGCATCAACAATAGGAATAATACTAGCAACAATCCAAACAGAAAAAACAACACAAGTAGCAAACTACATACTCCTAGCAGAATCCATAGCACTCCTACTAATCTCACTAAAAGAACTACTACACGAAAAACAACTAAGCATAGAGCTACTCATGGGCACCGTAGCACTCATAACCTACCACTACGGCTACATCACCGAAGGCCACATAGTACTAATACTATACGGAATAGCAGAGACAATAGAACACCAGGCAGTACACAGAGCAAAGAAATCCCTAGAAGGCCTAATAAAGAAGCTTCCATCACATCTAATAAGAGAAGAAAACGGATCCCACACGAGAATACCACTCGACAAGATAAAGAAAGGAGACAAGGTAATAATAGCAGTAGGCCAAATGGTTCCAGTAGACGGAATAGCCCTCTCAGCCGCTGCCATAGACAAGTCATTCATCACAGGGGAACCATATCCAGAGGAGATCCAGCCAGGCACACCGGTATACAGTGGAAGCATAGTAGTAAGAGGACCACTCAAAATCGAGGTCGTCAAGAACCACAAGGACTCATACATAAAGAAACTAGTGGATCTAGCAGAGGAATCCCTCGAGAACAAGAGCAAAACACAGCGACTACTAGAAAGAGTGTCCCCGTACCTGATAGCATCAGTCCTCGCAACCTATGCAGTTCTAGCAGTCATGGTCGATCCAATTAGAGCCCTTGCAGTCCTACTTGCAGGTTGCCCATCCGCATTCATCGTGACGTCAGGCTTATCCACGGCACTAGCGGTGAGGAGACTTGCTTCTAGAGGAGTACTCGTATTGGATCCCATTATCCTCGAAGCGCTCAAAGAGGGTGATACTGTCGTGATCGACAAGACCGGTACACTTACAAGGCTAAAAGCAGTACTCCAATTTATAAAGTCTCCAGCGGATCTTAGAGAGCGAGAGTTCGCTGGTATAATTCATTATGTGTTGAGCCAGAGTACGCATCCCGTGGCACAAGCTGTTGTCCGTGCACTTGATCAAAAGTATCGGGGATTAAGATATGAGAAGATTTCTCAGGGTCAGGTCTTTGAGATTGTGGGCAAGGGCATGACTGCACGTATAAATGGAGAAGAACTATATACTGAGCCCGTCGAGGTTTGTACGGCGAAGGGAATACGGATAGTCTATCGAGATGGCGAGGCCGTATTCTGTTTTGAAGAAGAACTCTACGATGGAGCAGATGATCTCGTAAGGTATCTAAAGACTCTTGGTAAAAACGTTATATTGGCTAGTGGGGATAAGCACGAGAACGTTGAGAAGATTGCTAGAATCCTTGGTATAGACGAGTATTATTGGGATATGAGGCCTGAGGATAAGGCCCGTCTCATCGACAAGCTTAGGGCTGAGGGTAGGAAGGTTGTGTTTATCGGTGATGGGATTAATGATACCGTTGCTATGAGTAAGTCGGATGCGAGCATCGCGGTAGGATCGCTTTGGGCAGCGATTGGAGTGGCAGATGCTGTTATTAACGGTGGTGTCTCCCAGCTCGCGTTTCTATTTAGGGTTTCCCAGCGGTATTTGGAGGGTTTGAGTGGTGGATTCTTCATTGCTGGTGTTGTGAAGGTTGCCGTGATTG
>WAOU01000047.1 GCA_015521095.1 Desulfurococcales archaeon | reverse complement strand
TATCTAGGCACAAGTGGATGGACAGCGTTTCATACAAGGAAGAGGGTTCTCGATATTAGCCATTATATTGGGAGCCTTGTATCAGCCCGTCCCGGATACTATCTCGCAATAGGTGAGCAGGAAGTAGCTGGTGGAGCTATAGATTGGGCAAGTAAACTATTAGGCTTCCAGAACGTAGGCGAGGCTCTAACCGCTATAGCGGAAGTACCGCCTGGAGCTAATGGATTACTCTTTGGACCATGGCTTTTCGGCGAGAGATGCCCGGTCGACGACCCTTATGCTCGTGGAGTGCTTATAGGATTCGATCTTAATACGGACAGGAGAGAAATAATGAGGAGCGTCGTTGAGGGCGTTGTGCTTAATACAGCTTGGGGATTCAAGTACGCTTCAAAGCTCTCAGGTAGTAGGGAGCCTGTAAGACTGGTTGGAGGACTGGCACGTAGTGAGCTTGTAGGGCAACTACTGGCTGATATGACAGGCTACATAGTAGAGGTTCCTTCTGCCCCCGAACTAGCTGGGCTAAGAGGTGGAGCCATGATAGCTGGCTTCGGCCTAGGATATTCTACCCTGGAACAATATGCGTCAAAGATAAAGATAGCTCGCCAGTATAAGCCTGGAAAACACAGGGAGACTTATCAGAAGCTCCTCGCATCATATACGAGAATGTATAAGAATGTGAAAAAGACGTTCCGCGAACTTTCACAGTTTAGACAACAACATTAGCTCTATACATTTCCTCTGGTCACGAAAATATCTCGTTTACAGCTATTTTCAATAATTCCTCTACCTTGTCGGGTTCAAGCCAGTATATTAGGAGATCCACTAGGTCTAGTCCCTCTCCCTCTCCACCTCCCGAGACTAATTGTTCCTTTACCATTCTGCCCATTAATGCGGCGGCTTCTCGGTCGTGGCCTTGTCCAAGCCCCAATTGTTGAATTATGCTCTCAACAAGTTGCCAGTTCCATTCCTCGGCCTCATCGACGAGCATTGCTAGGTCTTCTACGAACTTGTCCGCTGGGCCCTCTGCGTGTACGGGGCTTATCGTCATATGAAGGCTAGGGGGATATCCTAGATGTCTGTTGCCTGGCTGTGACTGCAGAATCCATCCCTTCTTTTTGAGGAGGCGTCCTAGATGGAATATGTTCTTCTTATCGCTTGTGAAGGCTAGGGTCCCTGCCTTTGGTTTACCGATAACATAGAGTGCGCCGGTATCGTTTATGCCTTCCTCAATGGTCCTCCTCGCCTTGTAGATTTTCTCTGCCATCCGGGAGTATCCCTCGTATCCCAGTAGTCTTGCTATTGTCCAGGCAGCTACGAGTGTACCCGCGCTTCTCGTTGAGAGGACTGCCTGGTTGACAAGCGGGTATCCTGGCCATGACGCGTTCACATATAATTGGCCTAGTCTGAGTTGCTTGTCCCTGTATAGGATCATCGATGAGCCTTTGGGTGCATAGCCGAACTTATGCATGTCCACGCTTATCGAGTAGACTCCTTCTACGTCGAATCCTATACGTGGTATTTCAGGGTCCTTCTCCCTAAGGAATGGAAGAATCATGCCTCCTAGGCATGCATCAACGTGTAGCCATACATCCTTGTCTTTCGTTGTGCTTGCCACTTCCTCCACTGGGTCTACTGTCCCATAAGGATAGTTGGGAGTGGAGACTACCACCATAGCCGTGTTTTTTCCTATAGCAGAGTCTATGTCTGCCGGATCTACTGTCCAAGTTTCATGATTAACCCTAACTATATTTGTCCTCATTCCGAGGTACTCGACGGATTTACGAAATGCTGGATGCGCTGTTTCGGGAAGAACTATCTCCGGCGTTGCATCTCCAGCTTTTTTCTTGAAGTATTCTCTTGCCGACTTGACGGCTAGCATTATGCTCTCGGTACCGCCATATGTGAAGGATCCAACGCTGTTTTCTCCTCCCTTAAAGATCCCTAGGAGGAACCTGGCGAGGTCTGTCTCATAGAATACTATGCTTGGATACACTGTGAAGTCTAGCATTGTTTTATCATAGTTTCTTAGAAGCGCTCCACGGGCATATTCTATTAGTTCTGGTTCTCCGGGATCGTATATGTGTGTGAATACTTTCCCCGTCCATGGATCCATGTCGCGGCTCTCGAATTTTTCTATCAGAGAAAACAAATGTTCCGTGGATAGACCCTTATAGTAGGACTCTTTCAAGGAGCATGCACCGATAAGGATAGGTATTATTGCTTGAATTAATCTCTAATGCCACGGCATTTATTCGCTATTGCCTTTATTGTTTCCCGGCATTTCTCGATGTTATCTCTACACTTGTCTGCTCTAATGAATACTATTTTCCCGATGTTCTCGAGTATTTCCTCGAGATGTATCTCGCGGTCATCTATATAGACTATGCATCCCGGCGGTATCCTTCTACCGCACTCTTCTTCTATTTTTTCGAGAACCTCTCGCATGTAGGAGTACTTGTCTGGTGTAGGCCTTATAGCGTGATAGTCAAACAAGCCGTTTATTCCAAGGGTTTCTAGTGCAGATAGCGCATGGCTTTGACGGTTCCAGCTAAGAGTACTAGTTAGCCCGCCCAGCTCCTTAACATATTTGACTAACTCCGCCATCTCGGGATACAGTCTCAGTTTTTCCCCGTTAGAGTCCATTATCATGCCCCCTCCTACGAGCTTGAAAGGAGGCCTCATATTAGACACGTCGAGATGAGTCCACATAGTACCGTCTAGATCGAAGAATACTATGAAGCTACATTCCTTACTTTTCTCGTTCATCTAGTATTCTCCCATGAAACAATGGACTCTTGTACGAATTTTACAATTTTGATCATTCTCTATCTGTAATATTTAAAGTGATTATACTGTTGAGGAGTGGTAGCCGGGCGGGGATTCGAACCCCGGTCACGGGGGCCAGAGCCCCGCATCCTGGGCCGCTAGACGACCCGGCTACCTGCGGCCACTATATTATCGTATCGTGTGACGGGTTTATTTAGTTGACGGCCATGTGATATCTACTCGTT
>WAOU01000046.1 GCA_015521095.1 Desulfurococcales archaeon | reverse complement strand
GAACCCCTCGAACACCGAGGAAACTTCAGCATAATACTAGACCACGTGATAAACAGGCTCCTCGCACCAAGAACAATCAAACTCATAAAACACAGACTAACCCGCCTAAACAAGAAACTAATAATGATAGGAATAGACAGTAGTAGTAGGAGCATCGACCTCTCACACGGATCACTCATAATAGGAACAACGACCCTTACAATCGGATCCACGCAGACAATAGAATACCCCTCACTCTCAACCACAGAGCTAAACCTACAGGGCCCAGGCTTCCTTATACCATTACTTCCCCACGAAATATCCTCATCAAACAACCCCATCATCATAACAAAAAATCCCGCAGGCTACAATTACAACGCCGCATACAGCATAGAACAAGCCCAAGACGAGCTCAGACTCCTACTAGAAAACTGGCTACTCGACAAAATCGCTCCAACCATAATCGAGGAACTCGCAGATAGAGAAGGCATACAGCCAGTAGTACTAGTAGATGGTCCAGTGTATCCTTTAACCATGGCTCACGAGAAATACCACGAGTACAAGAACGAATACACAGAGTCCTGGCAACAACTACTCATAACACGCCTACAAGCAATATATCGGCTCGAGTCAAAGGGAGTACCCGTAATAGGCGTGGTCAAACGGCTAGAACACAGCCTTATACTAGACAGGGTTGTAAAGGGATCACCAAGATTATCCCAATGCTTTAGAAAAGGAGAGTATTCCGATCAAAAAATACTAGCCCACTACTACACGCACTGCACAAGAATAGTCCCGGGATCAATATACAGTAGCCCTAAGATAACATTCCTCTACTCTAGGAAGACGAGCCAACCGTACGTAAAGATACTCGAATACGCCGCTATACCTGCTGGAAAATGGCAACATGGTCTGGCACCGAGAACCTATAGGCTAGAATACACAGAGGCCACATCCAAAATACTGGAAGATCTCAAATTATCA
This sequence comes from Desulfurococcales archaeon, assembly GCA_015521095.1. The sequence goes on along the minus strand of WAOU01000046.1, from coordinate 3,069 downwards.
GCCTACCATGTACTCGCCTACGACTCCGTGTTAAAGGGTAGCACCACTCCAGTCTCCATACACGTCTCCGACTACAGGTCCAAGCATATTAGCAGGGCAATACATGACTATCTAGCCTCGAGAATAGTGGAGTCTGGCGGAAGCCTTTCCTACGATAATCTCCTGGAGGCCGAAGTGTCATGGAGAAAGACAAGAAGGATCTCGGCACACTACTAGGAGGCCTCGGCTCTTCGGGCCTCGCAGAGAGACTCGATGAAATGTATAGGCGGGCATATGGTGTAGCCGAAGAGCTCGGAACTATTGTAGGGAGAACCACGCGGTATTGGGATATAACCGTAGGACCAGGAGAAACCATAAAGATAGAGGTCGATCCCGAAACCTACTATTCTGGAGCCTCTAGTCTCTACAGGATAGGAGATTATCTAGCAGTAATAGATCCTAAAACACTAAACGTTGTCCTCCTAAGGATCACTCATATACTTAGACAAGATGCCCTCGCAAAGATAGGGGTCGAACCTCCTATCTCCCAGTACAGTCTGGAGCCTGACACGGGCTCGGTCGCAACCTCGACTATCATCGAGGCCGAGCCCCTCATGGAGGCCAGATATCCTGATCTAACTGATCCCTCCCCAGCATCATCCAGTATCGAGCCCCAGTCTCCTGTCATTGATCCCAGACCATGGGTAATCATGCGTCTACTAGCCCTCCCAGACGATGGAATCCTACTCGGATCATTAGCACATCCGGCTGGAATCGTTAAGAACGGCGAGATCCCAGTCTATCTACCTTACAAGGCTGTGCTCCAACACATCCTGGTTCTCGGCACAACTGGTAGCGGTAAGACGACCTTGATTAAGAACATGATATCGTCAATATATTCTGTTGGAAAGCCGAAGCTAGTCGCAGTCATAATAGATATGAATCAAGACTATGTCCAGTTACCGTTCCCTCCTAGGCGAGAGTCACAAAAACAACTCTACAAGGACCCAGTATACGAGGCTAACAAGGGGAGGCTAAGGCATCCCAGGGGAGTACTCGTTGTTCTACCAGTAACAGTAGATATGCTTAGATCCCCGGGCGATCCCCTCCATGCAACCATACGAAAATATGTTGAAGAGTCCATATCTCCTCTCATCTATGGCAGAGATAATTTCAGCATCGTCCGTGTCAAGAAAGGAGGTATCGAGTACTATATGGTTGACGTCGTGGGAACAAGCATAATCATAACACCATATACCATCAATACTACTATGACTGGAACCGAGAATCTTTTCGGCATGATACCTGGAATGACAATGTTTGCCAGAGACCTTCTAAGAGTTTTGAGGACAAGGTTCCATAAGGACTATGGGTTCTATCCACCACTTCCCACGGTGCTCGCGGCTGTAAAGGCGTATCTCTCGACTATCCAGTCTAAGAGTAGGGTCAGCAAAGACCTTGTTCTCGACTCAGCTAAAGACATCGTTATAGAACGTATGTATGTGGAAGACTATGATTACACTATGAATGATCTAGAAAATGCGTATGCAAGCTATAAGTACGGTGATTCCAACATCACCCTTATAGAAATAGTTGACTACCTCTATGATATACTGGCAAGGATGCGTCCTCATACTGGAACTCTAGAATCATTATATAGGAGGCTGGCTGGTGCTCTAGAATCCGGTTTAATCGATATTATTCATGTAGACTCAAGATCTCAAAGAGTGAGCGTGAGGAGAGAGCCTAGCTGGAAGACGCTCATCGACATAGCTGAGGAGGGCAGTATACCGATAGTGATAGACCTTAAACCAGCACTGGACGCGGCTTTCTCTGGACAAGAGGGATCAAGGCTCATAGCTTATAGGCTACTGGATCGTCTAGCTGTATGGAAACAGAGAGTCTATAGGGAAAGGAAACAATCCCCTCCTGTCCTAGTAGTTGTTGACGAGGCTCACCAGTTCTTCCCCCAGGAACATGGTAGCAGGGAAGAACAGGAGGCAACTAGACAGATAGCATCAACTATCTCGCGTATCGCCCGTTTGGGGAGAGCGAGGGGTATTGGATTATTGTTCGCTTCTCACAGTCCACGCGATCTACATGATATTATCCTCCAACTTGCTAATACAAAGATCATTCTGAGAACGGAAAGACACCAGCTAGAAAGACTAGACATTGATCCGGATTATAAACGATATATTCCAAGACTGAGAGATAGGCAGATGATAGTTCAGAGCCATGTCTTTAGAGAAACAGCTATCATGGCTAGGACTTGTCCACCTGTAGCGTTGCACTTTGATATATCGGCACTCATCAGCTAGATAGCCTAATACCTTATGTTCATTTCTTTGAATTCTCCTCTGTATTCTTCGAATTTTACCTCAAGGGCTTCTACTTTTGCTGCTGGAGGTCCGTGAAGGGCCCAGCAGATTACTCTTTCTACGTTTTCTCTTTCTCCCTCCAGGACGGCTTCTACTGTTTTGCCGTCTGGCATGTTTCTTACCCATCCCGTGACATTGTTTTCTTCGGCTACGCGTTTCATGTTTGCTCGGAAGAAGACTCCTTGGACTCGTCCGTGTACTAGGAGGTGTGCCCTTACCTTTGCCATGTTATTCTTCACCTCATTGTTCAGTTATTGTGTCTGCCTGTTTGTATCTGTTGCCCATCTATACTTAGATAAAAATTGATGTTTTTGATAATAATTCATTCTTATAATTTATACAAAAATAAAAAGTACATATAACCACGCTAGGCACCATTTTAAAAAGGGATAGAGAATCTCTATTACTAAGGTGCTAGATACATGGCCAGTCCTCAAGAAGCATTTGAAAAATACTCTTCAAAACCCTGGCTCAAAAGCTACGATGAAGGAGTACCATCTGAAATAGAAATACCAGAGAAACCATTATACTGGATCCTCGAGCAGGCCGCCGAGCAATTCCCGAACAGGACAGCACTACACTTCCTAGGCAGAAATGTATCCTACAAGGAGCTCCTTGACAGCGCTAAGAGATTCGCATCCTATCTAAAATCCCGCGGAATAGGTAAAGGCGATGTAGTAGGACTCTTCCTCCCCAACAGCCCAATGTT
>WAOU01000045.1 GCA_015521095.1 Desulfurococcales archaeon | reverse complement strand
TCATATTCTGATATATCCTTGAACTAATAGCACCTTGACCCATCATCGCCATGACACTCGCCGCGACCTCCAAATAGTATTCGCTCCTCGTAATCATATGAACGAGAAATGACACTGTCGGCCAGTTGCCTCTGGGATCTCCTCTGGGACTAGGGTTAAAGTACAGGACGTTTTTCATGCGAGGCCGTATATAGTTCCACGAGTTATCTATTACTACTACTTCTCCATGGATGTTAGCTGCAAGGAGATCTATTTCTGGACCCTGCCATCCTGATCCTAGTAAAACAACAGAATCGTATTGTCTGCTTGTCTCGGCTATTTCTCCTATAAATGAGACACCTGGCTTGAAGTCTTCATGTGCTAGATACCCTAGCCTTCCGGGACCTGTGTTCATCACATAGCCGGATATTATTGAAGCCGCCATTAAGTTATCCGCGTCCCAGGTATAGACTATTAAGAGATCATTGTTTGTTAACACGTCTCTAATCTCGTTTATCAATATGGGCTTCACCTCGTTTCATTCTACTGTCTTATCGCCATGGTCTGTAATGATGGATAAAACAAAGTGGGCCCATTCATTAATCTTTAATGGTACTGAATATATTATATCATCTTGGTAATACAATGTCTGTGGATTTTTTACAACCTTGTATAATCCGCCGATATATATTTCTGGGAATAAAGAAACGCAACCTTGCATCTAGATCCTTTCTTAACCCAATTCTTTTTGTTGCTTTAACCATGCGTGGTTCTAGTCTAAAATTATCCGATATAATACATGCTTCCTCACAGGTTCCCAGCCTTGTACCGTTTAGTTCCCTAGTTATAGCATAGTATCTAGAAACTATGCCTGGACCCGTAATGTAATCTTCAAAGCATTTCCCCACGGCAACTCTTCTGATAAACACGAGGCCTCTCCGGGTCCTGCCGGCTACTATATTCAGCATCCAGTATCCATGCACGGGATAGAGGAATAATTGACCTGGTTCTAGCGCGTTTATGTCTTTTTCCTTTACATATCTGTGAGAATGACAGGCGGGATCGTTCAAAACGCAATATACTTCAAGATCTACTATTCTTCCGGGCCTACTGTTTATCACTAGTATTTTTCCAAGCAAATTATACGCTGCTTTTAGTGGGTTCAAACGAACGAGATCCTCGAGATTATAGTCTTGCATTACCATACCCGCACTATACATTTTCCACCGGTGAAAATAATATTCGAAAAACTCCGACAATCAATATATTGATCGAGAATTGGATAGGGCCTCGGAAAAAACAAGAAGCAGCAACCTCTACAGAATATTCACGATAGTAGTAGCCTGGATTCTAGCTTTAAACCTGCTAGTTTTCTCGTTCTACATGTTCTTTTATCATGGTAGCTACTATTATATAGGGGATTACGGTGGATACTCTCTTTATAGATTTCATCCTTATGAAGGATTAGTTATCCCTAGTCTCTTGCTCTTGGCATTATCAGTATCTCTATATATGGCGATTCCGTATATTGGTAGAAAATCGACAATATTATTGTTGACCGTGACGATTTTTCTCCTCGTAGCGTATATTTTCATTGTCTTCGATTATACTCAGAGTATAAAGGCTGTTCTCTTATTTTACGGTGGAAAAACTGATAGCTATGTTCTACAGTATGCGGCCGCTAAAGCCATTCTCAACGGTGAGAATCCATATACAATGAATTTCTCCTCTGTATTGAAAGAATCCATCGATAGCGGAGTGCTTCCAATATCTAAAGTTACCTATGTCTATGAGCCTGGTACAACTAGGTATGCTGGCTCCGAGATTATTGGGTTTGTAGATAGATTTGATTATCCTGCGATGGCAGCATTGTACTATATACCAGCTATTCTATTAGGAATAAGCGGAGTATACTGGGACGCGATAATTATCGGTCTGGCATTAGCAATAGTGTATCTTAAGGCAGATACTCCTATTCGGCATCTTATTCTAGCATTATTCGCCGCGGGAGCATTCTCGTTCTTTGGCATCATATATCTTGGAAGTCCTCATGCTGGATGGGTTGCTCCATTAATGGTTGCAATGGCATATTCCTCAAACCCTATTGTCTCCGGAATATTGCTAGGTTTATCTTCCTCGTATAGGGAGACGGCCGTGATTTTCTCGGCCTTCTTCGCTGTATACGTTCTGAGGAAATATGGGTGGCACCGGTTTACACGTTTTTCAGCGAGTTACGTTGCGACTGGTCTTGTAGTTAATCTTCCGTTTTTCTTACTGGATCCTCACGCCTTTATCCATAATATAATGCTACCTGCATCATATAATCTCTATCCGGAGGGCTTTGGGCTGAGCTCTCTGCACTATATTGGTGTATCAATAGACAAGAGGTTATCCATGATCTTGTTTGTCGCCTCCTTCATAATACTACTAGTAATATCATATGTTTACTTCTCAAAGATTGAAACAATAATATTCACTTTTCCGAGCCTAGTCTTTTTACTCTATTACAGACCTATGACAGTGTATTATGAATACTTCTATGTAATAAACGCAATGTACCTTGTCCTATCCTCTAGACCAGAACATCCAGAGATAAACATGAAGCTACTTCGGTACAGTAGATGGCTAGCCTACACAGTTGTCGCCGCGTCAATCCTCTCTATATTCACTGTTTACATGGGTTCGCCTAGAGATATACAAAGATACATTACAACAATACCCAAGCCGTTGATCTATAGTGTCGTGTTTGCTGGAGCATATATCTTCACATTATTCATAGCCTACTCGTTCTCTGCACGGCGAATACCCATAAGGTCATTTAAACTTGACAGGAGGAGAGGCGCAAAGATTACCTTTTCAATACTTGTATTCAGCCTATTTGTGGCTTTCTTGGGACAATACTTGTTCCCTATAGTCCGGATCCTGGTATACACACCATACTACGTAGATACCGACTCTGCAGTAACAGGTCTAAGTGGGGCCAGTATACTCGGCTTTAAGAATCCCTATCACGTGGACTACTCGGAAGACCTAATAGAGTTGTTGAAGGAAGGAAAAATAGGAGCCTTCTTCGGGTTCTATAACTATACTAGGAACTATCCAATCGCACCACACGCAGATCTCTATCTATACGGGAGAATAGCATATACTGGTTCTAACTGGGTGCCGGTTTCGTGGAAAACAGGAATTGTTCTTATCGATCCGCTCCTATCATTTATAGTCAACGATAGTTATTTACTAAGAGGATTATCCTACTTCATTCTGCTCATGGGACAGTTTTTATTCCTGAGAGCACTGCTCCGGCTCGCAGGCGATGAGACCGAGAAACTCATAATAATGACCGTATACTCGTCGATCTTTATACCAGTATTGTTATTCCCGTATACATCTCCGCTTTTCGCATTAGAGGCTGGTCTCCTCTTATTGATCGGAAGTATTATACTTAGAAGCGAATTATCTCAATTATCAGCATTCCTTGTCGGTGTCGGATCAGTAATCTCGTCGTTTAATTTAGCAGGACTGGCCGCGTTACTATTGTCAACTGAAAGATCCAATAAAAGAACTCTCTCTTATATTGGTTTTGGCCTCCTTTCCATGACTATTTTATCGATTTTGCTAGGTGGTGAAAGTGTATTCGCAGTATTTGGATCCATCATTGATAAGGGAGTGAGCGCTTCTCATGTATTGTTCCCCATTGGCCTGTTGGGACCAATAATAGTACCTTTGAAGCTCTTAACATTACTAATGTCTTTGCTTGTTGGAATGATACTCTGTGCTTCTCGATCTAGGATTATTTATGGATGTCTGTTCATTGCTTTCACTACTCTTATGATCACATTGCCTCTCTGGAGGTTTGAACATCTCACATTTATTTTATCTTTGTACGTTGTAGTATCATCTATACGAAGGATGATAGAATGAGCTGGCAGAGTCTTTATGATACTGCTATAGGGAAGCTAGACGATTATAGTGGAAGGATACGAGTTGAATGTAGTAGATTCGCAGTTCTCGGAGACACTCATGGATACCTGTCCGTGTCTAAGTGGTTTATCGACTCGTTCTTGGACGACTACGAGTGTATATTCTTTTTAGGAGATTATGTTGATAGGGGACCAGAAGGAGTCGAGAATCTTGATTATATTCTTGAGATGTTCGTATCGTCGGGGAAAGTATTCGTTTTGAGAGGCAATCATGAAGATCTCAGAATGAATAGATACTATGGTTTTCTATCACAGGCATTATCTAGAGGAGACAATTACTTCGAGGAGCTAAAAATACTTTATAGCAAGCTACCCCTGTTCGCCGTAGTCAACAACGAATTCTTCCTTGTACATGGCGGTATCCCGTGTAAATCCTGTGGCAATGCTCCAGAGCCTCCACTCACAGTTATTGAACTTGAAGAAAGGCTCAGAAGCATGTTTAGCTCAGGAGAGGATCCCTTAAACGACAGAATCCTGTTCCAACTACTCTGGAACGACCCTGACTTATTTCTCGAATGGTATGCACCTAACATAAGGGGTGAAGGCACTTATCTCTATGGGAGGGAGGCCTGGAAGGCGTTTCTGCTAAACAATTATCTTAGGATGATAATTAGAGCTCATGAGAGAGTTAACGGTGTCGTAATATATACGTCCTCTATGAGGAGCATTGATCATCCAGCTAATTGTATCGATAAAAGCGAATTGAATATGGGAGTACTAACTGTATTCTCGAGTCTATATCATGGAGCTGATGCAGGAGCAGTTCTTGTCGGGAAAGACAAAATATGCTTCAAGTATTATTCTCCAAGGCCCAGCTAGTCGTTAAGCGATTGATCCCCTATACACAGTTTCGAATTAATTGTAAGAGACGCCAGACTCTCTGCTACTATAACACCGTTGAGCTTTCTGGGCGGATTCTTAGTCACGCCTGTTAAGACTAGTATCGAGTCGAGCCCGTTTTCCTGCGCCATAGCTATGTCCGTGTCTATTC
>WAOU01000044.1 GCA_015521095.1 Desulfurococcales archaeon | reverse complement strand
TAAGAAGTCCTCGTCGTAGAGTCCCTCGTTTATTATGACGTTTATCATGGCTAGTAGTACTGCTAGGTCAGTGCCTGGCTTGATTGGTATCCATTCGGTTGCTTTACTTGCTGTCTCTGATAGCCTGGGCTCAAATACTATTATCTTGGCTCCGTTCTTCTTGGCGTGGGCAAATAGCCATGCGAATGGGTTCTTAGACTTTCCTGCACCTTGGTCGAAGCCAAATGCTAGGATGAGCTTGGCGTTTCTCATATCTGAGTTCGGTACTCCGCCATACATTGGTTTGAGTGTCACATCCCATGTAGAGTGACATGTAGTGTGGTGTTTTACAACGTTTGGTGTTCCTATTAGTTTTGCTAGGGCTGAGCCCTTTCCGTGCCCTATGAATACTATTGATTGTGGACCCCATGTCTTGATTGCTTCGGCCATTTTATCGGCGATCTCTTCGAGTACTTCGTCCCAGTCTGCTTCTACCCATCCTGGATCCTTCACGCCTATAAGTTCTCCGTTGGGTCCACGTTCAAATCCTATCTCTGGGTTAGTCCTCTTTAGGGGCTTCTTTAATCTATCTGGATCGTAGAGCATCCTCAGAACAGTCTTTCCTTTAACACAGGGTGTTCCATGGCTTACCCAGTCTTTTTTCTCTCCTTCAATTTTTGCTAGTCGGCCCTCGGGGGTTAGGTATCCTTTTAGGACGCATCCGCCGCCACAAATTCTGCATACGAAATATCTTTCTTCTAACTTTAGTGTATCGGCTGCGGCTAGGTCGGTTTCTTTCTTTCTTAGGAATATGAGTTCGTCTACTCCGATGGTACCTGCTATGACTGCTGTTGTTGCTGAAAGTTTTAGAAAGTCTCTTCTTGTCAATACTAATTTCGACATTATGACCACCAAAAACCTCTCTAATCACACGTATACTCATGTATCTATATATGAAAATTATGGTAATATCCCTCTAAACACCCTCATATATATCATATCCGGGCGAAATGCATATATTATGCTAGAGTAAAATGAATAATCTTACCATAAAACATAAAATAAATGCTGATAAGAAATGACTAACCCTGAAATAGTTAAACTAATAACCCAAATAGTAAGCATAACCCTTGCCAGCCCCCGATATCCAGAGTGGAAAAACAAGCTTACATCACTAATCGATAGCCTACTGAATAAACCCCTAATGGAATGTACAAATATCCAAGACATACTCAGAAAAATGAAGATAGCTGCAGAAACAAGCGATAAAATAGATCTCGAAAAAGAATACACGAGACTTTTCATAAATGCCCTGGAAGGAGTACAATGCCCACCTTATGAATCAGTATACAAGAGCCCAAGGCGCCTGATGTACCATGAGCCCATCATAAAAGACCTCAACCGATACTTGAAGCTTGTAGGAGTAGATCTAGATAAGGATAGGGCAGTATCGCCTGATCACCTTGGAGCACTTATTGAACTCTTCTATCTCCTTTACACTTATGGATACATTAGAGAAGCAGAGAAATTATACAATGATCATATAAGGTTCCTACTGGGTAAGATAGGAGTGTGTCTTCAGGACAAAAGCCAGTTGGAATTCTACAGGCTGGCAGGTGAACTTTTCGAGATACTAGGATATTGTATACCGAGCGTTTCCAGATTATAAAAGAGTAATGGTGGATTCCTTCAAGAACCATGTTTCCACAAGTCTAGGCTCATTGGAAGGAAAAAGGTATTGAGGAGATATATGTAGTTGGGGCTTATTGCTGGGCTTTGAATGCCTTCGGGAAGGCTTTTACTACGTAGTAGATCACCAGTATTAGTGCTAATCCTGCTATTACGTCTCCTATCATTCTCGCCCATATTGCTGTTATTATCGAGTCCTGCATCCAGAACCCGTTAAGAGTTCCGTCAGGCAATACTAGGCTCTTGACATACCAGTAGCCGTACTCGCTACCAGTGTCGAACTGGGCATACATCATTACTCCTAAGCTTAGCAGTACCTGTAGGTAGAATCCTGCTGCTGCGACTACTATGGCTTTTCTTATCTTTGCGAGCGTTGCGTCGCCAAAGCCTCCCGCTAGGTAGAAGGCTACTACCCACATTAGTATCGTTGGTACACCGTATGCCAGTGGCATCGCTAGGTGTGCGTGGACCATTGTTGCCTGGGTTCCGTGGAGGTAGTAGTTTACGATTGGCATGTTGATGAGTCCTGCTCCAAATGCTACTACTCCTATTGCTCCTCCGAAGGCTGCGACTAGTATGAATGTTAGAATGGTCTTTTGGAGCTCGGTCTTTACTTCTCCCTTCTTCCATAGTACTAGGGCATATGCTATGACGAATCCTATTGGGAGGACTTCAAGGGTTGATATTGCTGCTCCAAGGTACATCCAGAATGTTGGCTCTCCTCCCCAGTAGTAGTGGTGGGCTGTTCCAATCATTCCTGTCGCTATCTCGAGGGTTGCGTCGATTCCTGCTACTGCGACTGCTAGTCTTGGTGGAACTAGACCCGCGATCACTAATAGTATTAGTAGTATTGGGATTACTATGGCTGGCCAGAATCCTTCGACGAACGCGTGTATTGTTATCCATCTGAAGTACTCGTCTACTGTGAAGTGCTTCCATGGCGATATTATTGGTAGTGCTCCTATGAAGGCGCCGAAGGCTGTGCCTCCTAGACCTATTGCTAGTATCTTTAGTAGTGTGTTGAATGGATACTGGTTCTGTTTGGCTACCTTGTAGGTTACTATTGCGAGATAGCCTACGAGGCCAGCTATTAATAGTAGCCATAGTGTTCCTGCGCTTACGACTGGCCTGCCCTGGCTACCTATTATGAACCAAAGTGGGTCCGGTATCTTGCCTAGGTAGCTAGCCCATAGTCCTAGGAGTGCTAGTATTGCTACGCCTCCTCCAGCTAACAGTATTGTTGTAGCCTGTCCCTTTGATATCTTTAGTCCGAAGTATGGTAGGACGAAGAGTGCGAAGCTGACCCATGTTACAGCTATCCATAGTATAGCTAAGTTGTAGTGGAGGCCTCTTGCTACGTTGAATGGGAGAATACCTGTTGTGTCTAGACCATAGAGTGTCGGCTCTGCGTATAGGTGCATCATGTAGCCTCCTAGGAGGCCCTGGACTAGAAGTCCTAATGCTGCTAGTACCATTCCTAGTAGCGCTACTCTCTGAGTGGCGCTTGGCGTGGGTAGGCTAACTGTTATTCTCTCGTCTTTCCAGTAGTCGATGAATTTCACAATTATGTATCCTATCATGGGCATTATTACTAGGAGTAGGAGGAATATTGTTACCCATGTTGCTCTTGTCGTGTCTATTGTTTGTTCGACTAGTCCTGGAGCGTAGGGGAATCCGTTAGTGTATCCTTCTATTGCTATTAGTCCTGTCCACATGAAGTATGCTGTTACTTTTCGTATCTCGTCGTCTGTGAGTAGGTTCTCGAGGGCTAGTCTGTCGTTTACATACTGGTCGGTCCAGAGGTTCTTGTAATAGTTGTAGAGGTTATCATAGGCTGTCTTTAGGGAAGGATCTACAATATATACTGCTTGGTCTCCTGTTCCCTGTATAGTTACGAGGTTCTCTGTATCGGCTCCTGCACTAGTTGCAGCGTCTTGTATGAACTTTAGCGCGTACGCCGTATAATCCGTTCCAAAGTATCCTCCGAAGCCAAGGATGCTACCGTAATCCTGTATACCGTATCTCTGTACGATGTATTTTCCGTCAATTATATCATTGTACGTGAAGAGTACTGTTCCATCAGTCGTCTTTACCTCTACCGGTATAGGTGCAAGGTTTTGGAAGGTATATGCTGCTCCCGCAAAGTAGACTATATAGACGAAAATCGTTGCCGCTAATACTAGCTTTGCCCAGCCATTGTTTCCATTGGATGCCATTAGCTACCACCTATAACGCTGGGAAATTCTTCTACTGTTTAGCATAAAGTTTCCAGGGAGATAGAAGACCTTGTGGTTAACCAGGTTAACAGGATCTTTTTAAGGGAAGGGTTATACATATTAGTCTTTTAAACAATTGTATAGTAATAATGACTAGATTGGTCGAAGATAACCAAATTTAACCCTCATGAACTGGAAGGAGTTGCCTTCGCATGAAGCTACTAGAAGTTATAATGTGGCAGTGCGAGCTGATTAGAAAACTAGAAGCCGAAGATTACTTAGGAGTGAGTCTACGCCGTTGTCCTGAGAAAATAGAACACATTATTGTAAGCGATAACAAGGTTAAGAATGTTAACGTACGATGCGAGAACTGTATCCTAGCCAAACTCATGAAATCCACGCATATAATAGGCAGCCCAACAATCGTCAACGGTGGAAAAATCAGATTTGTCGTAAAGAATAATGCCAGTGTAAAGAAACTCCTGAAAGAACACTCCTATCAACTCGTTGAGATAAAAGAGGTTGACCATCGGGAGCTATACCTCACAAGGAGACAGAAAGAAGTATTGTCGCTTCTTGTAAGCGGGAGGGTTTCGAACGCAACACAGTTATCCCGACTCTTAAAGATAAGCAAGCCTGCTGCACTGAAACTTATCAAGAGAAGTATTAGGAAACTCGCAAGACGTCACATAGATTAATTTTAATAATTTATGTTATTATTCTTTCAGGGAGGCTTGGGTTCTTCCTTCAGTATGGGGGTATGAAGTAGTAGGCCCTTTTTACTCATATAGTGTTCTAATATCCGGAATAGCATGTAAAGACCCGACATCTTATGAAGTACAATAATGTCTTCGTCGAAGGATACCGGGACGTCGTCTCTAGGTCTTCCCGAGTATACAACCGCTATTTTGGGCTTCAGACCTAGTTTATTTAATGTTTCCTCTTTATCTACAACTGCTATATCTAATTCCGAGTCCAAGTCCGATAATGAGGCTCTGTCTATATGCTCAATTGCTATGACTTCTACTCCTTTGTACAGTAGCCATTGCTCGATACAATAGTATATGCTCGTTTCGCTTTGACCCGTAACAATCAACAGTGCCCGTGGCATAATGATCATCCATCTTACTATATTGATTAATATAATAGTCTAATTAAGATAATGCATCATAAAGCCTTATTCTCACTATTTCACAGTTATACTCCTCATTTTAAGCGTCTGAGATCTAACCATTATATCCTAGAGACTACAGCGTGCCCTGGAAGGGAGCACCGAAATGAGTAAAGGACATATAATTAGAGAAAGATATGAGACGACAGCCAAGGGATACGATGAACTCTACCGAGCCGAGCAGTTCGAGAAGTATTTCATCGCGTTAAAGAGATTCCCGCCACATGGACGAGTCCTAGATGCGGGATGCGGGACCGGACTGTTAATAGAATATCTTGGACTAAACAAGCTTTTATCTGGAGTCGATGAGTATGTGTGCCTTGATTATAGTCGGAATATGCTCGATATAGCAAAAGGAAGAGCCAGACTCTATTGTCCGTCGAAATGTCTACTTATAGAGGGAAATGTTGAGGATTTACCATTCAGGGATAATGTGTTCGATCTCGTTTATAGTTTTACGGTTCTCGACCTGGTGGATGATTTAGAGAAAGCAATTATGGAGCTCTCTAGGGTATCTAGGGGGAGAGTGATTATGAGTTTATTGAAGAATCTTAAATATAAGGACTTGCTCCTAGAAAAAGAGTATAAGTTGCTTGGAACTACTTCTAAGGACGTGATATTCTATATCTAACTATGTGGATATAAGTCCCGTCTCCTACCCGCTATGATATATGGTGTAATCATAGATGCCGAGAATACAATTAGAGATGAGCGAAGAAACATTAGGCATTATAACTGATCTAGCTGAGAAACTTGGCGTCACCGTGGATGATTTTGTTAGATCATTTGTCGAGACGCTTAGTGACTATTCCCAGGATATCGTTGATTGGGCATACCAGCTTAAGGTTAGGAAAGAACACCGAGTGGATAGTGTAATGAGCGAACTCATCTATTATGGTGTTGCCACGCATAAGAACATTATTGATAGAGTCCTAGACGTCCTAAAGGCTAGAGGACGCTACGAGCTCGAATACCTAGAGCTGGACCCAGACACGGGCTCTCTAGAGATAGAGCTAGTAGCGCTTGAAGGAAGCGATCTACTCTCAGATAGAGTCAGGATAAGCTGGGGCCCTGATGGAGTAATAGTAGAGGCATATTATTATCTCGAGGAAGACGAAGAAGCACCTGTTAAACCAGAGATTGAAGGATTCGATTGGGCCTATCTCCCCGACGAACACGCGGTACTCGTAACTGCTACAGGTAAGTCCCTCTCAGATATACCTCCTCTATATGAATTCGATAATAATAGTGGACTAAAATAGCGTCGGTGAACCTCGACAATGAGCAAGGAAATAGACTTACCCCCTGAATACTATGAAGTTAGACTAAACGCGGAAAAACCAGTATATGTGCTAGGCGGAGTTGAGACAATAGCCCTGCGCTCGTCAAACATAGAGGACAAATGGATATTATCTACTGCCTACTGGAAATGGCCAACACTACTTGTAGGATACCTAGATAAGCCTCCTATTTCAGATAAACAAGACTTCCTTAGAAGAATAACCGGAGGAATGGCATTTAATCCGGAAAAGTACAGCGAGCCCTACTATACAGCAGTCATAGGCCCTAGAATCGGGAAACGGCCAGTACATCTAACACGCGTATATGAGCTTATCCATGAACGCCTAGTGGATAGATGTCAAAGTACGACGTCCACTCTTGAATGTGTTACGAGTCGCGGAGATAGATGCGTTGCTAGCATTGGTAAATTGCTTCAAAGACCGTTACTCGAGTTCTTCGGCGATAGACCATGTATCGAGAAAATACTAGATTATGATATATGGGACGTGAGCGACGACGAGCTAGACAAGGATCTTATCTTGGAAAACAGCCTGGATCGTCATTTAAGCGAGGCATGGCTCCGTCGTAACGTTGTTGCAGGACGCTACGTGTTTACCAGAGCCTGGGAAGAGTTCTATATAGAGATAGATGCATCCCTAGAGCCTCCTCTAATCACAGGTTTCGACCTCTACTCAAACATTTTCCTTTATCCACCAGCCCAAGCAAGATTGCTTATAGACGAGATGATAGGTGCAGTTGCAAGTAGAGTTGCAGGATTCGAGTTTGTTAATGCATGGAACGGCCTAGTTGAATATGTGGGCGTTGAGCCAGGAGACTTTAAGGACTTCGTACTTGAGAGCTTCAAAGTATTGGAGAAACATGCGGGTCTAGAATAATGGAGGAAGAACTAGTAATATACTCTGAGGAAACTTGGAGGATTCTTAAAGAAAAGAGAAATAAGGCAATAGAAGTGATGAAAACACTAGCACCTCTCGGTAAGCCAGTAATTGTTCACGGTAGTATTGCAAGAGGCGATGTTAGAGAGGACAGCGATATAGATATAGTGGTATTGGAGCCCGTTGTCCCTGGACTTCTGGAGTACTATCTTACATCACGAGGATATAGGATTTATTCGAAGGAGATAATTCAGGCAACTCCAAGCTATATTCCGAAAGTATACGTTTACCTGGATCCATATGAGGAAATGGTTGTCAGTTATCCTCTTGCGCCACTTAGGCCTAGAGAAAGAGAATTCTACAAGTGGGGTGGTGAGCTCACTCTCAAAGAATTGTTGAACAATAAGAGGGTTCCAGGCGTAAACAAGGACCTATACCTAATCATACCAGTAGAAAAAGGCCACACGATGATACCAGTCCCAGGGAATGAAGAATACACGGCGAAAATCCTTAGGGTAAGTATCGATCTTGTAAGGGAAAGAGTCTCCGTGTTGACCAGGAGAAGAATACATGGCAGAACTGGAGTATTCCTTAAAGTAGAGCTAGGCCCCGAAGAACCTATAGAATCTGTTATAAAGGAACTAGCAAATAAGAATCCCTTTTTTAGAAGAGCACTTAGAAACACGCTATAAATGAAATAAGAGAAAATCGTTTTTAACCTGGGCCAATAGATGAAGTTGAATCAAGGAGACGTATGGATTACATAGATGGGAACCAGCTATTAGGACTACTAGGAATGATCCTCGTCTTCGTATCGTTTGTTGTAAAAGACTGGAAATGGCTTTACGCTTTTAACATGAGTGGTGCAACTATTCTCGCGATATACGCTTATCTTAACAACGACCCAGTCTTTACGATCGTAGAGGCTGGAATAGTATTCTTCCTAGCCATAAGGTTGGCAAGAGAACTTCGTGAAAAGAACAATCGATCCCTTTAAACCAGCATTCTCGAGGAGCGGCTGGGGTCGAGACTCGGGTTCGGTCATCACATGGACAGCCTGAGAGGCTTATTCAGCAGCGATCGGGCCACTCCATTCCCCAGCCGCCCAATTACTAGTATTATTATCGTGAGGATTAAGGATTTACATTTGAGCTGGACATTCCTCTCTTAATGAGCAGTAATTGCATCGTGGAGATACACGGGGTATAGGTGGTGTGTCTCGTACTAGTACATTTATTGCTTTTAACAGGAATTCTTCGGCAATGTATCTATCGTACACTCTTATTCCTATAGCCCATTTCTCCTCTTTAGCTGGATATATGCCGGTTTCGAGTAGTCTTTTCAATGCTTCTATTAATCCGCTTGTTTCACTGTATGCTACTACAATTAGTTTTTTCTCGTAATCTCTAGTCTCTTCTTCGTCGTCCAGATATCCTGCTAGTAGAAGCCCTGCGTAATCCGAATCGTATATCTTCAGGTTTTTTCTCTGTTTTACCCTTATGTATCCGATGGATCTGCCGTCTCTGAGTAGTGTGAGATCTGGTGTTACGATTGCTGGGATTCCTTTGATTTCTCCTCTGAAAGTTATTCTGGCGTATTTTAGATTGCTGTTGTTTGATTGTAGCCCGGCTAGTAGGCTTGATATCATTCTTCCTTTGCTTGGCTTGATTTTGTTCTGCCATCCTTTTCTGTACTCTATATAGGCCTTGTAGTCGCAGAAGTAGAGTTGTTCCAGTATGTAGCCTGTTATTATCTTGTATTCACCTTGTTAGAATATTTAGGGTAATACTTTATCTTCATATTCACATTTTTAAGAAAACAATATTGAAGAGTGGCCGTCGCTACTCTAGATCAAGATTCTTCATTATACTTAGTACTACTTTACACGTTACAACGTATACTATTGTCTTGAATATTCTGGCGATGATTAGAACCTGTGATAAGAATATCGTTTCTGCCTTGGTAAGGGATTCTTCGGCGATCAGAGATTTAATATTGTTCTCGAGTTTCTCAAGATCCTTTAGTACTTTATCAAGCCTCTCATTGTTTGGTTCTAATAGGAGTGATGCCGTCTCTGTAACGAGCTTCTTTAGTGATTCTACTAGTCTTCTTGTCTGATTGTTTAGTTTTGCTTGCTTGTCTAGATCCGTCTTTACTACTAAATCTATGTATGATAGGAGTATGTCTATTACCGATGAGAAGTATCCTATCGCGGTAGCCATGTAGTAAAGCATAGGTGACGGCTCCCTTGTCCTTTCAGTAGCTAGATACCGTAGTATGGCGTGCTGGTATCTGATTAGATCTTTTTTGAGTATCTGTGTCTCGTCAATTATGTAGGATTTATTACGTTCATTGCCTAGGAGTGCCTTTATAATGTCGAGTGCTTTGAGGGCACTATGCGATACCTGTTTGAGTATACTGTTAATGTCTGCTTTTTGTATGTCGATGTATATCATTATCTGGAGAGTCTGGTCGTCTTCCTCGTAGACTTCTACTCCCATAAGGTTCAATGCTCTTCTTTTCACTTCTAGTGCTAGTTTGTCTGTTTTCTTTTTCGACTTGATTGTCGCTTTGTCTAAGCCCGTAACGTATATGCAGTTTACTGCTTGTCTAGCAAGTAGTAGGTCTTTCTCAGATTCTATTTCTAGTACTGGTGTTACTTTCTCTTTTCTTGCCTTTGATGGTGGAATTATCCGTATGGTGTCTCCTTCCTTGCTAAGGTATACTATTTGGCCAGGCTCTATGTTGAGCTTCCTTGCCCAGTCTTTCGGTATCGTCACTATTAAGCTGCTAGCACCCAGTTTTTGGACTCGTCTAGCTTCTAGCATTCTCATTTCTAATCACTCCATCTCCGATATATTATTGTATAACTAGAATTAATATGTTCCTATACAATACTTACTTATGATCCGACACTATGTATATACATGAATAGAGTATAGAAGTATCAAGACACACAGAGAATACTATCTATCCCTCATTGACATATAGCGGTAGCCGAAATAAAAACATATCTAATCCAAATAATCAATCATCACAGCCAAAACATTTTCAACAACCTACCCATATAAATAACAAGGTGCTCACAGATTGCTTTCAGTATATACAAGAGGAGATTTCCCAGGTCTAGGAAGCTTCCAAAGCTATCTTAACACTGCGGTCGTCGGGCTTGTTCCAAGAACAGTACGCGATAAAGGCCTCAGATCACTCTTAGAATTTATAAATAACCCCCTTGGAAAAAGCCAAGAAGCCATAGACGTATACAACAGAATACGGACAGTATTCTCTACTCTAATAGGTCTAGGAAACAAAGACAATATCGTTATAACCAACGGTACCACGGACTGTATAGTTTCCATCGCGGCTTCACTCATAATAAACCACTATAGAGATCATCGAGAACCAGTTACAATAGGCGTCACCAAGCAGGAGTTTCCAGGCGTTGTATACGCACTACGATCCTTATGTGAGTCCCTTGACGCATACTGTAACAAAGTTGTCGAAGTAGGTGGACCTGTTGAATGGGAAGAAGAAGCCTCCGCATTCTTAGACAGGAAAGGTCGTTTGCTTGTTGCTAGCAGTATTCAGTGGACTACAGGTTACAAAGCAGACCTCGGAGACATACTAAAGAGTAAAAGAGATGATTCATATATAATACTAGATGCTGCCCAGCATTTCGGACAATCCTCTGTACCGGTCTATATAAGACATGCTGACGCCGCCTGCGGAACTAGTATTAAATGGCTCTTAATGCCTGTTGCATCGTTGGGAATAGCCTACATAAATGATAGACTTATCGAAGAAGTCGCGCCAGTGGTCTATGGGCTAAGTAACCTCGTGATCGATAACATTGAAAAATACTATATTGATCCCGGCAAGAATCCGTTAAAGAATAATCTCATCCTTAAGAGAGACGCCACTAGATTCCTGCCTGTTGGAAAGCCAAGTATACATGCGATGGAACTCTTCCTCGAATCCCTCAATTATCTAGTGTCAATTAGTCCCATGGCCGTCGAAGACCATATTATGGGCCTGAGAAAAATCCTAGTTGAAATGCTTGAGGACATGAATCTTAGAGAGCACTTAGAAGGCTATAGTTATAGATCAAAATCTGGTATAATACTTGTCGAAACAGGCCTCAAGACCCTGAAAGAAGTAGAGCTTGTAAAAAGACTAATGAGCAGAGGCATAGCTGTCTCTGCGAGAGGACAATCAGGAATTCACGGAATTAGGGTATCAATTCACTTGTATAATAATGAAAAGGATCTTTACAAGTTCGTCGACGAGCTTAAGACCTTCTTAAGATCATCCTTATAGAACATGAGGGATCACATGTGCTCCAGGAACCCGTTATAGTAAGCGTTCTCCAGACTAGGGCTTCTAGTAATGTATCAGACAACATGAGGAGACTTAATCTTCTAGTTAAGAAGACCGCGGGCGATATTCTAGTAATGCCCGAATATGCTATGATTGACCCAACAAACCTTAGCGCTGAAGTGCTCTATAAGGCTTCATATGAATGGAGTGAAAAATGGCTGGGTAACCTAAAGAAACTGGCTCAGGAATATGATTCATGTATAATCGGTACACTGTTTGAGCCGTCCAGTGAAAAGCCCCGAGTATATAATACGGCGGTCGTAATTGATAGGTCTGGCGAAATCGTTGCATCCTACAGTAAGACGCATTTATTCGATATCCTAGGTTTCCGGGAGAGCGACAAGATAGCTAGAGGCGAAAAATTATTTGAGCCAGTAGATGTCTGTGGCGCGAGAATCGGTTTAGCTATATGCTTCGAGATAAGGTATCCCGAGCTATTTAGGTTACAGGCGGAGAAAGGGGTAGACGTATTCTTCGTTCCGAGCGCATGGTATACTGGGCATGGAAAAGAGGAGGCATACCGGGTTCTTGCACAGGCCCGTGCGCATGAGAACGTTTCATACGTTGTCGGAGCAGTACTATATGGAGAATACTTTACCGGTAGGAGCTTAATAGTCGATCCGCGGGGCGTCGTTGTTGCTGAGGCCGGATTTGGAGAACGCGTGGTTGAGGCAGTATTAGAGCCAGAGATATTAGCCGAGGCTAGAAGACTTATGCCATTATTGGATTTGCGTAGGAAGGATCTTTATAGGTTGGAGAAACTATAGAGGAAAATAAGAGTTAATGAAAATAATGTTTTTCTATTAAGGGAAAAACTAGGTTTATTCCAATTGTTTATTATTGGAGTTACCCTTGTACTGGTACTATCTCGTAGGTAAGGTATCCTTCGGGCTCTCTCTTTACTATCTCGATCTTTACTTTTTGCCCTACCTTGAGCTTGCTTGGATCCGTCTCGCGTACCCATGCTAGTATCTGGACGCCGTTTGTGAGCTTTGCTATTCCTACTGTATAGTCGTTGTAATGGCCGAAGCTGTAGGGCTTTACGTAGATCACTGTCCATGTTACTAGTTCTCCTTCTTTTGGTAGCTCTACCCATTCTACTTCGTCTTCTGGATCGTCGGGGCAGTCTACCTGTGGCGGGAACAGTATTTTACCGCTCTTCTTGCACTTGGTGGCTAGTAGTTTTCCTTCTGAGAGTGCCTCGAAGAATTTCCTTATCTTCTCGACGCTTATCACGAATCTTAGTTTTATTTCTCTCTGGTCCCACCAGAGTGCTACTCCTGTCTTTTGGTCTAATAGTACTGGTACTCCGATGCTCTGCTTCATCATGTTTGCGAACTGGTCCATCTGGGCTAGGAATGCGTCCGCCTGCTCTCTCTGGTTGCTCATTCATACACCACCTCCTACCACGGCTTCTATGCTCTTGGCTTGCTCAAAGAATAGATCGTTACATATGCATAGTGGCCTGTTCCTCCGATGTTGTGTGCTAGTGCTCTGCCGTTCTTGATGTCTGCTTGTCTTCCTTTCTCGACTTTTCCTAGGAGCTGGTTAGCTAGCTCTACCGCCATGCTTACTCCTGTCGCGGCTAGTGGATGTCCTTTTGCTTTGAGTCCTCCGCTTAGGTTTACTGGTATTAGTCCACCGATGTAGGTTTGTTCGTCTCTTATTAGCTTGTATCCTTCTCCTCTCTTTGCGAATCCTAGGTCCTCGTATGCTAGAATTTCTGCTATCGTGAAGCAGTCGTGTACCTCTGCTACATCGAGGTACTTTGCTGGGTTCTCAGGGTCGATGCCTGCCTTCTTGTATGCCATCTTTGCTGCTAGAGTTGCTGCGTTTAGGCTTGTGAACTGATCTCTCTTGCTTAGGTTACTTGTTCCTACCGAGACTCCTATTGACTCTATCCATACGGGGCTATCTGTCAGTTTCTGTGCTACCTCTTCGCTTGCTAGGACTACTGCTGCGGCTCCGTCCGTTATGGGGCTGCAGTCGAATAGTTTGAGTGGCCATGCGATGTATCTCGACTTCATGCATTGTTCTAGCGTTATGGCTCTGGGGAACTGGGCCTTGGGGTTCATACTGGCATAGTAATGGTTCTTTACTGCTACTCTACAGAGGTCTTCCTCTGTTGCTCCATACTTGCTCATATATGCAGTCGCATATAGGGCATAGTAGCCTGGGAAGGTTAATCCGAAGTTCTCGAACTCCCAGAAGTAGTTGCCTGCTCTTCCTATGAACTCTACTACTGTTGGTGTTGGGCTCTCGTTCATCTTTTCTACTCCTACGACTAGCGCGATGTCTGCTTCTCCGCTGGCGATTGCGTCATGTGCAGCCTTGATTGCAGCGCTTCCGGTCGCACATGCGGCTTCGATTCTATATCCGGGCTTGCCTGTGAGCCCTGCGTACTCCATTACCACGACTGGCGCTAGTCCTTCGCTGCTCCATCCTCCTACGTAGCCTGTTACTACGAGGTCTATCTCTTTCTTCTCGATTCCCGCACTACTAATCGCCTTTGAGATTGCTTCATATGCCAGTTCTGCTATGTTTACATCGTTTCTTACTCCGAATTTCGAGTGGCCGGTACCTACAATAGCGACTCTGCGTCCCACGTTTCACACCCTTAGGATCATATTGATTATGTGGCCATTAGGGGGAATTATGATTCAATTCCTTAATAATCTACTATATACCGATATGCACACATATATAAATACGGAAAAATCGGCTTCAGAGTTTATAAAAGGAACCACATGAAAAAAACCAGACACAACGCCTCCTAAGTTATAGAAATCATTCCAATATACTATATAGACCAGAGTATAGACACGACGCAGGTGGAGAAGTATGAGCCTAGTAGACGAGGTAAAGCCAGTATTCGAAAAGATTTTCTCGGCTGCAGTAGAGAAGGCACCCGAGATAAAGTCATGGAACAAAGTATACCAGTTCGTAGTTGAAGGAGTCGGCGAGTTCTACGTAGAGATTAGCAATGGCGAGCTAAAAGTAGTAGAAGGAAAACACCCAAGCCCAATCGCTACATTGTCAGCAGACAAAGAAACACTTGACAAGATACTAAGCGGCGAACTAGACGCTATGAAAGCCTTCATGCTAAGAAAGATAAAGATAACAGGAAACGTACTAGACACAATGAACCTAAAGAAGCTAATAGACCTAGGCGTCGGAAAAGCCTAAACCCAAGATATAACTCCTTCATCTACCCGAGCAAGAAGTCTCGCCGACACAAGTCTTTTTACTACTCCAACATACACGTCTTCAGCCCTACTTAGACCCGTGTCCTCTATATTCCACACTAGGAAGCCTGCCTTTACACCCTCTTCTACCAGCCTTGGCCGTAAACCATACATCGTATAGCCATTTATGAATAATCCTTCAAGGATCCGCTTCGCCAACAAGGGCTCCTTATACCCCTTCAATCGACCAGCAAACAGGAGAGTCATAGCCTCGCCCCATGGATCAGGAGGCAACCATGCCGCATTATCCGTTCCAAGGCCGAAACTCGCACCCAGTTTAACTATATCATCTATAGGTGGTACCCTTAGACTGTGCCACATGTTACTCCTCGTGCATAGAACAAGATTCTTTTTCTCCGAGAAAATCCTCACTATATCGTCTCTGTCTAGATATGTTCCATGTATAAGCACGTGGAACCCGGTGTCCAGAGCTATCTCTAGGTCTCCTTGCTCCCGTGTCTCTTTAGTCTCGGCTACATGTGTCGCGGCTATAGGCACGCTACTAACTAGTTTACGTAATTCGTCTTTTGGATAGTCAAGAGGACTAGATATGCCAAGGCCATCGCATCCCATTGGCCATCCTGGCCCAGGCCTCCCGAGGACTAACAGCGATAATCCTTCGGGAATAATCTTGTGTGCTTCCTTAGCCGTTGTGCATCCTAGGCCTCCGAGCTCTCTGAAATCTACTACTAGTCCGACGCCTAGGCGCCAAGCATACCTATAGTACTCGGCCGTATAAGATATCATTTTATCTCGCGTCAGTGCATTTAGCCTGACATGTTTTTCACCGCTTGGATATGCAACAAGTTCCCTAATGTCCTTGTTGATACCGTATTCTGGAAAGACGTGGTCCATCGAGTGTACATGTGCAAGAGCGGGTTGAGGGGTGACTAGTATATTACTAGACCCTATGTGACGTGCAGGACATGAGGCTGAACTGGTTACCGCTTCGATTAGTCCGTCTTTTATCCATATACAAGCGTCCTTGACCGTTTCCAGGCTTCTTCCAAGTAGTACTAATCCCGCCTTAACTGTAATCGTGCTGTTTTCATTCATCTCTGCTACGCCTGTTCTAAGTTATAAATAGGGTGAGTTAAGATGTTTTCTTCTGGTGGCGTAGAAAGTTGTCGTTCGTCGAGAATCTAAGGCAACGATTGATAATTGGTCAAGTATCCATGCTACTCTACTCGGCCTTAGCGGCTGTACTAGGCAAGAACTATAAGACGTTCCTGTTAGCGTTTGTAGTGATAATACTGATGTCAGTTCTGTTGAACAGAAGAGGCAAGAACCCACTGGGTCAAGAAAAGGTTCCTCCAGAAACTATCCTAAGCGGAAGGAAAGTCTTCGAAGAAGAAAATATACGTGATATCCAGATGAAAGATGAGGGAATAATGCAGGATATGCAAGAACAGTCCAAGTTCACTATGTATAGTAGTCTCGGCATGGTAGTTGCAATGATCTACTTCATAACCTTCTGGAAGTACATTGATCACCTCCACCTACTATTCCTCGATTACTTGGGGAATGATAGGCTCGCATTATTCCTGGCATTCCTCGTATATTTCGAGGGTATATTCATAATCAACCAGCTCTTCATGTTCTGGGCAATAAAGAAGGTAGGCAAAGTAACAGTCATGCAGGTTCCCCAAAAATACACTATTACCGACAAAGGAATAGTCATATCCGGGCTTGTAGGTAAGACTACCATACAGTTTCCTCTTCCCGAGGACACGTTCATGAAGGTAAGTGAGAAAAGGAGCTTCATCGAACTAGTAAGGCATGGAAAAAGAAGCGTTACAAAGATCAGGTTCTACACTAAGAGAGTCAAAAGATTGGAAGAATTACTAAAACGATACGGCAAAGTCAAAAAACTAGAGTAGACTTAGCCTAATTTTATTTTCCAGTAGTCTTTTCTCTGCCAGATATGGCCTCACCATAATCTATATGTTCTTCGAGTCCTTTGAATTCGATTCCCAGCTTACTGCTTGTCTGGAAAGCCAGTTTCTTAACCTGTGCAAGGATCTCCTCGAGCCTTTTCCTACTTGTGGCCTGTGCATAGATCCTTATCTTAGGCTCTGTCCCACTCATCCTCAGGAGCAACCAGCTCCTATCATCGTACTCGATCCGGATACCGTCTAGCGTCATTATCTTGACGGCACCACGGGACATGACGGCTTTTGCTTCTTCTTCAAAGTATCCGAAGAACTTTATTTTGTCCTCGTCTGAGTGCATTTTTATCGATATACGTGCACTGGGATAGAATGGGAGCCTTCTTATGAGGTTGAGTGGGTAGTCTTTCTCTTCAAGGCTTATTCGTGTTAGTAGGGCTGCTTGATAGATTCCGTCGACCCAGTGACCCCACTCTGGGTCTATTAGTTTCCACGGTTCTGCTGCTAGTAGGGCTCCTGGTGTTTGGCGGAGTTTCTCGTGGATCTTGCCTAGTTTTGCTCTTACTATTCTTCCTCCTAGGTGTTCCACGATTTCTTCTACTTCTATTCCGACGTCTACTGAGACGATAATTGTTCCTTTACGGTTTCGGAGCTTGTACCATGCATAGAGGGCTATTAGGAGGTCCTGTTTGATGAATCCAACGCCTGGTATTGATACGGCTAGTCTGTCAGCATCGCCGTCATGGGCGAATAACACGTGTACTCCGAGGTTTTGGACGCTTCCTATATATGGGGCTATCACGTCTGGCCTTGGCTCTGGAGGCCTACCCGGGAAGAATCCGTCGGGATGACAGTTTATGCTTATTACTTGTTCTGCTCCTATTTCCCGGAGTACTCGTGGTGTAACCATGCTTGCGGCTCCGTTAGCGCAGTCGACTGCTATCCGTAGGGGGATCCTTCTCCCGTTTATTCCTATTTTGTCTACTAGGGATCGCATATAGTCTTCTACGACCTCTTCTCCCTGAATGAATCTACCCACACTATCCCAGGGAGCATGGAGCTTGTATGGATCCATGTTGAATACAATGTCTTCGATATCGCGCTCCATGCCGATGGTATACTCCATGCCTTCCGCGTCGAATACTTTTATGCCGTTGTCGGGTGGAGGATTATGACTAGCTGTAATCATTATACCGGCCCTACTATTTGTCCGTGGAACACTATAGGCCAGAACTGGTGTAGGCACTATTCCTATAAACAATGAGTTTAACCCGCCGGCCATTAATCCTGCCGCGGCCATCTGCGCTAGTAAGGGACTCGTTGTCCGAACGTCGTGGCCGACAGTAGCGGTTCCCTCTCCACCGACATAATTTGCAATTGCTAGACCTATTCTGAATGCGAGGTCTGGGGTGACCTTTTCCAGGTAACGACCACGTATGCCGGCGGTCCCGAATAGTTGCCTCCTCTGATCCAAGGCCGCTTGCCCCTCTAACTATTCCCCATCAACAATTATACTTGCTATGGGAAAGACCCACGTCCTCATGCTTAATCCTTGTTTTCCCCGAATAGTTTTTTCACGGATAGTATACCTTCGGGGCTACCAACGTATAATGCGGCTAGATAGTTTCTTCTATACTTAACGATCTTGATATAGACCAAGATGTCGGGATTCGAGAGATTTACGGGTAGATCTATGCCGTCGGCAATGACAGTTATACTATCTACTTTGTGCATCATTCTGCCTTCGCTATCGTATAGGTGTCCGTCTAGCTTTATTGCGAAAGAGCCTTCACGCCCTTTAAGGAGTTTGTGTATCACGTCTCTTACATTCTCTACGTTAGGATAAGTTACCTCCATGACTGGAATAACGCGGAGTATGGTAGTATGCTTTGGAAGGCTCCTCTTAAGCCGTTCAACCGCGTCAATGGGGTCCTCAACCTTGGCCAAGAGGAGATTAGGCCTCGACTCAACTATTTCTACGTCGTCTAGAAGCCACCTTAGATGCTTCATGGCTTCCCTCTTCTCATCGTATCCTGGTAGATGAGAGACTATTAGGTTGAATGGCGCATATAGTTCTATGTTTCTTCTACTACTCAATACTCATCCCCGTTTGGTGGTTTGTAGCAAGGGATAATAACAGTAGATGACCGTGTCTAGGAGCATAAGAGAAAATTTATCTCGTTTTTTACTTGATTAAGATCATAATTGATTAATAATAGATTGGTATGTTTAGTTTTTAATTCAGTTACTCAGCGTGATACAGTAGTGGGTGCCGAGGACTTGGAAAACAACCCAGTATACATGAGCAGTCCCGATGATATCAAGAAGGGTGCATCGACAGACATCTACTTTGCAAGGACAAAGAGGATACTAAAAGAAGCGGGGCTAGAAGACCTCAAAGTCAGGATGGAAGCACATGTATATACTATGCCTAGAGGATACGAGTGGGCTGTCCTCGCAGGAGTAGAAGAAGCGCTCAAGATACTAGAAGGGGTCCCAGTAGACGTATACAGTGTCCCTGAAGGAACAATCTTCGGGAGAAAAGAGCCAATATTCGTCATCGAAGGTAGATACATCGACTTCGTAGAGTACGAGACGCCTGTTCTTGGGGTACTTAGGTTCGCGAGCAGTATCGCGACCAAAACCGCGAGGATAAAGAAGCTCGCCGGAGACAAAGCAGTACTATACTTTGGTCTTAGGGCTCTTCATCCAGCAGTTTATCCTGCTGCTGATAGAGCAGCATATATTGGCGGAGCAGATGGGGTCAGTGGAGTACTATCCGAGAAGTACCTCGGCGTGAAGCCAAAAGGCACCATGCCACATGCACTAATTCTCGCATTTGGCGACCAGAAAGCCGCCTGGTACTGGTTCGCGAAACTATACAAAGACGAGACACCTGTCATCGCTCTGGTTGACACATTCTATGATGAACGAGTAGAGAGTCTTATGGCAGCGGAGCTTCTTGGAAAGGATCTAAGTGGTGTTAGACTAGATACTCCGAGTAGTAGAAGAGGAAAGATGAGGGAGATAGTTGAAGAAGTCAGATGGACTCTTGACCTCCACGGCTATACGCACGTTAAGATATATGTCAGTGGCGGCATCGGCGAGAAACAGGTAGTTGAACTGAGAGACATAGTCGATGGATTCGGCGTTGGAACTACGATATCAATGGCTCCCAGTATAGACATAAGTATGGATATCGTCGCGGTGGACAGAGGAAAAGGCTGGGAACCCGTATCAAAGAGAGGAAAGCTACCCGGTGCAAAGACACTGTATAGGTGTCCGCCTGTTAAGAACCTGACAGTGCTATTAGGAAACGAATCTCTATTATGTGAGGATGGAAAGAAACCCGAAGAACTCCTAGTCAAATATATAGATAATGGAAGAATAGTGAAGCCACTACCCAACCTCGAAGAAATACGAACCTACGTATTGGAGCAACTCAAACACGTAGAAGTAGGCGAGATTATATAAGCGTCTCTCCTCCCTTCTACCTAGAAGTATTTACTATCTGCTAAATACTATGCCTCTCACTGTATTTAGTTGAGAGGTGCCAATGATATGAGTGAAGAAGCAAAAATACTTCTCGAAGCCGAGCTCGTCGACCAGGACGGAAACCCGGTGAAAATCTCGGATATCCCATCCGAGATCATAGTAGTATACTTCTATCCACGGGCAATGACCTCTGGATGCACAAGAGAGGGAATAAGATTCAACGAGCTAATAGATGAGTTCAGGAAGTGTAGAGCCGAGGTAGTAGGAGTATCAACTGATCCTCCCTCCAAAAACAAGAAATTCGCTGAGAAATACGGGTTCCAGTTCAGGCTACTCAGTGATGAAGGAGGAAAATTAGCCGAGAAGCTGGGAATCTTGAAGAAGGGGACAAAACAGCCGAGCGCAAAGAGAACTACCTACATCTTGAAGAAGAACGGTGAATTAATAGCTGTTCTCAAAAATGTTAGACCTGCAGAAAAGCACGCTGATGAGGCGTTAAAGATAGTTAAGGAGCTTCAGTCTTGTTGAAATAATTTCTATTATTATCATTTATTTTTATTTAATGATATTGTTTATATTGACCCCATCCACAAAAATTGATACGGTGAATACCATTGCCTATACGGGTTGAACGCCTAGGCAAGGCTTCTCTCATCATCATTGATAGAGAAGAAAAAGGGAACAGTCTAGACTACAAGCATGCAGTGGAACTTGATAGAATTATCCGAGAAGAATGCGAAAATCCTGAAACCGTTGCCATAGTCATAACAGGTAGTGGAGAACGTTTCTTTAGCACCGGCGTAGACCTGGAACCAGTAGCCGAAATAACTAGTATCGACGACTCCATAAAATTAATGGGCGAAGGGCTCGGAGGAGTATGCAAAGCAGTCTCCTCCTGCAAGAAACCAGTAATAGCAGCCGTAAACGGGCACGCCGTAGGAATAGGCTTCGAACTAGTTCTAGCCAGTGACCTAGCATACTCTGTTCGTGGCGCCAAGCTCGGAAGCCCTGCTGTTAAATGGGGAATGGTGCCTCCTGCATCAACGACTCTAGGCCCTCTCTTCCTGGGATACAAGAATGCTGCATACATCGTTCTATCAGGAAGACTCGTGACAGCAGAGGAAGCATTTAGAATGGGTGTCTTAAACGGTGTTGTAGACGATAGGGAAGAACTATTAAACACTATCGAGAAACTGGTTGAGGACATTGCATCCAATAGCCAGTGGGCGGTTGAGAACGCATTGACACTCCTACGATCCTCAAGGCCCCACCCGCTAGTAGAAGCTGGCCTTAGATCGCTTATTACAAGTGCGGCAAGAGAAGAAACAAGGAACCGGGCTAGGAGTTTTATTGAAAAGAAAAAGAAGTAGGATGCCAGGATTAGCTAAGGGTTTTTCACCTCCCAATTGATCCTATATTAATGGTTTAGCTAGTACACTAGGGATCTTGAAGTGCCTGGAGTCGCAGATCTCCCACTGCATGGTGGACGTGTACCTCCATGGATGCTAAGGATAATGAAGAAGCTAGGAGACTCAATTATCCGCTATATAATTGACGAGCGTGGAGTAGACGCAGTTATCGCGATGCTATCTGACCCAGTATGGTTCCAGGCATTCAACAACGTTATAGGAATGGACTGGGATAGTAGCGGAAGTACTACTGTCGTTCTTGGCATCTTAAAAACAATAACCTGGAATGATCCAAGTCTCGGCTTCCTAGTATTGGGAGGAAAAGGATCACGTATGCGCCTTGTACCTGAGGAGGCTGAGAAAGCGGAGAAAATTCTAGGCGTTGACTCAGACAAGATAACCAGGTTTAGCAAGCTAACTGCTAGGATAGACTCCGCTTTCCTACAGGACGGCTACGACCTATATCAACATGCCGTTATCGTCGCTGACAATGGAAAAATCCTGGTCGTGCAACAAGGCATGAATACCTCCACGAAATACGCTCGCAGATACCATATTGACCATCCCTCTCTCATAGAACCTCACAGCGGTGTATCAGGTATACCGAGCAAAGACATAACCCTGAACGCGACAGCGGAGGAGAGCAAGGAGGCGCTTAAAACATACATAGAGATAATCAATAGTGAAGGAAAACGCCTCACAAGAAAGCTAGAAGAAGCGCTCTCCCGTATAAAGAGAAAGCCTACTTTAATCGATTTCCTCGAGGATCAAAGACGTGACGCCGTAAATACCAGTCCTCCACGCTATTATCGGCCGATGAAACTATCCCCACAACTTAAAAAGTCCCTGGAGAGGCTCGGCGATGTCCCCCTAGTTAACCCAGAAGATCTAGGGCTTGCCCCAGGAGTCGGACCTGCAGTTGTCAGAGCACTTGCTCTTATAGCCGACATAATCTACGGGGTTCCGACAAGTACAAGAGACTCGGTGACGCATCCACCAGACCCCTTTATCTATGCATATGCTATAGGCGGCAAAGACGGCATACCTTACCGGTTCGATCCTAGAACAGCTATCTTCGCGTATCGATACCTGATATCAGCAGTCGAAGAGAGCAAAGTCGACAGGGAACTTAAAAGAAAAACTCTTAGAAGGCTCAGAGCCCGTTTGCACAAGTATCTAGGCAATGATCTTTTCTAGGAGATAATTATAGTATAATGATGGTGTTGGATCCGTGAAGATCCTCCATGTCTCTGATATACACTGTGCAAATGATAAACTTGAAAAATTACTGAACAGAGCAGGTGATTACGATCTCATAGTTGCAACAGGAGACTTTCAATGTGTCGATACTGCCACACTTCTTGTTAGAAAAGCTGTTAACAAGCTGGCGGTCACAGGAAATATTGACGATCCAGCGATCGCCAGAGTCCTACGTGACAATGAAGTGCTTCTCGATGGAAGAATCACTGAGGTTCAAGGAACTATTATTGCTGGTATAGGAGGATTGGATTTCCACAGCTCTCTCGACTCGCTAAAACAGAAACTTGGAAATAGTAGAGTCGATATACTGTTATCGCATCATCCGCCAAAGGGAACCCTTGACAGGGTATTCTTCGGGCTCCACGCCGGAGTACGCGAGCTCAGAGACTTTGTAACTATGCTCCGCCCTAGACTTCATCTTTTTGGACACATACATGAGTCTAGAGGTGTAGAGGAGAAAAACGGTTCATTATTCGTTAACCCAGGACCCTTGAAAAAAGGGTACTATGCCTTGATAGAGTGTAATAATATGGATTACTGCAGTGCTTCCCTTGAAAAGCTATAAGGATGACGACCATAGTAGTAAATGGATATAGAGGTGGTAATAATGCCGGGCAATGTAGCAGAGGTTCTAGAATCAATAGCTAAGAACTCGAGCAAAAAAGGACTTAAGGCGAGTATATCTGATGAGACACTCACGGTTGATCATCCAGAGTACCCCGTGAAGCTGGTAATTTATCGTGAAGGAGAAAAATTTGTTGTCGAGCTAAAAGCGGAAGACGGACTTGAGGAAAATATCGAGGAACTACTCAACGACGAGATCGATCCTCGAGCAGAGCTTGAGGACGCACTCGACCTACTTCTAAGCGCTGCAGACTACGCAGTAAAGAAGCTAGAACTAGCTGGCTTCAAGGTCGTGAGGAAAACTAGGGAAGGAGTCCTAGACGTATACGATGCGCTCGAGTCCTTCCTAGAGTGATTTTCCCCGAATAATCCTAAATCTTATTAATCTTATTTTTAGAAACCTAGGTGTCTTCTTGCTTCTATGACTGCTTGCTGAAGACCGGCCACAGAAGAGAAGACTCTTTTGACTGGTATTCTTAGTGATTCCCTGATCTCTTTTTTGAGATATCTTCTGTCGAGTAGGAAGTAGACTGCTTTATCCGTCGGGCTCCTAGTGGCTCTTCCAAGAGCCTGTTTTACTTTTACTATTGTCGAGAACGTGTATACATAGTATTTTGCTCTTTGGCTTCCGAGCCTCTGTGATAGGATCTCAAGCTGTGTGTTCGTATATGCGTCCGGCTGAGGATACGGGACACCTACTATTATGACTGTAGACAATAGGTTTTCACCTTTTGGCGACACGAATTCTACTCCTTCTACTAGTTTGCCGTTTGCAACAGCGTTTATGAGCAGGTCATCGTATAGTGTTATCTTCTCATGGACTTCTTGGAGACTCGTCTTCTTTGTCTCATTGTACGTTGGTAGATCAGCGGGTAGCTTGCCTGTGATCTTGTCCATTAGTTCATAACTGGGGAATACGGCTAGTTTGATGCCGGGAATATTCCTTGATATTAGGGAGACATATGCGGCTAGCCTCCTGTACATGTGGTCTGATCTCTCCCTGTACCTAGTGGTTACGTCTCTTGCTACCGCTGTGTAAATATTACTCGTGGGAAGGAATCTGCCGTAAGTCAATTCTGCATCTAGGTACACTACTTGTCGTCTTACGCCTAAGAGTTCTCTTACAAAATCGCCTGGTGGTAGAGTACCGCTTGAGAGTATGACGGCCTTGGCCCTATTCAATAGCGGTGATGCTACAACGGATGGGTCTAGAGGAGTCGCAACGTATTGTGTCTCATCGTTTAACTCAATGAATAGAAAGACGTCGTCACGAGCTATCGTTGCTAGCCAAGATACTATCTTGGCGATGCTTGTTTTAGCCTTGGATATTTCTGCCGAGGATAGGATTGCTTCTTCTATCTTTTTCTCCTGTACGTGTTCTGCAGTGTCAATTATGACGTCTATTTCTTCTATTATGTTTCTTAAGGGTTCTTTGTCTAGTCGTGCGACCTTTGTGTATTTGACGTCTTTACCGATCCTGGATAATGACTTGTAGAGGTCCTGTAGTAGATCGACCACGATCTTGGCATCAGGCGCATAGTGTTTTACTTCTACTATTGATGCTTCTATATCCTTTAACTTTATCCTGTGTTCGAGGAGGCTGTGAGCGTTAAATAAAGTATGTGCCTCGTCTACAACTACGACCAGATCCTCATAGGAGTAAGGATCCATGAGGCTCTCGAATATCTCAGGTCTAAACCCGTATGGATAGGTTGCTACTATGAACTGTGAGTCGCTGACCAGCGATCTCAGCGCGAAAAAAGGGCATATTCCTAGTTTTCTTCTAAGCAGGTTAACAATTCTACGCGGAGGAGAATCCTTGAGGGACACTATTATAGGCTTGATATCGCTGGGATTATATCGCTGGAGCTCATTATAATAGGGACAGGCTCCCTTGAGTCTCGCAATTCTACACGCCTGCCAGAAAT